>CAYXSD010000007.1:0-56793 GCA_964466335.1 uncultured Spirochaetales bacterium
CCGCCTCCGCCCCTAAAATGGCCTCCTGCCATTTTGCGCTCCAAGTTGTCGCGCCATAGGTGCGTTCCTCCCAGCTTCGCAGGTCCGGTACGCACCTGTTTCGTTTCAAGTCCTCTCTTTATGACCAAAAAATAGGACAGCACCTAAAGGCACTGTCCTATTTTTCTGCCCGGAAGAGGACTTGAACCTCCACGGCGTTGCCGCCACTAGACCCTGAACCTAGCGTGTCTACCAATTTCACCATCCGGGCGGTATCGGGTTATGGTAAAAAATAGCGTAAAAGGGGCTTTGCTGTCAATAAGCGAGGTTGCCGAGCTGGATTGTTTGCTAATGAGAGTGGTTTGCACTACTTCTCCGGCCTTAGCACTAATATCCGGTCGTCCTCTCTGTCGCGGAAGCCATGTACTTCAGGCCAACCGTAATCTCCGCCTCGAATTACCATGTTCTGTTATATATGGCCTCCCAGGTGTCTTTTAATAAATAGGCCACCAAATAAATTGGGCCGCCTTGAAGGCGGCCCATCTATGTAATAGATCATTACACATCGCATCCAGGAGCGACTAGTAACGATCTCTGTCTCTATAATAGTTTTCGCCCCTGTTACTGGGATTTCCTATCATCTTTCGTAACAATCTGTCAATCTGGGGTTTGAAAAAATAACCTAATACTAATCCAACTAACAACCAAAAAAACATCTATTCATCCTCCTCTCTTACGATTTCGACTTTAATTCCGTCTTCCCGCCTGATTTCTTCTTTTGCGGGGACCACGACTTTGAGAATACCGTCTTTGAACTTAGCAGTTACCTTGTCGCGGTCGAACTTATCCTCCGGGACGTAGTACTTCTGCTCGTGAATGTCTTTAAGTTTTAGGCGTCTCTTGAAGTACTTGACCCCTCCCTTTTCCTGTTCCTTCAGTTCCTCCGGTACGGTGGCGGAGAAGAGCATGTAGTCGCCGCTGAACTGGAGATCGATGCACTTTTCGTTGAAACCAGCTAAGGCGAACTCGAATTGAAGGTCCTTCTCCGGGGTGAAAAAGATGTTAGCCGGCGGGTAGGAGTATGCCGGGTAGTAGTCTACCTTTTCATCCCAACCGAAGGGATGCTCTTGGTTTTTCATTTTGTCTTGAAATTCTTCCCGGAAGCTGTCTCCGAATTTGATGGCAGCATCGAAGAACTCGTCCATGATCCTGCCAATGTCGATGTAGGATTTCTCTTTCATAGATTTCCTCTCTTAAAGCGAAAAATTCAGTCCCCCATACGGGGCAACTGTGTACGCTCCTCCTTTGCGGACGAAGCGATGAGGGTCTCTATACTATTGAAAGCAATTTACATGCCAATCTATGTTTCATTTTTCTTATTTTAATTCCTTTTCCTTTAAGGAATTACCTGCTCTATACGAGATACTCCTCTGCAATGTTTCCGTGAATGAGTCAAAAAGAACCGAAGGCCCGAAAGACCTACTTTTTCCGTATCAAAAAGGGCCACCTCTTCAGCTCGGCGCATACCTCTTACAATTTAGGCGCCGTTTTGATACCCTGGAATCTCCTCAGGAAACAAGGTAAAAGGACTTAAGAGGAATAAAGGAGCAATTGTGTCGATTCGGGTGTTGTTTTTAGGTGAGATAGTAGGAAAGGCCGGTGTATTCTGTATTAAAAACCATCTTTCTAAGATAAAAGAGGAAAAGAACATAGACTTTGTCATTGCCGAGGCGGAGGGGACAACCGGCGGTTTCGGTCTGGGGAAGAACCACTCTATTTACCTTCATAAACTGGGTATTGATGTTTTAACCGGGGGTGAGTGCATCTACTACAAGAAGGACATGGTGGGGCACATTCAAAAGGCCTCCTACATTCTCCGGCCGGCTAACTATCCCCCGGGAAATCCAGGCAGGGGATGGTGGATGTACAGGCGGGAGAATTTTTCCATTGCTGTTATTGTTCTCTTAGGACAGGCCGGGTTCGGACGGGTCCACCTGAGCAATCCGTTTACCTTCCTTCCTGAGCTGGTTTCGAGGGCCTCGGAAGAGACGAATATGATTATCCTCGACTTCCACGCCTGCACCACCGCGGAGAAGTACACCATGTTCCACCACGCCGACGGAAAGCTCTCCGCCGTTATCGGTACCCACGGAAAGACACTTACCTCCGACGCCGCGGTTTTCCCCGGTGGAACCGCCGTCCTCTGCGATGCCGGCAGGACCGGCAGTATCGATTCCGTTGGCGGATTGGAGCCGAAGGTGGAGGTTAGAAAGTATATTACCCAGATTCCGGAGCGTTCCAAAGACGCCTATGGAAAGCTGGAGATACAGGGCGCAGTGATAGAGATTGAGGAAAACGGAAAGGCCTCTTCAATAGAGACCATACGCAGGTCCTGCGGGGAGATGAAGGATGACGGAAAGAGCAAAAGTGCTTGAAGTGCATGATTTTAAGGTGGAGCTGGGGTTCTGCGACAACGAGGCCTGTAAATCCTGCGCCGGAAGCATATGCAAGGTGGAGGAGAAACACTACTCCGCGGTAAATGAGAGGGGTTTAGACCTCCACGCGGGAGATCTGGTGGATGTATTTATTGATCCGGGAGGGACCCTCTTTGCGAGCTTCATGCTTCTTATAGTTCCGCTGCTGCTTTTCTTTCTTTTTTATCTTCTTGGAGAGGCCCTCCTTGGTGTATCCTCAGAGACGGGCAGGGTCGCCCTCGGGGTTTTGGGGCTTGCTCTTGGATTTGGAGGCAATCTGTATCTGGGAAAGAAGCGAAAAGGCCGAGAAACACTGCCGAAAATAATTCGTAAAGTGTCTTGAATATTCTACCATCGACCTGCTATTGGGGCCCTGGAAAATAGCCTTTTGAAAGAGCTCAGCTGTGTTTCTTTGCCAGTTCGGATATGGTTTCCGCCATTTTGTCCAAGGCCACTACATGCTGAATTACCCCGGCCTCAATAGCCGACTTAGGCATACCATAAACAACACAGGATGCCTCGTCCTGGGCCAGGGTTATGCCGCCCAGCTCATGGATCGTCCCAATTTCCTTCGCGCCGTCTCGGCCCATACCGGTCATAATAACGGCCATGGCCTTTTCTTTGTATTCTTTTGCTACCGAGGCGAAGAGTATGTCCGCCGAGGGGCGGTGGCCGTTTACCGGGGGAGCATCGGATAGATGGATCATGGAAGCCAACCGGCGTTTTTCTATTTCTATGTGTTTGTTTCCAGGCGCTATAAGAACCCTCCCCGGTTTAACCAGGTCTCCCTCCTTGGCTTCGGAGACAGAGAGGGGACAGATCCTGTCCAGGCTTTTTGCGAATTCAACGGTGAATCCCGGGGGCATGTGCTGGACCACTAGTATGGGAAGAGGAAGGTCTTTATCCAGTTGTGAGAAGACATGTCGCAAGGCATTGGGCCCCCCGGTGGAAATGCCGATGGCAATGCATTCCAGGGCGGCCTCCTTCTTTCTCGGTGCCTCCTTCGGCGGCGGGGCCTTGGGTTTTATCCGGGGCGGCGGAGCGGCTATGTCTACCCTTGGCGCCGGGGAAGGGGCGGACTTTGCTTTTTTAGTACTTCTTTTAAGGCGTTGATATTTCTCTCCGTACCCCTTAAGCAGGGTAATAAGACTGTCGCTTACAGCGTGGATGTCCTCGGAGACCGATCCGGAAGGTTTCATGATAAAATCCGATGCTCCCAGGGAGAGGGCGTCCATGGTGATTTTTGCCCCTTTTTGTGCCAGGGAAGAAAGGATGATAACGGGGATATCTATTCCTCTCTTTTTACGCTCCTCTAAGAACTGGATACCGTTCATTTCCGGCATTTCCAAATCAAGAACAATAACATCAGGATCGAGTTTTTCAATCTTTTGGAGGGCAAAGACACCGTTCATAGCCTTCCCCGCCGTCTTAAGACCTGCTGCGGAATCCACAATTCGACCTACCAGGTTTCTCATAAGGGCCGAATCATCTACAATAAGAACGGAAATTTCTTGAAATTCTTCTCCCACTTCATACCTCAACTTGCTTTACATAGGCGGCGTATCGATTAAGCCAATTTTAAAAAAAAACAGCTCAGCTGCTTTCAAAAATCACAATTTCTTCAGCTATTTAAATTTTCTGTATACACAGGCCCAGTCTGTTTTTAAAAATTCGAATTCTGTTTTCATCCCAAAAAGAGATTCGGAATGTCCAATAAAGAGATAGGAATGGTTGTTCATGGATTCCCAAAACCTATCAATCACCGCCTGCTGGGCGGCTTCGTCAAAATAGATAATAACATTTCGGCAAAATACGATATCCAAGTTTCTTAACCCGCTGTCGTTTTTAAGATTATGATAATCGAATTTCACCATCTCCTTTATTTCCTCTTTTACCTGATATCCATTCCCCTTTTTATCGAAATACTGTTTCAGGTACCTCTCGGGCACCCCGCTTACCCGTATTTCCGGATAGAACCCCTCCTTCGCGGTCATAAGGGATTTCAGGCTCAGGTCCGAGGCAGTCACCGCACCGGTCATGCCCTGGGGGAGGAGCTCTTTCAGCATTATGGCTATGGAATAGGGTTCTTCCCCAGTGGAACACCCCGCACTCCATATTCGGACCTTTTTATCTGCTGTGGTCCTTTTATGTTCAATTAAATCGGGTATGATGTAATGTTCAAAGGTTTGAAAGTGGGCCGTATTGCGGAAAAACCTGGTGAGATTGGTAGTCACCGAATCGAGGAGGATTTTCATCTCTTCGGAGTCTTTTTTTATGAGATCGTAATAGGCATTTATTGAATCCAGTTCGGCCTTTTTAAGTCTCTCTTTTAATCTGCTTTCCAAGATTGTTCTGTTGGACGCGGAGAAACTTATTCCGCTTTCATCGTATATAACGCCTCTAATTTTTTCAAATTCTTCGTCTGTTAAAAAACTTGCCATGATGTTTAGTTACTATAAGTCTATTTTTTTGTTTTTCAACTGTCAATAGAAAGAATTCTAATTATTTTGTGGTATACTTTTAAAGAAATGAAAAAAAAGGAGATGATTCCTTTAACAATAAAAGGGGTTATTCTCGAGGAACAAAAAAAAATTCCGGTTATTCTTTTAGCGAATAAACAGCTTGGTTCCGTCCTTGCGCTCCCCTTAGGACCCTCCGAGGCAAGTGCCATTATTGTCGAATTGGAAGGCGCCCGACCACCAAGACCGCTGACCCACGACCTCTTTGCCGATTTTTTAGACAAGCACCATTTTACGTTGGAACGGGTTGAAATTTATGGAAAGATGAAGGAAACCTACTTTTCCCGCATTGTATATTCTAAAGGGCTAAAACGCTTCTCCTTGGAATGCAGGCCCAGTGACGGTATAGCCCTCTGCCTACGTCGCGGCGCGGCTATTACAGCGGACAAGGAGCTTCTTCAAGCCGATACTGCGCGCAATTCTGCTCTGGCGAGTACTACCGGGAAGGAGACGTTCCTTTACCTGGATGCTGAAAAAAGTGATCGGCCTTTAATGTAATCTGCCTCTGGCGCAATTGACAATCTCTCCGTACTTTCAGATAATCCAGTTACATGAAGAAGTATATTTTCGTAACCGGCGGTGTATGTTCCAGTCTTGGCAAGGGAATTGCCGCTGCTTCTCTTGGGAACCTGCTGGAGGCCAGGGGACTCAGCATCCGAATGATAAAAATTGACCCCTACATCAACGTGGATGCCGGGACCATGAGCCCCTATCAGCACGGAGAGGTATACGTAACCGACGACGGAGCTGAGACTGATCTGGATCTTGGGAATTACGAACGCTTTACTTCTTCTCCCCTAAGCAAGGCAAACTCCATAACCACCGGACAGATCTATCAGGCGGTAATAGAAAAGGAACGGGAAGGGCAGTACCTGGGAAGAACAGTCCAGGTAATTCCCCACATTACGGATGAGATAAAGCGAAGGATCTTTTTTATTGGAGAGGAAGAGGATGTGGATATCACCATCATCGAGATAGGCGGTACCGTGGGGGATATAGAGTCCTTTCCCTTCTTGGAAGCCGCCCGTCAGTGTATTCACGATATCGGAAAGAAACATGTTCTCTTTGTTCACCTTACCCTTGTTCCCATGGTTATCGGAGGGGAGCTTAAAACAAAACCCACCCAGCATTCGGTAAAGGCCTTAAGGGAAATCGGTATTCAGCCGGATATTCTCCTCTGCCGTACACCCTACGAGTTAGACGAAGCAATGCGAAAAAAAATCGCCCTCTTTACCAATGTAGAAGATGAAGCTGTTATTTCAGCCTACGATGTAAAGACCTGTATCTACGAAATCCCCATTATGTACCATGAACAGAAACTGGACGAGATTGTAGTGGAAGAGCTGAACATTCCCGTGAGGAAATTCGATTTCTCTGCCTGGGAGAACATGGTGCGTACCTACAATGACTCGAGGCGTCAGGTTACCATTGCGATTGTGGGAAAGTACGTAAACCTCAACGATACCTACAAATCCATCCATGAAGCCCTGACCCATGGAGGCATCGCAAACGAGGTCCGTTTGAACATTATCTACGTTGATTCGGACAAGGTGGAGAAGGAGGGGCTGCCGGAGAATATGCTTAAGGAGGCAGAGGGGGTGCTTATTCCCGGAGGTTTCGGGCAACGGGGAATACGAGGGATGGTGGATGCCACAAAATACGCCCGGGAGAAAAAAATACCATTTTTGGGGATCTGCTTGGGAATGCATGTCATGGTAATAGAGTACGCCCGGAACATTTGCGGTTTGGAAGAGGCGGACAGCACCGAGTTTACCCCCGATTCCCCGCACCCTGTTATCAGTCTCTTAGCGGAGCAGGTGGATGTAAAGGCATACGGGGGTACTATGCGATTGGGTAGAAGCGAGACCCTCTTAGAAGAGGGAACGAAGATAAGGAATATCTATAATGCCGAACGTATTTGGGAGCGGCACAGGCATAGATACGAGGTTTCCAATCGCTACAGAAAACAGTTGGTGGAAGCGGGGCTGAGAGTTGGAGGAATTACCACTGACGGTGCTCTGGTAGAAACGGCGGAATGGTCCGAACACCCCTGGGGAATCGGGGTCCAGTTCCATCCTGAATTTACCTCCAAGCCGGTAAAGCCCCATCCTCTCTTTACCAGTTTCATAAAGGCCGCCCACGACTATGCGGAAGGAAGCAGTTAAACCCCGCCATCGTATTGTATCCCTTCTCTGTGTACTTCCATGCCTAATTGCTGTTTTCGGATGCAGCTTTAACTACGAGGAAGGTATGGTAGCGGAAGAAATTTCCGGCGAAGTACCGGATGTGGTGCTCTACGGTCTTGCTCAAACCAGGGTAGAATATGGAAAGCCGAGGTATACGGTATTTGCCGAGAAGGCTTCTTCTTACGGCGAGAAGAAGGAGCTTGTCCTGGAAAACATTCTTTTCAGAGAGTATGACGAAGAAGGCTTGATAATTACCGAAGGGGAGGCGGAGGAGTTGACCTTTTTTTCCGAATCGGAAAACGCGGAACTCTCCGGAGCGGTAGATTTCTACTCCAGCAGGGAAGAGGCGGCCCTCCGGGGCGAGCGATTTTATTGGACCAACGAGGAGAGGACCCTCCGGAGTGGGGATGAGACCGAAGTGGAGCTCCTGAAAGAAGACGGGTCTTCGGTGAAGGGGAAGGGGTTTGAGGTTGATTTTTCAAACCTCTCTCTCAGGTTTTCAGAATCTGTATCCGGTGTGTTGGTAGAGGAAGAAGAGGATAAGGAGAAAAAGTGAAAATGAACCTAGGTCGACCTATGGTACCCCCTAGGGCTGCTGCTTTCATAGGGTATTTCCTCCTCTTGTCGGCTCTCTTTTCCGGGGGGATTTCTCCCATGTGGGCGGAAACCTTCCGTTTCAGTGGAAACAGTATGACCAGTGTTCTTGCCGAAGGCCGGGAGAGGACCACCCTTGTTGGAGATGCTGTTATTATTTCCGATACAACGACGATAAAGGCAAATGTGATTGAACTCTACGGGAAGGATTCCAGATATGCCCGCTGCAAGGGAGACGTTACTGTCCGAGATGAGGAAAAAGGCTACCTCTTGCGTTGTGAAGACCTCTACTTCGACCGAGAAACCGATGTGAGCAGGATAGAGGGGTACGCGGAAATGGAGGATTATCGAAACGAATTGGTGGTAAAGGGAGAGTATCTGGAACATAACGGGGAGAAGGACATTACCATTATTCAGGTAGGGGTAAGGATTCTGAAGGAAGATCTTGCCTGTCGGTCCGAATTTGCCCGGGTAAAACGGAAAGAGAACATTCTGGAGCTCTCGGGGATGCCCTACGTGTACTGGAAGGGAGATGAATACAGGGCTTCCCGGATTACGGTGAATCTCGATACCGATGAGTTATCCCTGGAGGGAGAGGTCCAGGGAACGGTGGTCACCGAAGAAAGTCCTTCCGAGGAGGGAGCTTTGGAAGAAGGCACCTCCGAGGGGGAAGAAGCTTCGGAGGAGGGGTCGGATAACGGCGGAGATAGAGGAGAAGATAGCAGCGGAGATAGCGGGGACGGAGGTAGGGAAAGCGATGAGTGAACCCAGTGTACTCACTGTGGAGGGTCTACAAAAACGCTTCGGGAAAAAGGTGGCGGTAAAAGATGTGGGGTTTTCAATGCATGAGGGAGAAATCGTTGGGCTATTAGGTCCCAACGGGGCCGGAAAAACCACCATATTCTACATGATAGTAGGATTTATCCGGCCCACCCGCGGACAGATCTTCCTGAACCGAAAGAATATTACCCGGTATCCCATGTATCGTCGTGCTCGGGAGGGGATATCCTATCTTCCCCAGGAGGCATCTGTGTTTCGGAAGCTTACGGTGGAGCAGAACCTTCGCGCGGTTCTGGAAACGAGGAAGGACCTAAACCGCCGCGGGCAAAGGGAAGAAGCGGAAATCCTCATGGAGGAATTGGGGATAATTGATCTTCGCAATCAGAAGGCCTATACCCTTTCCGGCGGGGAAAGGAGGAGGACGGAAATCGCCCGCTCTCTGGCCATAGAACCTCGTTTCCTCCTGCTGGATGAACCCTTCGCCGGTATAGATCCCATAGCAGTGTATGAAATCAAGAAGATCGTCCAGTCACTCTCTAAAAAAGGAATTGGGGTGCTTATTACCGATCATAATGTTCGGGATACCCTGGAAATAACCCACCGTTCTTCCATTATCAATCTTGGAGATATAGTGGTAAACGGTACAAAACAGGAACTATTAGAAAGCGATATCGCTCGGCAGATATACCTCGGATCGGATTTTAAAATGTAACAGCTATCAGGGCCTCTATTATATTTTGTATGCACTGCGGACAATTGCTCGAATTAGCTTAACTGAATTGACAAAGCCTTCGGGGTGGACCATTATTAATAGAGTGAACCGGGAGGTTATGTGCAATACCAGAAGCCTGTAATCCTACAGGAACAGAAACTCAAAATGAGCCCTCAGCTCTACCAGTCCATACAACTGATGGCCCTTCCCATTCAGGAGCTGAAATTCAGGATTCAAGAGGAGCTGGAGAGAAACCCCGCCCTGGAGCTGGTCGAGGAGAAGGGGGAGCTTTCCCTGGAAGCAGAATCAGAAGACGGGGACCCCGGGAAAGGAGAGGAGTATGATTACTTCGAAAACAGTTCCGATCCCGGCTACACGGGAAGGCCCAATGAAGACGCTAGCAACGCGAAACATAACTTTATTGAGGGTGCCTTAAGCCGTCCCGAGTCTCTCCACGACCATCTTCTCTGGCAGCTTCGTTTACAACCGATACCCCGGGATTGGTTCGAGGTGGGAGAGCTGATAATCCAGAACCTGGATGAGAACGGCTTTCACAGGGAGGACCCGAAGAACGTCATAAAGGGGAGGGAGTTTCACCACCTAGACGAGGTTATTCGGATTATTCAGACCTTTGAGCCCCTGGGGGTCTGCGCGAAAGACTATAGGGAGTCCCTTATCGTGCAGACGAGATTGTCGGCAGAGGCCCCGAAGAGGACGGAGGAACTTCTTAGAGACCATCTGCCGCTTCTGGAGAAGGGGAAAGACAGGGAGATCCGAAAGAGTATGGGACTGGACCAGGAGGAGTACGATGAGATTATCAATTTTATAAGATCTTTGAATCCTTTTCCCGGAAGTGTTTACTCTACGGAACAGCCCACCTATGTGGTTCCGGACCTTATGCTCAAGATGCAAGACGGTGAATTTGTCCTCATTTTAAATGATGAAATCATCCCTGTTTTAGGGGTCAACTCCTTTTTCACCGATCTTATGAATAAGAAGAAAAAAGAAAAAGAAGCAGATGTCCGGCACTATGTGAACGAGAAGGTCCGAGACGCCAAGTGGTTTATTCGGAGCATAAATCAACGAAATGAAACGCTTATTAAAATTGGCCGAGCGATTGTAGAGTTTCAACGGGATTTTTTTATAAAAGGACCGAAGTATTTAGTACCGCTGACCTTAAAGGATATTGCCTCCGAAGTGGGGGTCCACGAAACAACAGTTTCCCGGATTTCCAATGCTAAGTATCTTCAAACAGAGTGGGGGATTTATCCGTTAAAGTATTTTTTCTCCAACTCCATTTCCGGGGCAGGCTCCACCGGGTCCCGGTTCTCCAAGGAGGGGGTGAAGGAGCGTATCAGAGAGATTATAGAGAATAACACTACCGACAAAAAACTCTCGGACCAAAAGATTTCGGATATTCTAAAATCCAGGGGAATAGATTTGGCTCGGAGGACCGTAGCGAAGTACAGGAAGGAATTGGATATTGCCCCGTCCTATGAACGGTAAGAGGGGAAGTAAAAAGTTTTAATGTTTTAGGAGGAAGTATGAATACTGAATTCAAATCGGTACACTTTAATTTGGGAGAGGATACAAGAGAATATTTAGAGAAAAAGCTTGAGCGGATCAACTTCGCGAAGGACTACATTATCGACCTCCTTTTCACCTTTACCAAAGAGAAGAACCGATTTATTCTTGAGGTCACTATCAATTTCCGTTGGAACCACTCCGGACATATTAAGGTAAAGGACTATGATCTTGTGGAAGGAATAGATATCTTAATGGACAAGTTGGAAAAGAAAGTACGCCGGGAGAAGGAAAAAGTAAAGGAACACAAGGGCGAGAAGTTAAAGGAATGAAAAAATTTACCGTCCTGGATCTGCTGAATCTCAATCTTAAAGAGCATAATGATCTCCACCTAAAGTGTATTGGGGGGAGACCAGGGCTGTCCCGTGAAATTGAAGTCCCCGACTTAAACCGACCTGGGCTTGCCTTAAGTGGGTTTTTCGACAATTTTGCCTACAAACGGATACAGATTTTCGGCAGAGGCGAATCGGCCTTTCTAAAAAAATTGGAAAGAGAGGGAATTACCGAACCCTTGGACACCATTTTTACCTACGATATTCCCTGTTCGGTATTCACCCACGAGTTGGAACCTACGGAGTACTTCTTTAATACCTCGGAGAAGGCACAATGCCCTATTCTCCAAACCGAGCTCTCCTCTTCCATCTTCGCCACTAGACTCATCTGGGCCTTGAGCAATGTCTTTGCCCCGAAAAAGACCATTCACGGGGTTTTGGTCGAGGTTTTCGGTATTGGGGTATTGATTTTAGGTGACAGCGGCGTTGGGAAGAGCGAATCCGCACTGGAGCTGGTTGAACGAGGGCACCGCCTCATTTCCGACGATGCCGTTGAGATCAAGTGCCTAAGCGGGAATATTCTTATGGGCGCCGGAGCGAACCAGGTTATCGGTCACCATATGGAGATCCGCGGGCTGGGGATTATCAATATTAGTCATCTCTTCGGAGTGGGGGCCATCAGAGATAAAAAACAAATTCAGATGGTGGTACAATTGGAGGAGTGGGATGCCTCGAAAAATTACGACCGTTTAGGTTCCCAGAACACCACTACCGAACTACTTGGGGTACAGGTGCCCCATCTTCATGTGCCGGTAAAGCCCGGGAGGAATATCCCGATCATTATTGAGACTGCGGCTATGAACGAACGGCTTAAGAAGATGGGATACAATTCGGCCCAGGAATTTAACCAGAATATACTAAAATGGCTGGAAAGTGAGAACGCTCGGGCCGTGTACCAGCAAAAAAATACCATGTATTGAGGAATTTCGGAAGGACGGGGATGGTTGAAAAAAAAATAACAATTAAAAATCGCGCGGGGATCCATGCTCGCCCCGCGGCCTTGATTGTACAAACCGCGAATGAGTATGATTCACAGATCTTTTTTGAAAAGGAGGAAAACCGTGTAAACGGGAAATCCATCATGGGAATTATTACCCTGGGGGCCGGCTATAATACCACATTAAAGGTCGTTGCCGACGGGGACGACGAGTCGGAAGCGGTGGAGGCGATAGCTAAACTCTTTGAAAACAAGTTTGAAGAGGGTTAATACATACAGGAAACCAATCCCTTTCTCTCTTTTGCTGCTAAGCGTAATGGGATTAATGTGTTTCAACGGAGTATTGGAAGTACCGGCGGAGACGAAGGAGTTTTCCCTTTCCGTGAAGAAGGCTGAGAGCCGGTATGTAGTAGACGCGTGGGTCACGGAATTCAGCAGAGAGGATTTTTTTACTGCCATTAATGATGGGATGCGCTCTCAGATTACCTATGTTCTCCGTCTTTACCGAGAAATAGAAGGACTTTTTTCTCTTTTCGGCGATACCCTTCTCTGGGAGGAGAAGATCACCTGCGAAGCAGGATGGGACAATTTCACTAGTACCTACTTCATCAATTTTCCCTGGGGGGAACGGCGAGAGTATAAAAACAGCAGAAATCTGGCGGAGGATTTTTTCCGGTTAGAGGCATACAGCATTAGGACGGACCTCTTGGAGGGAAGCTCTTTCTATCTGGCCGGCAGGGCGGAATTTATTCAGGTAAAACTCGTTCCTCCCATGAACATTATTTCCTTTTTTCTCCGCGGCAACCGACAGGTAACAGACTGGATCAGGATCGAGATACGCAAATGAGGGGACTGAGAAACGCAACATCCACCACCGCCGGACTCATAAGCATTGTTTTCCTCTATGTTCTCCTCATTGCCCTGATCCTCTTCTTCTCCAATCAGATGCTTTTGGAAGTCTCTCGGGGAAGTTCTTTCTCCAACATCACTATCCTGCCCCTGGCTATTGTCCTTCCTCTCTTTCTTTTCGGAAGTATTATATTTAACGCGGTACGCCTTCTGAGAGAGAGGGCAGCTCGAAAACCAGGGGTCCGATTCAAGATACGGCTCATTCTCTTCTTTACTTTCATCGTTATTCTCTCCTCCATACCCCAGGGGATCCTTTCTATTGGGTTTATCGACACTACCTTGAACAGTTGGTTTAGTCGGAGGTTAGGGGATGCATTGAGGGGCGGCCTGGAAGTAGCCCTGGAGTACTATAACGATAAGCTGGAAAATTTAAGGGCCTTTGATGAAAATTCCTTGGCCAGGCTTTACGTAGAAGATCTGGAGACGGCCCCGGACCGGGCCTGGAGAAGAATTCGGGAGATAAACCCGGACCTGGATTCCATGCAGATAGTGGACGCCGGGGGAAGCGAACTCTTTTTTATGGGTGACGGGATTGCCAGGATGGACCCTCTGGCTGTGGCCCGCCGCGGGGAGGGTACCCTTTCCAAAGAATCCCGTGGTGAAGCAACGGTCCTGCGGCTGGTAAAGGAGGTGCTCCTTTCCGGGGAACAGCGGTATATCGTGTTCAGCATGGTCCTCCCCTCCGGTTTTGACGACAAAGCCCAGGAGCTTACCAAAGCGCTGGAGACCTTTCGGCAGCTGGAACGGTACAGGACGGTCTTTCGGCTGGTTCTTATTGCTTTTTTCTCACTATTCTCTCTCCCCATGATACTCCTTTCAATTCTCGTAAGTTTTCTCCTAAGCGAGGAGATAATCCGGCCCATTGTAAACCTGGAGGACGCCACTAGGCGAGTGGCGGAGGGGGATTACTCTTTTCGAATCCTTGCTCGGTCTAAAGATGAGCTCTACATTCTCATTCGGTCTTTCAATAAGATGGTTTCTGAGCTCGAGCGTTCCAGGAAGGAAATTCTCCAGACGGAGAAGGTCACCGCCTGGCAGGAAATCGCCCAGAGGATGGCCCATGAGATAAAAAACCCCCTTACCCCCATTCGACTGTCCGCGGAGCGGATTTTGAGAAAGTACAAGAACCAGCAGGAGGACCTGGGGACGGCCCTGGAAAACGGCATATCAGCCATTATTCGGGAGGTGGACAACCTTACCAGGCTGCTCGCGGAGTTTCGAGACTTTGCAAAGGTACAACCGCTGGAGCTTGAAAGAGTCAGACTTAGAGAGCTGGTGGAGGAGACTGTATCTGTCTATGATGCTTCCTATCCGGGGACCTCCATGGAAACCGAGGAGGTGCCTGAAGAAATTCTGATTAAGGTAGACAGGAAACAGTTGGGAAGGGTCTTAGGGAACCTCTTCAAGAATGCCATAGAGGCCATGGATGGCAAGGGGACCCTCTTTGTTCGGGCCGACCTTGTCATGAAGGGGGATCTGAAGTATGCTAGAATTCAGATCCAGGACACCGGGTCCGGTATAGAGGCGGACCATTACGGACAGGTGTTTAATCCCTACTTTACCACGAAGAAAAAGGGTACCGGCCTGGGACTTTCCATTGTGGAGCGGATTATATTCGATCACGGCGGCGAAATCTGGTTTGAAAGCGAAAGCGGCACCGGTACCACCTTCTTTATCGACCTTCCCGCGGAGTAAATCATGAGCACGATACTGGTAATTGACGATGAAGATAGTATTCTAGAAATTCTTAGGGATATTCTGGAGGACGAGGGATATACTGTTTTTACCGCTGCCGACGGCTACGAAGGATTAGCCTGTCTCGGAAGCAACCCCGTGGACATGGTCTTTCTCGATGTCTGGCTGCCCAACATGGGGGGAATAGAGGTCCTGGAAAAGATAAAAGAGACGGAGCCGGATATCCCGGTGGTTATTATCTCCGGGCATGCCAGTATAGATATGGCGGTTAAGGCCGTAAAGATGGGGGCCTTCGATTTTTTAGAGAAACCCCTCTCCCTGGACCGGGTTATTACTCTTGCCAATAACGCTTTGGCTATGGAAGAGTTGAAACGGGAAAACCGGGAATTGAAGAGCTCCCTCTTTATGGAAGATGAGATTATCGGCAAAAGCGACGAGGTAAAACGGATAAAAGATATTATTACACACAGCGCCCCGTCGGACGCCCGAGTGCTTATTACCGGGGACAATGGTACGGGAAAGGAGCTGGTTGCCCGGGAGCTCCATCGGCAGAGCAATAGAGCCTCAGGCCCATTCGTGGAGGTCAATTGCGCCGCCATACCGGATACCCTCTTAGAGAGCGAGCTCTTTGGCCATGAAAAGGGAGCATTTACCGGGGCGGTGGCCCGGAGGAAGGGAAAATTCGAGCTTGCCCACGAAGGCACTATCTTTTTGGACGAAGTAGCTGATATGAGCGCGGGGGCACAGGCAAAGGTATTGAGGGTAATTCAGGAACTTACCTTTCAACGCATAGGCGGGGAGAAACAGATACATGTAGATGTACGAATTGTGGCCGCCACGAACAAAGATATCCAGGAGGAAATTAGGCGCAAACGTTTTAGAGAAGACCTCTACTACCGGCTTAATGTTGTGCCCATCCATGTGCCCTCATTAGAGGAACGTAAAAAAGACCTCCCTCTTCTTCTTGAATATTTTTTAAAAAAAAGTGCAAAAGAAAAAAATGAAAAGAAACGTTCTATTTCTCCGCAGGGTATGGAATTATTGGAAAAGTACAATTGGCCGGGAAATATAAGAGAATTGAAAAATTTCGTAGAACGTATTACTATAATGAGTGATGAAGAAATAATTTCCCGGGAAACGGTAGAATTCTATTTGGGGAAACAGGTGGGAGATTCAAAACCTGCACTTTTCGAAGAATTCGGCGAAATGAAATTGGGTGAGGCGAAAGACGAGTTCGAAAGGACCCTCCTCGTTCAAAAACTGAAAGAGCACGACTTCAATATTTCCCGCACCGCCGAAAATCTGGGTATCTATCCGAGTAATCTCCACGGGAAGATAAAGAAATACGGAATTGAGATAGAGAAATGAGGGGTTTAACAAAAAGACAGAAGGAAGTTCTCGCCTTTCTTCAGGAGTACATTAAAAAACACAAATACCCTCCCACATTTCGGGAAATTGCAAAAACCTTCTCCATTTCCGTTAAGGGCGCCTATGACCATGTGAAGGCCCTGGAGAAAAAAGGAAAAATCCGCTGCGACATGAACCGCTCTCGGGCAATTGAAATTGTCGATGAAGAAAAAAAGGAGGAGGAAACTCTTGCCAATGTTCCCCTCTTGGGAAACGTTGCGGCCGGTGTACCCCTCTTCGCCGAGGAGAACTTGGACGGCTACATGCAGCTTCCCTCTTCGCTTCTAAAGAGGGGAGACCATTTTGCCCTCCATGTACGGGGCGACAGCATGCAGGATGCCGGTATTATAGACGGTGATGTAGCGGTATTCCACCAACAGAACGTGGCGAACAACGGAGATATCGTAGTAGCCATGATGAACGAAGCTGTTACCTTGAAGCGCTTCTACAAGGAAAAGAACAGGGTAAAACTCAAGGCGGAAAATCCCGTCTATCCCCCTATTTATACTCAAGACGTGCAAATTCTGGGAAAACTGGTCTATGTCGGCAGGCAGTACGAGTAACCGTGGAAATGGGGCCGGTGGAAGAAACTATCTGCTTCTGGGTCCGGAAACGGGAGAGAAGGGTGAATTTGTCTCCTCACTTAAGGAATCTCTGAAAAAAGAGTTCAAAGCCGAACCCGAGGAACACACTTTTTTCTGTTTTGAAACAGAGATAACCGACGTTGTTTCCCTCCTCCGAAATGGTTCTCTTTTTACCCCCTTCATCTGGGTGGTATGTAAAAATGCAGAACAGATCAAAAAGAAGGCGGACTTGGAACTCCTGAAGGGCTACTTGGGGAACCCCATGAAGGGGAGCATCCTCATTCTGGAAAGCGATGAGATTAGGGTCGATAAAACCCTGGAAAAGGTGTTTCCCTCCGGCCAAAAGAAGATCTTCTGGGAGATGTTTGAAAACCGGAAGAAGGGATGGGTCATTCAGTACTTCCGGAAACAGGGTTGTTCTATTGAGGAGGAGTCGGCAGAGCGGCTTCTGGAACTGGTGGACAACACCACGGAGGAATTGAAAAGGGAGTGTGATAAGCTGGTACTCTTCTTCGGAGAGGGGTCCACCATATCCGAGGAGGACGTGGAGAATTACCTCTACCACAGCAGAGAGGAGACAGTCTTTAGTCTCTTTGATCGGATCGTTTCTAAGGACCTCCCTCTGACTTTAGAGACAGCGAAGAAGATGCTCTACTCCGGAGAGTCGAACCCCATTCAGCTCCTCGCCGGACTTCTTTGGCAGTTCAGGAACTTGCTTGGGCTTCAGGAGCTTCTCGCTCAGCGCTACGATTTTGCCGAGGCCTGCGGCCGCCTGCGAATCCGGAGCAAGCGGAACCAGGGGATATACGATCGGGGACGGAGGAACTACTCCCTGGAGGAATGCAGAAAGGCCGTGAGTCTCATCGCGGAGTTTGATTTTAGGCTCCGTGAGAGCAGAGCGGAACTCCAGGAGACCCTTATGCTTACCTTTCTCTACCTCCTTCTTACGAAGAAAAAGGAACTGACTCCGGGGCTCTTCGAAGACACCCTTTTTTAAGAAACCCTTTTTTAAGATCGCTCCAACTCACTCTCCAGGTAACGAAGGACTTCCTCCCCCTTGTCCCGGCTGATTCCTGCGGCAGCGGCCACCGCCTCCGGCGTTTGGTGGAGGAGTGAGTCTATGGATCCAAAGGTGGTAAGGAGTTTCTTCGATCGTCCCGGACCGATACCTGGGACCTTCTCTAGAGTACCCAGGGTTACCTCCTTTTCTCTCAGGCCTGTGTTGAACTGGGTAGCGAAGCGGTGTGCTTCGTCCCGCACCGCTTGAAGGACCCGGAGGGCCGGGGTACCTTCGGGAAGGTCGATCTCCTTTCCCGAGGGGAGGACGATAATCTCCTCCTCCTTTGCCAAACCCGCCAAGGGGAGATCTTCCATTTCCAGGGCCGCAAGCACTCCCTTAGCGGCATTTACCTGACCTATACCGCCGTCGATGAGGACCAAGTCCGGCTTTTCCAGGTCCTCGTTCAATACCCGGGTATACCTGCGGGCCACCACCTCCCGAATGGCGCCGTAATCGTCAATTTTTCCCTTAAGACTCTTCACGTGGAAGCGACGGTACATCTTTTTATCCGGTTTCCCCTTTAGGAAAGAGACCATGGAGGCTACAGTGTATTTTCCCTGGAGATGGGCTATATCGAAGCCTTCAATCCGACGGGGGCTTTTGGGAAGCCCGAGGTAGTCTTTCAGGTCCTCGATAGCGGCCTGGATGTCCAATTCACGTTTTCGTTTCTCCAGGTCTTCCTCGGCATTTTTTCCGGCTAGTTTCAAAAGGGAGGCATGTTTTCCCCGCTTCGGTACCGTGGGTGCTCCCGTATCGGGGAAATGGTCGGCGAAGTACTCGTTCAGAGTATCTGTGGAAACCTCTTCCGGGATAAACACTTTTTTTGGCGGGTCCCCTGTCTCCTCGTAGTAACGTATAATAAATTCTGAAAAGGCCTCCTCTTCAGAGGGAACAAATTCGGAGTGGAAGATCATTCTCCCTACCAGCTTTCCCTCCCGCATCTGAAGCACCACAAAGATGATACGATTCCCCTCCGAAGCATAGGCAATGTAATCCCTGGAGCCGCCCTCGAAATCGGAGACTTCCTGTTTCGTTCCTGCCTCCTCTACAGCTTGGAGAAGGTCACGGTACCTGGCTGCTTGCTCGTATTTGAGCCCCTCGGCGGAGGACTTCATTTTTTCTTTCAATTCTTTTTGGATTTCCTTTGTCTTCCCCCGGGTAGTGCCGGAGAGGAGTTTTTTTACCTCTTCTACATGGGTTTGGTAGTCTTCTCGGGATATATACCCGCAGCAGGGGGCGGTACATCGAGCTATGTGGTAGTAGAGACAGGGATGAGAACGTTTTTTAAGCTTTCCCCGGCATTTCCTTAGGGGATAGAGGCGGTCTATCAGTTCAAGGTAGGCATCGATGCTCTGGATTTGGGGAAAGGGACCGAAATAGGAGGACCCGTCACGAATGATCCTCCGGGTCCGAAAGATCCTTGGATACTCGTCTTTGGTAATGCGTATGACCGGATAGGTCTTATTGTCCTTCAGGTTGATATTGTAGTGGGGTTTCCATCGTTTTATTAGGGTGTTTTCCAGGATAAGGGCTTCGTATTCATTATCTGTTACGATGTACTCGATAGATTCGGTCTTTCTCATAAGAAAGAGGGTCTTTATGTCTCGATCATTGTTGAAGTAGGAGCGGACCCGGGCGCGCAGACTTCTCGCCTTGCCCACATAGAGGACCTCGCCGTTAGGATCTTTCATACTGTAGACGCCGGGAGACCTGGGAAAATGGTCAATGGAGCGCCTAAGCCGCTCTGTATTGTTCTGATTTTCTTCCTTGGTAGCCATGAATTGCCGCTCTCTCTCGTCAATACTTGATACTGACTAGTACCATGCCGATAATAATGTAAGCAATACCTATGAAAAAGCAAATTCTCTGTGCGGCTTGCTCTCTATTTCTCTTTCCCCTTCTCCTGTTCTCCGTACCGGAGAGGATTGTCCTGGGAAAGGAGGACAGGTGGGGGGCCGCATTGAGCAAAGAGGGAGTGGTCTTTAAAGAGGGAAAGGGCGGTTATCTGGACGTATATCTGGACGATTCCCCAGAGGACCCGGGAGATGTAAAAGGTGATCTTTTTATCCCCTTTGAGAGTACTCCACCCCAAGACCAGCTGGGGAATTACACGGTCCTTGAGAGTTCCGTGGAAACTACGACGGAAATTGTTAAGCGGGGAGAGAGAAGCGGAATTTTTAGGGAGAGAAAGCGAGATTTCATTCTCCGGCCGGAGGAGGGATCTCTTTTTTCTCCCCAAGGAGAGTGGGGAGATTTTACCATCCAATTCTGGCTCTACCCTTCTACCCTGGAAGACGGGGAGGACCTCTTTCTGTGGATAGGGAGGGACATCCGGGAGGGGCAAGTTGTACCCCAGGAGCTTAGATGCAGCATACGGAACAGAAGAATCGAATGGGTGTTCACCAATTTTTTTTATTCCCCTGCCGCTGAAAAAACAACAATACAGGTGAGCGGGCTGTCCACCCTGATCCCCCGTTCCTGGAGCCATCATCTGCTGCGTTTTGACAGTGCCACAGGAATGCTGGAGTACACTATAAACGGTGTACCCGACGGTATTACCTATGCCAGTCAGAGCGGTGAAGAAGAGGGGGCCATCCTCTACCCCAGGCTCGGCCAGAACAATGCCGGAAAAATCGTTATTGGAGCGGGGTATACAGGAGCTATGGACAATGTTTCCATAACCCGGGAATTTCTTGCCGATCCGGAGCTCACCCGCTACGGCGGTAAGCAGGGGAGCCTTGTGACCACCCTCTTCGATCTGGAATACTCCAATAGTAAGCTAAAGGAGGTAAACGCGGATTACGCCCTTCCCGGAGAAACGGAGATGTACTTCTACTACCGCCTCGGAGAAGAAAAAACAGGGCGAAACAGCGTAAACGCGCCATGGAAACCCTTTACTCCGGGGAATTCTCTAGAAGACGCAAGGGGCCGCTATCTCCAGATCTTAGTTGAGCTCTTACCGGACGGATCGGGGGAGCTGTCTCCCAGGCTTTCCACTCTAACACTGGTGTACGAGCAGGACCCCCCCCCCCCGCCTCCCCGTTCAGTCCGTGCCATAGCGGGGAACGGAGAGGTGAAATTAATCTGGAAATCTGTACTGGAAGCTGATATAAAGGGGTATATGGTCTACTATGGTTCCCGGCCGGGAAGATATAACGGCACGGACGCGGAAGGTGGCCCTTCACCTCTGGACGTGGGAGCCCTTACTTCCGTCACCATAGACGGACTGGAGAACGGTCGGCTCTACTACTTTACCGTCGTTGCCTACGATGCTTCGTCCCCTCCTCACTTCAGTGTTTTCTCCGAAGAGGTCAGCGCGCGGCCCTCACAGTTTCAGGAAATAAGTAAAAATGGGAAGTAGCAGGTATGGATTTTCAAGAGCAGTTTAACCGTGCAAAAAACGCCTTTACTATACACGATTATGATCTAGCCGGTAAGCTAATCGATGATCTTCTCCAAGAGCACCCCGAACATCAGGGGCTTCAGGTGTTTATGGGGAACATACTTGCCCGCCAAGGGGAGTACGATCGGGCGGCCGCCTATTACCAGAAAGCTATTGATATAAATCCTGAAAATCCGGAGGCCTACAACAACCTTGGTGTGATGTACCGTTACTCCGGAAGAGACACAGAGGCTAAGAGGGTCCTGGAAAAGGCCTTTTCTCTGGCGGAGGACAGGGCGGATATTGCCTATAATCTGGGGAACACCTATAAGCAGCTCGGACAGGTAGAAGAGGCAATTGGGTATTATACAAAAGCCCTAGAGTTGGACCCGGGGTTTGCCCCGGCGGCGAATAACTTGGGGACTGCCTACCAATCTCTCGGCAATAATGAAAAAGCCAAGGATGCTTATGGCAAGGCTTTAGAGGCTGATCCGAATCTTCCCACCCTCCATTTTAATCGCGCGGTTATTCTCGAGAAAGAAAATGATTACGAAGCCGCCCGGGAGGAGTACGAGCAGGCAATAAAGATCAAACCCCACTGGATTGAAGGGCGGAACAATCTAGGGGTGCTTCTTCAAAAGATGCAGCGACATGAAGAGGCCTTGCGGGAGTTCGAAGAAATTCTTCAGCTGGATCCGCAGAATGTCCGGGCTAAAAACAATATTGGATTTCTCTATATAAAAAGGGGTGATCGAGAGAAAGCGGAGGAGTATCTCTCAGAGGCGATTACTCTCCAACCGGGTTATCGAAAAGCCAGGATGAACCTCACAGAACTGCGAAGTACTACCGGGGAGCCTGATAAGGCCCTGAAGGAACTTCAAGAAATGATTGAAGAAGACCCCAATGATATGGAAATCCGGGGACTCTACGGACGGGTCTTGCTTCATACTGGAAAGATCAAGGAGGCAGCAGAATCCGCGCGGAAAGTCCTAGAACTTGATCCTGGTCACTCCGGTGCAAGGATTACTCTTGGCGAGGCGGAAGCCCGAAGCGGGAATATCGAGGCGGCCCTCTCCCATTTTCAAGAGGTACTGAAGATAGATGAAAACAATATCGATGCCCGTCTTAATCTTGCCCTCCTTCATGAGAGAAGAGGCGACTTTGCCGAAGCCGAGGAAGAGCTTCAAAGAATTGTTGATGCTGGAGGAGATACCAGAGAGACAAGAAAACTTCTGGGAAACCTCTACCAGGAGATGGGCGAGCATGAGAAGGCAAGGGGGCTCTTCACCGAGTTGAATCGAGAAAGTCCTGAGGATGAAGAGGTCTTAAAGCACCTTGTGCGGTCCTTAGGACAGCTGGGAGAGTCGGAGGAGGCCATGGAGTATACCCATGAGCTTATGGGAAGCAAATTCAATCCGGAGACTACCGAAGACCTGGACCAGCTTAACCAGTCTCTATCTCTTTATGAACAGATCACCGAAGAGATCGGGTCTTCTCAGAAAGAGGTTTTTGAGAATTCCCTGCGGCGTCTTTCAGAGACTGTGGAATTGGGTGCGGCAGAACAGGAAGAGGCGGAAGAAGAGAGGAGTGTTCTCTCCAACATGCTTCCAGGATTTGAGCCTGAGTCCGTACCCATTATCGATGTAGGAGGTATTGAACCGATAATCGGTATAGACGAAGAGGAGGAGAAAGTTTCCCTTTCTGAAATGGAGGAGGATATCTTAACACCTCTCCCGGATGAAGAGGAGGAAGAGGAAGGATTCCAATACCAGGACGAGTTGGTCTCTGAATCCGGAGTTCCGGGCATTTCAGATTATCCCCAGGGCCCGCCTGCTGAGCAAACGCCCGCGGTCCCCGATCAGCCTGCACCCCCGAAGCAGCCCGCGGTCCCCGAGCGGTCTGCACCCCCGGAGCAGCCGGCTCCGGGACCGGCTCCCGCGGAGCAGCAGCCGGCTCCCGTAAAACAGACACCGACGCCAGCTCCCCCACCGCAGCAGCAACCCGCCCAGGCTTTCATCCCCACGCAGCAGCAACCCCAGTACATACCTGTACCCTATCCCGTGCAGGCTCCGGCCCCGGCGGAGGAAGCCCCCGCACCACCGGAGGAGGCTGCGGAAGAAGCAGCGGAAGAAGTATTGGAGGAGGTGCCGGAGGAAGCTCAGGAGGAAGCTCAGGAAGAAGCAGCGGAGGAAGCTCAGGAAGAAGTACCGGAGGAGGTGCCGGAGAAAGCTCAGGAGGAAGCTCGGGAAGAGGTGCCGGAAGAAGAAAAGTCTGAAGCGCTCCACGGGGAAGAAGACCAGGAAGATATGCCGGAAGAGGAATTTTTCGAAGAGGGACCGGAAGAAATGGTGGAAGAGGAGGAGTCCTCCTCATTTCCCTTACCGGATCTGTCGAAGCTCTCCAAAAAACCTCGAAAAAAGGAAGACCGGACATCCGCATTACTCGGGTATCTGGAGTCTCTCGCGGACGCTCTGCCGCCGGAGAAAAAGAGGGAATTCGTCCAGAGCGAGATGCGGCTGAAAATCGAGTCCCTCCGGGCACGTCTGGCAGGCCAGACAGGATTTAGAGAGGAATGCGAAAAACGGCGCAGCTCGGGAAATACGGAAGGACCGGCAGATGGAGGCGGAAAAGGGCCTATTACAACTGAGCGTTTGGAAGGCACTTTCCAATACATAAGCTCTATCTCTGGATTTCATCCTGACAAGGATATAGGGGCGGCCCTTAAGGACCGATTAAAGAATATCACCTCCCGGCTGCATCAAAAGGAAGGAAACGATGGCTGAAAAACATTTAGCGGTTATTAAGGGGTATATCAACAAGATGCCCAGCCTCTCCACCACAGTAACGAAGATAATGGAAATCTGTAATGACCCCGGCGCCTCCCCGGCAGACCTGAACAAGATTATCAGTTTGGACCCCGTGCTAATGGGAAAGGTGATGAAGCTCATTAATTCAGCCTACTACGGGCTTTCCCAGGAAATCACCTCTTTAGTCCGGGCTATCATTATGCTGGGACTCAATACGGTGAAAAATTTGGCCCTAAGTACTGCCGTGCTGGGAAACTTGGGGGACAAATCCATTTTTCAGGCCCTCAATATGGAGGGTTTTTGGCGGCATTCCCTCTGTGTAGGGGTCGCCGCCAAGGGAATTGCGAAGAAATTGGGGGTCGATAAGAACCATATCGAGGAGTATTTCATAGCGGGACTTCTCCACGATATAGGAAAGATACCAATGAACAACAAACTATCCGAGGAGTATATACAGGCCATGAGCTACTCCGATCGAATGCAGGTCCCCCTCGATCAGGCCGAGATGGAGGTTATCGGATTTGATCATGCCAGGGTAGGTTCGTTGATTATGGAAAACTGGCGTTTAGGGGAAGAGATAACCGATGTCGTTACCTTTCATCACAGACCGATGGAATATGAGGGAAAAAATACCAGCATCCTTTACGCGGTAATGGCGGCAGATTATTTTGCCAACGCGTTTGAGATAGGGTTCTCCGGAAATAGATACCCTCAGAAACCGGACGCCGAGGTATTTCAGTCTGTCCAGGTTTCCATGGAGTATTTCGAGGAGATAGAGGACGCAATACAGGGAGAAATAGATAAGGCGGCGGTCTTTTTAAAACTGTCGCACTAGGGAGAAAGAGCATGCTAGTGAGACTATGGGGAGTCAGAGGGTCTATACCCTGCCCGGGCCCGGATACGGTGAAGTACGGCGGAAATACCTCCTGCCTGGAACTGCGTTTCGAGGACATCGATAGGTACATCATCGTGGACGCGGGTTCGGGTATTCGTCTTTTGGGAAACTATATTATGAAAAACGATCTTCCCAAGGGGCCCATAGAGACGGATGTTTTTTTCTCCCATACCCACTGGGACCACATTATGGGGTTTCCCTTTTTTACTCCCATCTTTATTCCCGGGACCACCCTGAGGGTTTTTGGGCCTGTGACCTATGAGGAGGACGGCCTGGACAAGATTATCGGTTCTCAATTGTCCTACCGCTATTTTCCGGTCCGCCACAGCGAATTGTCGGCGAAGATCGAGTATAATCCCCTCAAAGAACGGTCCATGGATATGGGCGACGGTATCTGGGTGACAAGCAAGTATCTAAACCATCCCATACTCTGTCTAGGGTATCGTTTTGAGTATAAGGGACGTAGTTTTGTTACCGCGTATGATACTGAACCATTCAGGAACGTATTCCCCACAGATCCGGAGGACCCGGGATACGATGAAATCGCCGCGGAGGAGGGGGAAAAGGCTGCTAAAGAAGAGAATGAGAAGTTCCTCCAGTTTATCCGCGGTGCAGACGTCCTTCTCCATGATGCCCAGTATACACACAAGGAATACCTCGGTTCGAAACTTGGGTGGGGGCATTCTTCTTTTGAATACGCAATCAACTCCGCGTCCAAAGCGGAGGTAAAAAGGCTTATTCTCTTCCACCATGATCCTTTCAGAAAAGATTCCGAGCTGGACGAGTTGATTGAAGAATATCGTAGAAAGATAGCCGGGAAAACAAATATGAAAATCGAAATTGCCCGGGAGGGAATGGAGATTGAAATCTAGGCAGGGAGAAGAAAGGGTGACAATTCGTTTATGTCTTTCTCCTCAGGTGAAAGATGAAGTTGAACTTCCACAAGAGCTGCCGGAGGACATAGAAATAGAATATCTTTCTGAAGGGTGGGCAGCCGATTTTTCACCAGCACCGTATAGGGCGACACTTCTTTTTTTGGCAGAGGAGGAGTGGCAACAGTTTCAGGTGGTGTGTAGAAAAACAGAGGACCTCTGGTGCCAGGTGGTCCTTAAAGGTGCCTTCAATGTTACTGAAGATATTCCGCCCAGGGTAGACGCGCGAAAGGGTCCCGTCAGCTGGGAGGAGTGCCTCTTCCTTTGCCGCAGAGTGACCGCGAATTGGAAGCTCGAGGAGGAGCATCGGCATATTCAGCACACCAAGGAGAGGGCGCTGAAAGACGCCTTGAATGATCAGGAATCCCTCATTCACATCGGTCGTTCCCTCTCTCTGGAGAAGGACCCGGACAAACTCCTTCGTTCCATTCTTATGCTTAGTAAAAAGATCACCGGCGCGGACGCGGGAAGTATCTTCATTGTTGAAGAGGGGGGCAAGAAAAACTATCTTCGCTTTAAATACTCCCATACCTTTTCAAAGAAATTGAATTATGAAGAGTTTATCATGCCTGTGGATACGAAATCCATAGCCGGTTACGTAGGGGTCACTGGGAAGGTCCTCAATATTCCCGATGCCTACAATCTGGGCGGAGACCTGCCGGTGAGTTTTAATACCGTCTTTGATGAGAAGCACGGATATCATACAAAGTCTATGCTGGTCCTCCCTATGCGAAACCATCTGGGGACGATACTGGGGGTGATCCAGCTTATTAACTGTAAGGAAATTCCCGGGGAGAAGTACACCGGGAACGAGGCCTTTGAAGTGGTCCTCTCTGATCCGGAGGATTACGATACTCTGGTAGTACCATTCAACGAACGTTATGAAACCCTTATGGAGGCGATTGCCGGACAGGCAGCGATTGCTCTGGAGAACAACCGGATGCTCTTGCAGATAGAACGTCAGTTCGAAGAGTTCGTAAAGGCCTCTGTCTCCGCTATTGAATCCCGGGACCCCGCAACATCCGGCCACTCCTTTCGTGTGGCGGAGATGAGCGTAGAAGTAGCAAAGGCCGTTTCGGAGAGTCCGGATCCCCTCTGGGCGAATGTCTCTTACGATGATACCCAGCTCAAAGAGATCGAGTTTGCCGGAATGCTCCATGATTTTGGTAAAGTGTACATAGATCCCAACATATTTCTAAAGGGGAAGAAACTTTTTCCCCAGGATTTTGCTTACCTAAAAATGCGCCTCCAGTTCCTCTACCGATCTATTGAGTTGGACCATGCCAGAATCGGTGTTTCCCAAGGGGAGGAATTGGAGGAGTCTTTAACGCATTCCTTCGATGAGAAACTGGAAAAGCTGAAGGAAATTATTGATTGTGTTACCCGCTTAAACGAACCTCGGGTAACGGAAAATGACCCGCAGCAGATTATTCAAGACCTGCTGATGTACGGTGACAAGCTCCATTACCGGGACCTGGAGGGGAATATGGTCCCGCTTCTAAACGATCGAGAGATAATGAATCTGAAAGTAAAACAGGGGAGTTTGAATCCCCAGGAACGGAAAGAAATTGAAAGTCATGTGGAGAGGACATACGATTTTGTCAGTAAAATTCCCTGGCCCAAGGAGTATAGGGAGATCCCGGATATTACGTTAAAACATCACGAAAAATTGGACGGCTCGGGGTACCCCCTGAAGTTGAAGGGAAAAGAGGCCATTCCTCTTCCCGCAAGAATTATGGCCATTGCCGATATCTTTGACGCCCTCCACGCCTCGGATCGGCCCTACAAAAAGGCGGTCCCTTTGGATAAAGTCCTCGATATCCTAAGAGAAGAGGGGGAAGCGGGAAAGTTGGACAATGATCTGGTAGAACTCTTTATAGACATCGAGGCGTGGAAGGCTTCCCAGCAGGAGGGATCCTTAAGCCGGAGTTGGTTTGCCTCCCAGGAGGAATATACGGAAATAAAAGAGTGGAAGGAGCGGCGTACCAGCTCGGAAAGAAGGACCGAAATTGAAAGAAGAAGCGGAGAGGACCGAAGAGACTAAGAAATGGTGAAAGTATAGATGAGGAAGGAAAAACTATGAGTTTGATAGGTGTTATTTCGACTGATCAAGAATTAAACACGACCATTGAGAATACTCTGGATACTGACGAGTATCAACTTAAGTTTCTAGAGAACCATGAGTTCATAATGGAATGTCTTAATTTCGATCTCCCCGAGATTGTTATCGTCAATTTTTCTGATACTGGATTGGTAATTGCAACTATTCTGGATTCGATCCGTAAAGACGCGTGGCTTCACAATTTCGGTATTGTGGGAGTGTTTCGGCCTTCATCCCAGGATGAGGACGAGCTGTTAAATAGATATCATGATCTTAATATCCTTGCCATGATAGATGCCGAGAGGGTCGCTTCCCATCTTGTCCGGGTGGTGCAGATTATTGAGCAGAACCGTCAGATTATTTTTCAGAGGGAGTTAAGCGATAAACTTGTGGAACGAGCAGCGGGGTCATTTGTCATTGAAAACGATATCTTCGCCGTGGGGGTCTACGCTGGTATTGCCGCTACAATCCTCTCCCAGAGGAGCTATATTAAACCGGAATCCAAAATGCATTTACAACTCTGTTTAGATGAGCTTATTGTAAATGGAGTGGAACATGGTAATTGTGGAATAACCTTCGAAGAAAAATCGGAATTTCTTAAGGACGGCAAAGGTATCGTGGACTTGGTGGAAGAAAAATGTCAGGACCCGAATGTAGCCCGGAAAAAGGTCGTATTGGAGTGGGAGATTGATAGGGACAAAACCACGTTTACCATTGCCGATGAGGGAAACGGATTCGATGTTCCCTGTCTTAAGGAAAAACTGGACAAGGAAGGTCCTCTGGCGTTACACGGAAGGGGTATCCGAATGGCCCGGGCCTTTGCGGAGAAGCTTTACTACAATAGAAAGGGAAATAAGGTAGTAATTCTTATCCGACACGATGAGTCTGTGGACCGTCAAGCCCCGGAGGGTTTCTCTGGTGAGGAAGGATACCAGGTAGAGGAGGGTGCGGTTGTCTTTAAGGAGGGGGAACCGAGCGACTTCCTCTACTACATTCAGAGCGGAGAATATTCCGTGTATCATAAGAACCGCAAGGTGGGTATTATGACCACGGAAGATATATTCATGGGAGAAATGTCCTTTCTATTGAACAATCAGCGAAGCGCCATGGTAAAGGCGGAAACCCCGGGACGATTAATAAAAATAAGTCGGAAATCCTTTGTAACGGTAATAAAGGAATATCCCCACTACGGGATCTTTCTCTCCAAATTACTGGCGCGCAAACTCGTCAGAGCGAATGCCCTAAACGCAGCAGTTGACGTCGAGGGTCAGAAAAGCCCCGCTCTGGTATAATCGAATCGAGAACATATCCTTCCCCTGAGTCGTGTTAGGACAGCTTAAACTGTTTGTGACCATCGCTGAAGCCGTAGAAGCTTATAAGATCTTGAATAATTTCTTCGTCTTTATGGGTAGTGGAGACGAACTTGCACCCGTTGCGTATAATTTCCGGGTTAATGTCTTGTTTGGACCATCGGGCCTCCACGGTGACGGTTAGATAGTCCTCCTTTCCCGGAAAACCCTGCGGCAGAGCGATCTTTACAGGGAACACCCCCCCCGCGGGGATGATATCTTCCTTAAGAATCATGATTCCTTCATTTGATATATCACCAAGCCTTCCCAGGGGTTCCTCAGTATCGCCATGAAGAATTTCAAGATAGTAGAACACACTTCTACGGTCAGTGCTTCGTTTGTTATCCATATACTATGGTTATAGTACAAGCTTGCTGTCTTGTCTACAGCAAGTCCCATGATGAAAACCCCCTTCCCGGATTCCAGAGATACCGGCTAAGGGCGATTTTCCCATCCTTTACCTCTATACCCTCTTCTCTGAGGAGGTCCTGTTGTTCCTCAAAGCCTTCTCCCCTGGGGAGGGAGATCTTCCCCCTGCTGTTAATGACCCTAAACCAGGGAAGGCCGTATTTCTTAGAATACCTTTTTAGGATACCAGCTACCTGCCGGGATGCCCTGTGGCTTCCAGCTAACAGGGCGATCTGCCCGTATGTAGCCACTTTGCCCGGAGGAATGCTCAATATCGCCCTGATTACCCTTTCGTTAAAGTTCTCTCCCATTCATCCTCTCTGCATTTATCCGCTGATAAGGGGGACAATGGAGAGAAGGACCCCGGCAGCCACGGCGCTGCCGATGACCCCTGCCACATTGGGGCCCATGGCGTGCATGAGGAGGTAATTCTTCGGATTTGCCTCCAAGCCCACTTTGTTGGTCACCCGGGCGGCCATAGGGACGGCGGATACACCGGCGGCGCCAATTAGGGGATTAATCGGCTCTTTGGAGAGTTTGTTCATCAGTTTTGCCAGGAGGAGTCCTGTCATGGTACCTATGGCAAAGGCCACCAGTCCAAGGAGGAGGATGCCGAGGGTTTCCACGGAGAGGAATTTGTCCGCCTGAAGCTTGGAACCTACCGCGAGACCAAGCATAATGGTAACGATGTTAATCATTTCGTTTTGGGCGGCCTTGGAGAGCCGCTCGGTTACACCGCTCTCCTTTATTAGGTTACCGAACATGAGGGCCCCGATAAGCGGAGTCGCGCTGGGAAGGAGGAGAATGCAGAGGCCGAGGACCGCCAGAGGAAAGAGGATTTTTTCTGTTTTGGAAACCGGCCTAAGCTGGTCCATCTTAATTTCCCGCTCCTTTTTGGAGGTAAAGAGACGCATAATCGGCGGCTGAATAATGGGGACCAAGGCCATGTAGGAGTAGGCCGCTACGGCAATGGCGCCCAGGAGGTCCGGGGACAACCGGGAGGCAAGAAAGATGGCCGTGGGACCGTCGGCGCCGCCGATTATGCCGATAGAAGCGGCGTCGGCAAGGCTAAAATCGAAGCCCAGAGGACCGAGAAGGTTGGTAAGGGTCAAAGCGCCTATGAGGGTGGTGAAAATCCCGAACTGAGCGGCAGCGCCAAGAAGGGCCGTTTTCGGGTTGGCAATAAGGGGGCCAAAATCCGTCATTGCTCCCACTCCCATAAAGATGAGGAGGGGAAAGAGACCGCCTTCAATTCCGAACCCGTATATTTGACCGATAAAACCGCCGAATTGGGTCACCACCTCTTCTCCCACGACCTTGGTCACCGAGAGGGAGGCAATTTCCGCAACGGGAATATTGGCAAGAATTCCTCCAAACCCTATGGGAAGCAGCAGAAGAGGTTCGAACTTTTTCGCTATGGCCAGATAGATGAGGAGGAGTCCGATGAGGACCATTACTACCTGCCCAAGGGCGAAGTTCATAATTCCTGTGGATTGCCAAAAACTCTGCAGGGATTCCAGTATATTCATTCTCATGTCCCTTAGATGGAGAGGACCATAAGCCGGTCTCCCGCTTTTACCTGGTCGCCCTGAGATACGGAAATCTCCCGGATTGTGCCATTATAAGCGGCTGTAACGGGGGTTTCCATCTTCATGGATTCCAGGACCATAATGGTATCCCCCTCATGTACAGTATCTCCCTGTTTTACCGAGATACGCAGCACCAGTCCCGGCATGGGGGCCTCTATCTCCTCGGTTTCGGTGCCGGTTTTCCGAGGTTGCCCGCCGGAAGATCCTCCGGATGACTCCGATCCCCTGTTTTCCTCGACTTCGACGCTGTACTCCTTCCCGTTTACCAGGGCTGTTCCGTCCCGGAAACTGACATTGTAGGCATTTCCGTTGAGGTATACGGTATAGCCTGCCGCGGGCGGACCGGAGGCTTTCTTGGCGCCCTTTCTATCGGTGGCCTCTTCTTCATTTTTTTCTGCTTCCAGCGATTTTTTGCGAACACCGACGTTGGCGTTTCCTGTAAGGTATTGAATTCCTTTCTCTTTGCAGGCGGCGGCGATAAAAATGTTTTCATCGGTAACGGGCAGGTCCTTCTCCTTAAGCATTTTCTTTGCCATTTCTACCCCCTTGGAGGGGTCATCATCGTTGATATCCACGGGAATTCTGTCGGTGGGTTCCAACTCGAGCTGTTCCTGGGCCACTTTTACGATCTCCGGGTCCGGTTTCTGCGGTGTTTTTCCGAAGTATCCCAGGACCATTTTCCCGTACCCTTCGGCGATCTTTTTCCAAGGGCCGGCCATTACATTGTTGAATGCCTGCTGGAAATAGAACTGAGAAACCGGGGTAACTGATGTCCCGAATCCTCCCCGTTCTATCACCTCTGCCATGGCAGCGGCGACTTCTGGGTATTTATCTAGAATGTCGTTGTCCCGCATCATCTGGGTATTTGCGGTAAGGGCGCCGCCGGGCATGGGGGAAAAGGGAATTAATGGTTCCACCGCTTTTGCTTCCGGCGGTGTGAAGTAGTCGGACATGCACTCCTTGAACACCTCCTCAGCTTCCCGGACCTTATCTATATCGATTCCGAGATCATACTCAGAACCTCTTAAGGCATGCCACATGGTTATAATATCCGGTTGGCAGGTACCGCCGGAAACGGGAGCCATGGAGAGGTCGATTTGGTCTGCCGAGGCGTCCAGAGCTGCCTTATAGCAGAGAATGCTGCAGCCTGCGGTTTCGTGGGTGTGGAAGGTAATGTGCTTGTCTTTTCCTAGGAGGGAGCGGGCCTCCTTAATGGTTTCGAATACCGTTTTCGGTGTTGCCGTGCCTGACGCGTCTTTGAAACAGACCGAACTGTAGGGGATCCCCGCATCGAGGATATTCTTCAAAACACCGGCATAGAACTCCGGAGTGTGAGCGCCGGAGGCACCGGGGGGAAGTGCCATAAGGGTGACACAAACCTCGTGGTTAAGCCCTGCATCTACAATACATTGACCGCTGTAGATGAGATTGTTTACATCGTTTAGGGCGTCGAAGTTCCTTATGGTGGTAATCCCATGCTTTTTGAAAAGTTGGGCGTGCATCTTAATAATATCTCTGGGCTGAGAATCCAGGCCGACCACGTTTACCCCTCTGGCCAGTGTCTGGAGATTGGCGTTTTTACCGGCAGCTTTCCTAAAGGATTCCATCATATCGAAGGCGTCCTCATTGCAGTAGAAGTAGAGGGACTGAAAGCGGGCCCCCCCACCGGCTTCAAAGTGATCGATTCCTGCCTCGGCAGCTGCCTCAATGGCGGGAAGAAAGTCTTTAGTAAAAACCCTTGCTCCGTAGGCGGATTGAAATCCGTCACGGAAGGCGGTAATCATAAACTGTATCCGTTTTTTCATTCCTATATCCTTGTTATATCCTCATGTTTGTTGCGTATTCTGCTGCCGATACTGATGTGCCGCCGCCACAACAGCGGCTACCTCATCTGTTCGTGCCCGAAAAGTCCCGGGAAAGCAGCGGTGTATTCCCGCTATTATAGCTGCGATCTCCGGGGTTCCTTTTTCTTCTTGTAATTCGGGGAATCCGGAGATTTCTTTATCTGCCGGTCCGACTTCCAGTCCCAGTAACGGCAAGAGTTTCTTCACTATCTCCGCTAGAAGTTTCATTACAAAAACGAGAAGGATGAGAAAGAGAAAAACAATCGCCATTCCCACAACTGTCAGTGTTACACCTTGTACAATCAATATGCATCTCCCAACTTATAAGCAGGCTTATAAGGAGTTTTTCGCTGGATATAAAGGCGGGAAGAAATATCTTGCCCTCTATTCGGATAAAGGATAGTAATTAAGAAGATTTTTTTCAATATCTTCTTCGACATATCTTCTTCGAACATCTTTGTCGCTGACTTTGCTGCTGAGGAGTTGCTTTTTTTTTATAGTTTTAGTATCTTCCCATCAGTGATTTCCCCATCTATTCATAGCCGGACAGGAATAGCCATAATAGTGGATTCGGGGGAAACCGACTCAGTGTCGGATCTAGTGTAGGACTCGGAATTTTGAAATCCAATACAATCAGCTTTATTAGGCCCCAATAGTAGTTCTTGATATGGTCCTGAAGGTCCATGAATTGCTGATTGGGTGTAGAAGAAGTATATTTGCTTAAGAGGCGAGGCATAGTATTAGAAACGTGGATCGGATAAAGGAAAGAACTATTAAAGGTAGGGCCACTTTCAAAATTAGTTAATTTTGAAAGTGGCTGTATTAAAGAGGTAATGAAAGAGGTAATTGATGAGTACACTTGAACGTATGAGGAATATAGGAATAAGCGCGCATATTGACTCCGGGAAAACCACGCTTACCGAACGGATCCTCTTCTACTGCAAGAAGATCCATGCCATGCATGAGGTACGGGGGAAAGACGGTGTGGGAGCAACTATGGACTCCATGGAGTTAGAGAAGGAGCGAGGGATTACCATTGCCTCCGCGGCTACGAATGTGAGTTGGGAGGACCATGAGATTAACATAATCGATACTCCCGGGCACGTGGATTTTACCATTGAGGTAGAGAGGGCCCTCAGGGTCTTAGACGGAGCTATTCTCGTTCTCTGTTCAGTGGGCGGGGTGCAGTCCCAATCCATTACCGTGGACCGGCAGCTCAAGCGGTACAATGTTCCCCGGCTCGCCTTTATAAACAAGTGCGACCGTACAGGCGCGGACCCTTACAAGGTGAAGGACCAACTGGTGGAAAAGCTCGGTTTAAACGCTGTGTTTGTACAGCTTCCCATTGGGGTGGAGGACAAGCACGAGGGGGTGGTGGACCTCATAAGGATGGAGGCACTCTACTTCGACGGCGAAATGGGAGAAGTAGTCCGGATAGAAAAGATTCCCGAGGATATGAAGGCGGAGGCGGAGGCTAAGCGGGAGGAACTGATGGACGCTGTCTCCATGTTTTCCGATGAATTGGCGGAAGCCTATTTAGAAGGAAAGGAGACTGAGGAACAGATCCGTGACGCCATCCGCAAAGGGACACTGAGTCTTGAATTGGTGCCGGTATTCATGGGGTCTGCTTACAAAAATAAAGGGGTCCAGCCCCTCTTAAACGGGGTGCTCCGTTACCTTCCTAATCCTAAGGATATTACAAATACTGCCCTGGATCTGGATAGAGATGAGATGCCGGTAGATCTTTCCGCGGACTCTTCTGAGCCAACCGTGGCACTGGCATTTAAATTGGAGGAGGGACAGTACGGACAGCTGACCTATATCCGTATTTACCAGGGACAGGTGAAGAAGGGAGGGGAACTCTACAACACCCGTTCGCGGAAGAAGTTCAAAGTGGGTAGATTGATACGCATGCACGCGGACCACATGGCGGATATCACTGAGGCAGAAGCCGGGGACATTGTGGCCCTCTTCGGAATCGACTGTGCCTCAGGGGACACGTTCTGCGATCCGGCGATTGACTATTCTATGACATCCATGTACGTTCCCGATCCGGTTATTTCTCTGGCTGTTGAACCGAAGGACAAGAAATCCGCCGACAACATGTCTAAGGCCCTAAACAGGTTCAGCAAAGAGGACCCCACTTTCAGGACCTACGTGGATCTGGAATCTAATCAGACCATTATCCAGGGTATGGGAGAACTCCATCTGGATGTGTACATAGAGCGAATGAAGCGGGAATACCGGGCTGACGTGGATTCTGGAATGCCCCAGGTAGCGTATCGGGAAGCTATCGGAAAAAAAGTTGATTTTGATTACATCCATAAAAAGCAGACCGGGGGTTCCGGTCAATTCGGCCGTGTAGCAGGATACATTGAGCCTATGGAAGACGGCGGTTACGAGTTTCTAAGCAAAATAAAGGGCGGCGTTATTCCGACGGAGTACATTCCCGCCTGCGACAAGGGCTTTAAAGAAGCCGTTCAGAAGGGAAACCTCATTGGGTTTCCTGTAACCGGGGTGCGGGTGGTCCTGGAGGACGGTCAGTATCATACAGTAGACTCTTCGGAGCTCGCCTTTACTACCGCATCCATTGCAGCTTTCAGGCAGGCCTATCCCAAGGCAGACCCAAGGATTTTGGAACCGATTATGAAGGTAAGCGTAGAGGCCCCTACCGAGTATCAGGGAAACGTCTTTGCCAGTATTAATCAACGACGCGGTATCATAATTAGTTCGGTGGAAGATGGGATCTTCTGTCGGGTAGACGCGGAAGTCCCAATGAGCGAGATGTTCGGGTATTCCACTGTTCTCCGGTCCATGAGTCAGGGGAAAGCGGAGTTCAGTATGGAGTTTGAAAAATACGGAAAAGTCCCAAAATCGATTTCTGAAGAACTCATTCAGGAGTATCAGGAAAAAAGGCGTAAAGGAGAGGTGTAAGACATGGTAAAAACAGAGTTAATAAAGAGAAGCCCTTTAAGGATTTTAGAGAAATCGATCCGGGGAGGATTGGATAAGGGGAACATAGGTATTGTCGCTTCCAGAAAGGGAATTGGAAAGACAGCCTGTCTTGTTCACATTGCCACCGACCGCCTCTTCCAGGGACAGCATGTTATCCATGTCTCCTTCTCCGGCCGCACCGATCACATTATTAACTGGTATGAGGACATTTTCAAAGAAATTGCAAAGAAGAGGGAATTGGAGTCCGCCCTGGATGTTCATGATGAAATCATAAAAAACAGGGTTATTATGAATTTTAGTCAGGACGGAGTAACAACGGAGCAAATAATGAACGGCCTAGAGGCTATGATCCGCTCCGGAAATTTTGCAGCCGATGTAATTGTTGTGGACGGTTTTGACTTTGAGAAGGGCTCGTCCGAAGGGTTCCTGAAATTGAAAGAGTTTGCGAAAGACCTTGGTGTGGTTCTCTGGTTCAGTGCTTCATTAAAAGGAGCGGAGCCGGTATTCAACGATAGGGGTATTCCTCGAGAGCTTGAATATATCCTCGATCAGGCGGATGTGATGATTACCTTGCATTACGAAAAAGACCATGTGCGGCTGTGTCTTGTTAAGGACCATGGTCTGGAAAGTATCGGGGACCTCCACCTTCAGTTGGACCCAAAGACCCTCCTTATCGCCGAGGAGAAATAGTATTATCTCCCCTTCCCTTTTCTCCAGACGATCATGAGCAAAGTCTGGAGAAGGGACAACAGGATAAAATAGAACACCCATAGGGGAAGACCGAAGACTATCACAGGGCGATTACCCCAATTCCAGAAATCCACAGCAAGTACAAGAAGAATGATGAAACCGTAAAAATAAGGTCTTTTTAAGGACCTTGTTATTCTTTGGCAAAGTTCTTTTTTTCGAAACGCTGTTTCTATTCCCTGAACAATGAAATAGACTAAAAAAGAAACAGCAACAATCCACACTGCCGGAAGAAAAGGACTGGAGGTCAGGACCCCCAGGGTGAAGAAGAAAAGACTTCCCTCTCCTATAATGATAGATGTGACAGCAGCAACTTTTGAAGGTTTTTCTACATACAAGCCGAAAAGGACTGTGGGGAAGAGTACCGCCAGTCCGGTAAAGGTGTGGGTGGCGATTTCCAGGAGAGTCGCCGGCGGATTAAAGGCCGCCAGGAGCCCCACCCCAGCAAGAACAGCGGCGGAGATTCTCCCCGCGATACTACCTCCGAAGCGTTTTTCTCGCTTGACGGCCGGATTCACCGATTTCCCGGAGGGAGCCGCTAGCCTTCTTAAGGGAGAGAGGATGTCCCTCGTTAGGATGGAACTTAAGGTGAGAAGCTGGGAATCCATAGTGGACATGAGTGCTGCCAACCCGGCGGTAGTAACCAGGGCGGCCACTGCCGGTCCGGATATGTGAGAGAGGATGATCGGAATAATAGAGTCCGCCTCTTGCGCGCCCAAATCGGGGACCACCAGCCTTCCCAACACACCAATGGATACGGGAAGGAAAAAGACCATTGTGCACACCAGGGGGTAGAGAAGCATAGTCTTGTTAAGACTCCGCGGATCTTTGGCGGCGTTAAACCGCTGGAAAAGCTGGGGAAACATAGGGTCGGCAAAGAACCAGAGGAGCATGTAACTAAGCCAGATGCCCGGCAGGTATCCCCCAATTCTTTCTCCCGTGCCTCCGGCGGCGGCAGTTATTGTTCCCCCCGGTCGGGAAAAGAGGCTGGGAAAATCATTGAAGACCCGATGATTTGCCTCTATGAATCCTCCGAACCGCGTGGAGATAAGGACAAGAAGGACCGCCAGCATAAGTAGCATGAAGACCCCCTGGATAATGTCCGTCCAGGCAATTGCTTTAAGGCCCCCGCGGAGGGTGTAGAGGAGTACCACTCCGGTGGTAATGGCGCATCCCGCCCGGTAGGGAATGCCTAAAAGCTCCTCTAAGGCGTATCCCGCCGCCATAGGCTGAAGGGCCAGGTAGGGAATGGTAAAAACAATCATAACGAGAGCGGCCAAGGACCTTACCCAGGGGCTGCCGAACAAATTGCCTATTAATTCAGGAGGAGTTACAGACTTGTAGACTTCGCTCTTCTCCCGTACCTTCTTCCCTATAATGTAAAAGGTAAGTGCCATAAAACCGGTACCGAATGCCATTATCGGGAAGAAGGCGTAACCGTCCCGGTATCCCGCCCCGGAGACGCCGAACACGGTAAAGGCGGAAAAGTTTGTGGCTGCCATTGTCCCCAGGAGGACAAGCCCTCCCAAACGCCGGTTCGCCAGGAAATACGATTCCGGACTAGTCCGCCACTTCGTCTTTGCCAGAAACCCTACCAAAAGTACCACAAAAAAGTAGGACACCACTACAAATAGTGAAACAGAAACCATAAATAACCTCCCAAAGTACTTCCCTCTCCGCTTTGGAGCAGCTTGGGAGGGCATAAAAAAAGGCCGCTCCCAGGTCGGGATGGCCTTTGACTTTCCGGATTTCCGATTCTACTCTTGCATGTTCAGACCCGGAAGTCTTGCCTTAGCATAACCTTTCTAAGGGGATGTATATGTTGATGTACCCACAATAGTGTACCAGTTTGATTCGATGATTGTCACCCTTTCACTGCGCCCGCGATGAGTCCCCCAATGAGGTATTTGCTTAGGAAAACAAACAGAACAATTACCGGTATGGATGTAATAACAGAAGCCGCCATCATATCTCCCCATTTAATAGAGAATTCTCCTACAAAGGATTGTATAATCCCTACTGGGAGGGTTCTCATTTCATTTTTATCCATAATAGTAAGGGCAATAATGAACTCGTCCCAGGATTGGATGAACCCGACAATTGCCACTGCGGTAAGTCCGGGAGTTACATTGGGAAGGATTACTTTTAGCATTGCCTGCATTCGAGTACAACCATCTACCTTTGCCGCCTCATCCAGTTCTCGGGGAATGGTATCAAAGTAGCCTTTAAGCATCCAAATGGAGAAGGGAAGGGTAAACATAAGGTAGGGAAGGATTAGTCCTGGATAGGTACTAAGTAACCCTAATTTCATGAAGGTTCTATAAAGAGGGATTAGGATAAGTACCTGGGGGAGCATTTGGGAAATTAATACAAAATAGATAAGGGTTCGCTTTCCTTTAAAGGGGACTCGTGAAAAGGCATAGGCTGCCGGAGTTGCAAAAAGGACTGTGCAGATGACGGTTAAGGTGCATACAATCAGACTATTTCTAAAATATGTAAGGAAGGGAATTGCCGATGCAACTTTGCCGAACAAGATGTCATTAAAGTTTTGGAAGGTTGGGTTCTGCGGGAGTATTGTGGGGGGCATTACAAAAATCTCATCCTGGACTTTGAAAGCTGTGATAAACATCCAGTAAATCGGCATGAGCACCAAGAGGAGCAGTACGACTACAAGGACAGTCCGCGTAGCTTTTCCGACTCTGTTTGCAATAAGGTGTTTGTTAACCATCAGAACTTCTCCCTTTTTCCCAAAAAGTTTACATACAAAATACTAAAGGCAAGTAGGAAGAGCAGCCAAAATACTCCGATAGTTGAGGCATAACCCATGTTCATACTACCCTTAAATGAGACCCGGTAAATCAATACCGGAAGAGTAGTAGTACTATTTATAGGCCCGCCCTTTGTTGTAGTCCATATAATGGTTATGTATTGAAACATCCATATGAATTCCAGAATTGTAGCCAATGTGATAATTTCTCTGATATTTGGAATGGTAATATGAAGGAATCTGTGGAAAGCATTCGCCCCGTCTATGGTAGCAGCCTCTATCTCTTCCACCGGAATTGCCTGGAGTCCGGCATAGATCATGACGAACATGAAGGGAAACATCTTCCAGATTGTGGCAATTGTTACCGTCGGCATTGCCAGAGTTGGATCTTTTAACCATGGAACAAAATCTTCGATTATTCCCAAAGCTTTTAAAACGACATTTATAATGCCATGGTAATGATCGAAAAAGAGGAATTTCGCGATTATCGCGACTACTACAGAGGGTATAATCCAGGGTACAAAGAAAAGGGTATTAATGAAGCTTTTAAAGCGAAATTTATAGTTTACTAAGAGGGCCAATCCGAGACCAATTATCAGCTCACCTGCTACGAGGGATCCAACATAAACTACTGTATTCTTAAAGGCATTCCAGAATTCCGGACTGGTAAACATCTTTCTGTAATTGGAAATACCATTAAAGGTCATTCCTCTGCCATCGGTAAGATAGTATCGAAAAAGGCTGGTGAATATTGCATTTAGTAAGGGATAAACGATAATAAATAGAATTACTAACAGAGCCGGTGTTATTAGTAGAAACGCGAACATCCGATTGCTCATGGTTTTTTTCATTATCATTGATTTGACCTCTGTTATATAAAAATAGGCACCTTTATGAGAACTTAGAAAGAGGCACCTAACATAAGCTCAGTGACCTCAGTTTATTCCTCTGGTTTGCACAAGTATACCATTTCAGAGTGACATTGCCCTATTGTGTTTATAAAGTCCTCGATTACAATCGCGACACATCGAAGCGTGTATAATTCTCCGATGTGTCGTGATATTATAACTATACTATTCTTGGATAATTCGATTTATTCTTTCATCGAGTTCTACGAGGACTTCATCCGTATCACCTCTACCAAGCAAGATTTTTTGAATTTCCTCCATAAAAGCTATCTCAATTTCATATTTCATTTGAGAACCCCAAACATTCGGGTTTCGAAGTTTCGACATTTGGCTGAGGAAAGTTTTGCTGTAGTGGTTGTCGTATATGGGATCATCATACTGTTTTGCTACGATAGGCATTAGCCCTGTCCGTTTAAAATATTCTTTTGTTGTGGTTTCATCCGTGGTAATGAACTTGATTAAATCCCATGCTTCATCTTTGTGACTGGATCCTTCGAACATGCATAGGATGTGGGAAGCCGGCTGTACCTCCCCTGGCCAGGTCGCAACACTCCACTCGTCCCTGGACATACCTTCACCGTCTAATACACCAGCTATCCATGGACCTTCAAAGAAGAATCCAACTTTATTGGATGCAAAGAGAGTCCTCAAGTTTCTTACCTCTTCACCGAAGGGAACTACTCCTTCCTGTACAAGACCCTTCACCATGGAGACGGTTTTTTTGGTTCCGGCAGCGGTTACATTTGATTTTCCCTGTTTATCCAGCATGCTTCCACCGTTGGGCCACATCAGAATATGAAAGGCATCCGCGGCGTATTCATCCACCCCGAGCATTAATCCGATCCCGAAAATATCATCTCCTATTGAGGAAACGGCTCTACCCTGTTTTACAAAATCCTCGAAACTTGTGGGTTCTCCCGATACACCGGCCTTTTTTACCAGGCCTTTATTGTACACTAGGACCCACGGATTAGGATTCCATACCATTCCTGCCATCTTACCGTCCATCATACCGCCCTTATATGCAGGGACAAGGGTGGAAGTAAATGATGAATCCATGTATTTGTTGAGATCTTCAACCGCACCTGGCATCTTTGCGAATTTTCCAAGCCACAGGGATTCAATGGTAAACACATCCGGAGCATTATTAGCCTGAACCTGAATAGTAATTCGGTCTGGGGTATCCTCCCACCCCAGTGGGACTACCTCGACCTCTACTCCCGGGTTTTTGCTTTCCCAGTAATCGATTCGTTCCGGAAGCCATACCTCCCCTCCGGATTCTTCTGCTACCATCCAACTCGCGAATTGGATCTTCTTTACTCCTGCTTCTGCAGCCTCACCTGAACCTCCGGCATATAGCACGAAGGAACTGAAGAGAAGAAGAGTTACCCCAAGAAAGAATAATGCTGTTGTTTTTCTGGTCATTATCGAACCTCCAAAGTTTTTTCAACTAAAAGGTTTTAGTTGATTATTTTAATTCCACTTCCAGTAAGTGGATTATTGCCTTGTATATTGGAAAGCATTATACCGTATTCTGCCAAAGGAAAAGACGTGGACAGGGTAGTTATTCAAGCCGGTGAAAGACTGGTACACTGAGGTACACTTGAAGACAATACGGATTGGATTCCAAACAAATGACGATGCCATGATTCTTAAAATACTAAAAGGTTTTAGGTGATTTGTCAAGGAAAATATTTAGTAGTGGGCTCAAAGACTGATAGAACAACCATGACTTATCATGATTAAGGATTTTCCTCGATGCATCATCTTTTTCCCTGGATTCTATTAAGATCATTGGTTTATTAAAATTCTGAAAAAAAGTACGGCATAGTAACCTTATGGTCTTTTGGGATGGTAATTGACAAAAGAGAAAATTCGCAATATACTACTAAAAGGTTTTAGTTATGCTGTTTTAATATATTAAGGAGGAATGAAGATGATAAATGTTGGATTAATTGGGATAGGATACATAGGAGGTGTCCATTTAGGAGCACTTTCAAGATTGGGTGGAGTGAAAGTGGCGGCGATATACGACGTAAATAAGAGTCTTTCTGAGAAAGCAGCTGAAATATATGAAATTAATACAGTCGCTGGTAGTATCGATGAAATAATGGCAGACCCTAATGTCCAGGTCGTTCATAACTGCACTCCGAATAAGTATCATTATGAAATCACCAAAAAAGCAATAAAAGCAAAAAAAAATATTCTTTCAGAAAAACCACTAGCTATGACTTTGGCTGAAGCAAAGGAATTGACTGAGATGGCAGAGAATGCAGGATTAATAACAGGTGTTGATTTTTGTTATAGATATTATCCTGTGGTACAGGATTTTGCTGCTCGAATACAAAGAGGAGATTTGGGCGATGTTCGTATGGCAACGGGAACATGGTTTCAGGATTGGCTCTCCTACGAAACAGATTACACATGGAGATTGGAAAAGAGTGAAAGCGGAGAATCAAATATTACCGCGGATCTTGGTAGCCACTGGTTTGATCTCATCCAATTTTGTACGGGATTACAGGTATCGTCTGTACGGGGAGATTTCATGACAATTATTCCTAGACGAAAAAAACCAAAAAGACAGGTTTTGGCTTTTGAGAGGGTAGGGGAAGAAGAATCAGAGCTAATAGATGTGGAGTTGGAAGAGTATTCCAGTGTTCAATTTCGTCTATCGAATAATGCACCGGGATCCTTCACTACTTCGCAGATATGTCAAGGTAGAAAATCGGATACGGAATTTCAAATTTATGGAAGCAAATCCTCTATGGCATGGAACCATAGTCGGTCCAATGAACTTTGGATCGGTTATAAAAATAAACTAAACGAGATATTAATTGAAAATCCACTCCTTCAAGATTCTTCAACGGCAAAATGGGCCAATCTACCCGCCGGACATCCCTTGGGATATCATGATGCTGTCTTAGCGTTATTTACTGATTATTATGATGCTATCAAGAACAACCAGAAAGACAAAGACTCAAATAGACCCACTTTTAGAACAGGTTACGACGAAATGGTAATATTAGACGCGATACTTAGAAGTGTGAAAGAGGAAAAATGGATTAACGTTCAGCACGGGTAGATTTTATTCCTTGTGGAATTCCGCATAGCGAATTCAGCATAGGGGAATTGCCAATTCCAGCCTATGCGAGTAGTATTGCAATATTGTAAAAAGCGAGAATAGATCAAAATCCGATCCAATGTATTGAGTAAGGTTTGTTATTTTTATGAATGAAGCAGAAAATAGTAATGATAGAAACAATTGGACTCCCCATTGCTCGATTACACATCGTTCCCCTAAAAAGGGTGTGGAGATAGTTACCCTACAAAATGACCGTATTCTAGTGGAAATCCTTCCCGATAAAGGTGCGGACATTTATTCGTTCATCTACAAGCCAATAAATGTGGATGTGCTATGGAAGTCTCCTTGGGGGATACGACCTTTAGGCAGAGGGGTAAGTCCAAATTTCAATGCAGAAGCATTGTGGTTGGAATACTATCCGGGGGGATGTCAGGAGCTCTTTCCAAATGGAGGTGACCCCTGTACGTATAATGGGGTGGAGCTTAATTTTCACGGTGAGGCCTCCATGGTACCATGGGATTATACTATATTGACGGAAAGTCCTGAAACAATTTCCGTACAATTTGAAACAAACCTCTTCAGAAGCCCCTTTTCGTTAACAAAGACGATCACCATTACACAAGGATTTTCTTCCTTCTCTTTGGATGAGAGAATTCAGAATACTGCTGGAGAACCAATGGATTGCATGTGGGGGTATCATCCTGCGTTAGGAGCACCTCTTATAAGCAAGAATAGTTTCATTGACTGTGGGGCCTCTCATATACTGGCAGATGATACATATGAGGGAGAAAATAATCCTATGGAACTAGGAAGAGTGTATTCTTGGCCTTATATTGAGAACGGAGAAGAAATGAAGGATTTTTCTCGATTACCTGATGGGAGGCGGGCCTTATTGGCGTATCTGAAGGATTTTACATCGGGTTGGTATTCGGTTACGAATCCCGATATTGGTCTCAGTTTTGCGTTGCAATGGCCGAAAGAGGTGATGCCCTACGCCTGGTTTTGGCAGGAACTAAAAGGGTCTTCAGGATTTCCCTTCTATAAAAACAGCTATGTTATGGCTATTGAGCCGAATACTAGTATACCCGGACAGGGGCTGCAGCAGGTAATCGAAAAAACGGGAACGCATAAGAGGCTTCAACCAGGAGGTTCTATGGAAATACACATGGATTTCATTCTTATGGAGAACAAGGAACCGCTGAACTGTGAAGCAATTGGGTCCCATGTATCGGTATGATAATGAAAAAAAAACAATTTACTATTAAAGAAATAGCCCGGTTAGCCGATGTATCTCCATCCGCAGTATCCATAGCTTTGAATAATCGAGAAGGTATTAGTACCACAACGAGAGAAAGAATTCTTGCTCTCGTTGAAAAATTAGAATATGTACCGAACCAGCAGGCCCGGCGACTATTGTTGAAGTATACAAATAATATAGGGGTTATTCATGAACAACAGAAATCACCGCTTCAGCATCTTTTTCTTATGTCGATTCTTAGTTCTGCTTTAAGTGCAGGTGAAGCCTTAGGATATAATTTTATTATCGCACCGGTCTTGGGAAATAAAAATAACCGAGTACCTGATATAGTTAAGCATAGAGATGTAGACGGGATTATGGTTATTGGTGAGTTACAGTTAGAGGTGTTAAGTGACATTAAAAAATATGGTATTCCCACTGTTCTCGTAGATGAACACCTGAGAGAGGAGGATACTATTGCTATCGAAGCAGATTATAAACAAGGAGCTTCTTTGGCATTGAAGTATCTCGTCGAAAAAGGACATAGGCAAATAGCCTATATTGGAGTAGCGCGAGAGAGGAACTACGGAGATCAGACCTTTTCCGGATTTATGAACGGCCTTTTGGAATCCGGATTGTCCGTCCAGGAAGAATTATTATTTCCTGTTGCTCAGGAAGAAACGGAGGAAGCCGGATATCGAGCAATGAAAAAAGTCCTAACTGTGAACGTTTCTCCAACAGCAGTGTTTTGTGCTGCAGATATATTCGCCATTGGAGCCATAAGAGCTGTAAAAGAAGAGGGATATCGGGTCCCTCAAGATATATCTGTAATCGGAATGGACAATATTATTCTCGCCCAATACATAGAACCTACCCTTACTACTGTACGGTTTAATATGAATGATATGGGAAAACTAGCGATTGATATTCTAATAAAAATGATAAAAGGTGAATACAGCGGAAAAAAGAAGATATTCTTTAAGGGGTATCTAGTTGAACGAAGTAGTGTTGTTTCTCTTCCCTCCTAGAGGATTTCATTCATATTAAGATTTCCACAGCCACTTTCAAAATTAACTAATTTTGAAAGTGACCCTACCTTTAGATGTTATAATGTATTATACTATAACAAGTTATAACATCGACCCCATATTGAGGCTCTGAAAAACGGCAATTTTGAAAGAGCCTCTCCAGCCTTAGAATTACTGGAAATAGTGTTTTTTGGGAATTTCTTCGGGGATTTCTATTGACAGATGAACTAAAACCTTTTATACTAACTAAAAGCTTTTAGTTCATCTCTTCGTGAGGAGATTTGTAAATAATAGCCCTTTCAAACGTATTTACTATTGAAAGAGCCTCAATGAAAATATTTATTCGGAGGATAAGATAATGGGTGAAAAACTTGCCATAAACGGCGGACCGAAGGCGAAAACATCAAAAACTCCCCCCATGTTTCCCGGGGGACTTGAGATTGGTGAGGAAGAAAAAAAACAGGTAATGGAGGTTTTGGACCGAAAGTATCTGTTCCGTTACTACGGCCCCGAGGAGTATCCCTCCAAGGTAAGGGAGTTCGAGGTAAAATTTAAAGAGAAAATAGGGACAAAGTACGCTCTGGCTACAACAAGCTGTACCGGTGCTCTTATCAGCGGCCTTGTGGCGTGCGGAGTGGGACCGGGACATGAGGTCATTGTTTCGGGATATACCTTCTTCGCATCTTGTGCCGCCATTGTGGGGGCCAAGGCGATTCCCGTTATTGCCGAGGTGGACGAAACCCTTACCATGGACCCTGATGACGTGGAGAAAAAAATTACCCAAAACACAAAGGCCCTAGTGGTGGTCCATATGCGGGGCGTTCCTGTAAATATGGACAGGATTATGGAGATTGCGAAGAAGCATGATCTTAAGGTCATAGAGGACGTTGCCCAAGCAGCCGGCGGGACATATAAAGGTAAGTATTTGGGGACCTTTGGAGACGTGGGATGCTTTTCTTTCCAATACCATAAAATAATTACCGCCGGTGAAGGGGGAATGCTAATTACCAACGATAAGTACCTCCACGACCGTGCCATGAGTTACCACGATACCGCCGCCTGTTGGAGACCTGAGCGGTTTGCCGAGGAGCGGTTCGAAGGGGAACTTTTCTGCGGTACTAATTACAGAATGAGCGAGCTTACCGGCGCAGTCATGGTGGCCCAGTTCGATAAGCTGGACAATATCCTCTCCCTTATGCGGAGAAATCAGAAACGGATTATAGAAGGAATAAAGGACACTCCGGGAATAAAGATCCGGCCGGTTAACGATCCCGAAGGGGACGTTGGTGTCTGTCTCATTTTCTATCTGGACAGTAAAGAGAAGGTCGGTCCTTTTGTGGAAGCCCTTAACGCGGAGGGAGTGGATGCCGCGGGGGTGTACAACTCGGGAATTCCCGATTGGCATATTTACGCCCACTGGAAGCATATTATCGAAAAGAAGACTCCCACCCCCGATGGATGTCCATGGACATGCCCGTATCACAAAGGGAAGGAAGTGAAATATTCGGCAGACATGAACCCCAATACCCTGGACTATCTTTCTCGGGTTGTCCATCTGGATATACCCTCTCAGCTTACGGAAGAAGACTGCGATATGATCGCAAAGGGAATAAACAAAGTAGCCGCGGAATTGGCCTAAGAGACATTGTCTAAGGAGTAAATGAGATGGCAAAAATAGGTATCTGTATTGAACCCTGCTTTGGAGAACTGGATTATAAAAGCAGAATACAAAGTGTAGCAAAGATAGGATACAAGTACTACGATCTCTGGTTTCATAACTTCGGGTTTACAGGATCAGCACTTACAAATGAAAAAAAAGATTTTGATATGATCGCCGAAATGAATGAAAAATACGGACTGGTCACCACCAGTTTTGTTCATACCCATCCCGATGGGGGTATCCAGTACGATCTTCTCAACAAAAAACATCGGCAGCAGATTTTGGACAGCTACGACGAGATCCTCCCCTTGGCAAAGAAGATAAACTGTAAGGGACTGGTAAGCGGAAGCGGAAACATAGACCCCTCCATCCCCGACAATGAGGCGAAAGCGGCGATTATCGAAACGCTGAAGGAATCTGCTAAAATTGTTGAGAAGGAGGGTATCACTATTCTTCTGGAACCGTGGAACAACAAAGTGGACCATCCGGATAACTGGCTCAACGACCCCGCGCTTGGTGTGGAAATCATTAAAGCCGTAGGTTCGGATAATGTTAAACTCCTTTATGACATCTACCATATGCAGATAATGGCAGGAAACCATACTGATTTTATAAAAGAAAATCTCCGTTATATCGGTCATTTTCAGATGGCCAGTGTCCCCGGAAGAAATGAGCCGATAGATAACGAAGTGAACTACCGGTTTATTATTAAAGAAGCGGAAAAACTGGGATACGAGGGGGTCTTCGGACTTGAATACTGGCCAAAAGAGGACCCGGAACTATCACTCAAGAAATGTTTTGATTATTTTCATGGCAATTAAGAGCAATATGAGAGCAATATGAGAGCAATATGAATATAATTAATCTAATTAGGAGGAGATCATGTCGAGATTTAAATTTTCCGCCGGCCCTTGGAACATTCACGAAGGTGCCGACGCTTTCGGCCCCACGGTACGGGGGAGTATAGGTTTTGAAAAAAAGGTAAAGGAGTTTAAAAAGATCGGACTTTCGGCGGTGCAGTTTCACGATGACGACGCCGTGCCGGATATGAACAACCTTTCCGAAGACCAGATAAAAAAGGAAGCAGCAGAAGTAAAGAAGCTTTTAGATAGCCAAGGATTAGCGGCGGAATTTGTTGCTCCCCGGTTATGGGAGGATTCCCATACCACCGACGGCGGTTTTACCAGCAACAATAAGGAAGACCGTGATTTCGCCTACTGGCGGGCGGCCCGTTCCGTTGATATAGCCAAGGAACTGGGAACGGACAAGATAGTTCTCTGGCTGGCCAGGGAAGGGACACTCTGCTACGAGAGCAAGGACCCAATTCAGGGAGTCCGCCGTATTATCGAAGGCATAGACTACATTTTGGACCGCGATCCCGGAATTAAGGTATTGGTGGAACCTAAACCCAACGAACCAATAGATAGGAGTTTCTGTCCTACTCTTGGTCACGTTATGGGGTTAATCGGTCAAACCAAAGATCCGAAAAGAGTGGGAGGACTGTTGGAGACCGCCCATGCAATCCTCGCGGGATTAGACCCGGCAACGGAGATCGCCTTCGCGCTCTCCATGGGGAAACTCTGGTCCGTCCATTTGAACGACCAGAACGGAATGAAATACGATCAGGACAAATCTTTCGGTGCGGAGAATCTTAGGCAGTCCTTTAACCAGATTAAAGTACTCATGGAGAACGACTATGGAAAAAACGGCGAGTACGTCGGTCTGGATGTTAAGGTAATGCGAACCCAGAAGATCGAAAAGAGCTATACCCACATAGAGAACAGCATCCGCATGGTGGAGATGCTGGAAAAGAAGGTGGAGAAATTCGACTACGATTTCCAAAAGAGGTGTGTCGCCGAACGGGATTACGAGGCCCTGGAAGGTTATGTACTGAAACTTCTGCTGGAAGGATAACGGGGAGTTACCATGGCACTGAATTTCGACATACCGGAAAAAATAATAGAGGAACGGAAAGAAGTAATCCGGCGGGTATGGAACTATCAGCCGGTTGACCATATACCGGTCTGCTTCGATCTTGTTTATAATCCTTGGGGGTACACCGTGCGGGAGGAGTTAACGGACAAGGAAAAACAGCTCCGGCTTCGACTCCATAACATCGAGAAGGCCCTTAAGGAGATGCCCGATGACTACATTCCCGGTATTTTCGTAAACATCGGGTGCGTCGCCGTGGACATTGCCTACGGGGCGAAGATCCACTGGAGCGAGAACCCATCCCAAACTCCCTATATCCAAGGACCAATCCTCAAAAAACCGGAGGACGTTTACTCTTTAAAAAAGCCTGATGTGAAAAAAGACGGAATGTTTCCCATGTTTCTCGAATGGATGGACTATTTTGTAAAGGAAACGGAGGGGAAAATCCCTTTTTCCGGGCTGGACAACAACGGTATTTCCGGGGTGGCGCACGATCTTATTGGAGCGGCCAAGTATTACTTACTGCTCCTGGACGATGAAGAGGCGGTGAAACACCTGCTGGAAATGGTAAGTGATACCATCGTCGAGTTTTTCGAGGAGACATTAAAGATTACCGGAGGTATAGAAAACATGACCTCCACGGACTGGTTCTACTTCTGGTGCCCCGAGGGGAAAAAGGGCCATGTAAGTTCCGACCCAAGCGCTAACTACGGACCCGATTTATTCTACAAATACGATGTCCCCTTTAATAACAAGGTCATTGAGCGGTATGGTCCCGGACTGCTCCACAACTGCGGTCCCAACCCCTGCGGGCCAGACTACCTGAATCATAGCAGGACCCTTGGAGGGGTAAATCTGGCTTATAAATACTCCAAAGACGATTTTCCGGCCCTGAAAAAACCCTACGGCGGAAAAGGGGTCGTCTATATCATCTTCGACAATGAAACCCCAGAGGAGGCTCTGGCGGGCTGGAAAGAGACGATGAATGTTCTTGCTCCGGATGTGATCTCCCTACCGATAGTCTTTGTGGCGGAGGAGACCGAATCTGTCCCGGCGCTTTACCGGGAGTTCCGTAAAGTCGGAGAGGAGTATGCCAGGAGAATTTGGAGAGGAAAATATCCGTAAAACGGTAATTCCTTTCCCTGAAATTAGGAACAGGGAAAGAGAAAATATTTAGGAGGTATCTATGAATTTGAAAAAAGGTATTACAGCGGCACTGCTGCTTGTTGCCGCCTGTGGATTTCTCTTTGCCGGAGGGCAGAGCGAAGGAAGTGGATCTGAAAAAAGTAAAGAACTGGTAATCTGGTGGTGGGGCGAGCAGGAAGCCCCGGGAGCGGAAGCTTGGATGGATGAGACCGTTGCAATGTACACAAAGGAACATCCAAACGTAACTTTTGAGACCGTACTCCAGTCAACCGACAATCTGATCCCGGCATTTAAAACCGCCGCGGCGGCGAAACAGGGACCGGACATTCAGTATTTCTGGGGCGGTGTATGGACTCTGGAAGATGCCTGGGCGGGAAATCTTGCGCCTGCCAGCGACTACATTCCCAAGTCGGAATATTCCCACTATATTAGCAATGTGGAGCGGGAATACGACGGGAAGCTCTGGGGTATCGGCTGGTATCTCTCGGGAAATTCCATGGCCTACAGAAAGGACCTGTTTAAGAAAGCGGGACTCGACCCGGAGGGCGACTACGTGCAGTGGGACGATTTTCTCGCCGCGTGCGAACAGCTGAAACAAGCGGGAATTACCCCCATAGCAGGCGGTTTGAAAGACGGCTGGTTCGGTGGATGGATCTGGCAGCTCCTTGGAAAACAGGGACTCGATTCCGCCGAGGATTTCAAGAAGGCCTCCGTGGGGATCTACAAGTACACCGAACCCCGGTTCGCCGATTGGTGGAAAAAGCTGGATGAGCTAATCCAGAAAGGGTACTGGAACAACGATGTAAACTCCCTGGATTATCAGCAGGGCCAGGACCTCTTTGTCCGCGGCGAAGCGGCAATGATTTTCGGTAACGACTCCTTTTATCCCGGTTGGATGGATCAAATCGGAAGCGAGAATTTCGGGGTCATGATGATCCCCGTATGGGGTAAAGGTGATATGGCGGAGAGCTACACCGTTACCGCCCAGGGATTGGGAATTACCTCCTGGTCCGATTACAAACAGGAAGCGGCTGATGTTCTTATGTACATGCACACTACGGAGAGGTTGAACGCATGGTGGGACCACACCGGTGTTTTCCCCGCGGATGACAGATTCGACGCTTCGAAGATCACCGCTCCCCAGATGAAAAAGGTATTTAACTGGATCAGGGAAATGCCCGCTCCCAATTTGGAGAACTTCGTACCTTCCATACTGGACGAGCAGGCCCATTTCGTAGGCTGTCAGCAGCTCTTCGCCGGAGAATTGACTCCCCAAGAGTGTGCCGAGCTTCAGGAATCGGTTATCCGGAAATGGAGAAAAGAAAGCCCCGAAGCAGTCGAAAATTTCGAAAACTGGATTAAATAATATCCAGGTCAAAAAAAACGGGTCCCGGAGAGTTCCTCCGGGGCCTATTGTTCATCGTACTCAATTACACAGTAAGGAAGGAAGGCCCATGCGTGAAAGGAGTAACTTGAAGCCGTATCTCTATCTGCTGCCGGCACTTTTAGTAATAGCTTTAGTATTTTTTTATCCGGTCATACAGGTGTTCCGGTTTTCTACGCTTAGAATGAGCTACAGCGGAAACACTTTCATAGGGCTGCAGAACTATGTGTCCCTCTTTCAGGACGAAGTATTCATGGCCTCTATAGGACACAACTTTATCCTCCTTATCTCAGTGCCCATTATGGTTTTTCTGGCGCTTCTGTTCTCCGTACTACTCTTCGAGCAGGTGAAGGGGTGGCAGATTTATAGAACGATTTTCTATATGCCCTATCTTTTAGCGATCCCTGTAGTGGGTATTGTGTTCAGCTATATCTTCCAACTGAACGGCATACTCAATCAGCTCCTTGAAGTACTGCATCTAAAGTTTCTGCAGGCCGACTGGCTGGGGAGTCCAAAATTCGCCCTGTGGACGATCATGTCCGTGGTTATCTGGAAGGAGTTCGGATTCGGGGTGGTGCTGTTCTTCGCCCGGCTTATGTCAGTGGATGAACAGCTCTACGAAGCGGCAAAGCTGGAGGGGGCCAACTGGTGGCTGGTCCTTATTAAGATAACCATACCCCAGCTCGCCCTGGTTATCGAATTCTTCGTGGTAATCATGATTATAACCATGCTCTCCTGGGTTTTTAACTACGTCTATGTTATGACTTCCGGCGGTCCCGGAGGAAGCACCATGGTGGCGGAACTTTTCATCTATCTTACCGCTTTCCGATACAATCAGATGGGAAAAGCTTCGGCGGCTTCCATACTGCTTCTTGTTGTTACGGTGGTACTTATTATTATTAGGGCGAACCTCTCCAAGAGAACGGAGGTGGAAACATAATGAAAATATCGAAACCCCTCTATAAAAGAATAAAATGGAAGAACACCTGGAAGCAGGTTTTATTAATTCTTTTTGCGATAATCTGTATCTTTCCAGTTTACTATATGTTTGTTACCTCTTTGAAATCGGAGTCTGAATATTTGGTGAACCGCTTTTTACTTCCGGGGAAACCCATTTTCGATAATTTCTCCGAGGTGCTGGGAGGAGAAGATTTTCCCCGTTGGTTTTTAAACAGCTTTATTCTTACCGCCGGGTCCGTTCTCTTTAATACCCTTATCGCCGCCTACGCAGCCTTTGCCTTTGCCAAAATGCAGTTTAAAAGAAGGGACACAATATTCAGTTTCGTCCTTATCCTTATGGTGGTGCCCCCTGTGGTAATGGTGGTGCCCCTTTTTAAATTGATGATTCAAATCGGGCTGTTAAACACCTATCCCAGCGTTATTATCATTTATACCGGCTTGACCCTGCCCTTTTCCATATACATGCTAACAAACTTCTTTAAAACTATTCCCGATGAAATTATGAGCTCCGCAAAGATCGACGGATGTCCGGACAGGAAGATCCTGCAGATGATAATCATTCCTCTGGCAGCGCCGGCTATAATAACCATTATTCTTGTGAATGCCCTATGGGTGTGGAACGAACTTCTTATTGCGGTGATTTTTCTTCAGAGGGATGATCTAAAAACCTTGATGGTGGGTCTTACGGTTTTTAAATCCCGGTACAACCTCGATATTCCCGTAACCATGGCGGGGCTTGTGCTTGCCACCATTCCCATGCTGGCCCTCTATTTCGCCGGACAGAAGTATTTCATTCGTGGAATGGTCTCGGGATCATTAAAATAGATCTCCGGTTTCCGGTCCCCCTAAAAGGCGGGGCCGGGCGTGAGATAAGTATAATAGTAACATACAAAGGAAGAAAAGAGGAAGAATATGGCAGTAAGAAATTTGATCGGCGGACAGCTTAACTATATGACTCTCTATGATATGGAAAAAATAGAAGACGCGGTAATGACGGTGCTCGAAGAGACAGGTGTACATATGCCCTATGGTCCCGCTCTGGAAACGATGAAGGAACACGGTTGCAAGGTGGATTTCGACGATATGGTGGTTAAAATCCCACAATGGGTATGCAAAAAATATCTTTCTATGGCCCCCTCCCGATTCACCCTCTATGCCAGAGACCCGAAGTGGGACGTTCGGGTAGACAGAAAGAACGTATATACCCTGGGAGGCTCCTCCGCCCTCTTTGTTTTAGACCTCGATACCGGAGAACGCCGCCCCGCCCTTATGAAAGACCTGGAGGACCTGACCCGACTCCAGGACTCCTTGGAGAACCTCCATATTATGCACGGGATAGTGAATCCCCAGGGCATTCCGCAGGAGGGATTCGACCGGAGACTCTTCCCGGTGATAATGAAGAACACCAAACGGAACTACTACTCCCAGGCGATGGGGAAAAAGGGGGTCCGGGACCAGGTAGAAATGGCCGGGTTAATTGCCGGCGGAGAAAAGGAGTTTATGGAACGGCCCTTTTTTACCGTAGTACTCTGCCTTGTAAGCCCGCTGATGCACCCCCGGATCCGGCTGGAAGAACTTATGGAGTGCGCAAAGTACAATATCCCCCTCTATATAGAGGCGGATGCCATGCCCGGGGCCACCACTCCCATCACCATTGCTGGGACGCTGGTAGAACAGTCCGCCAATATACTGGCCGGAGTCTGCCTTGCCCAGATGGTCCGGCCGGGGCTTCCCTGTACCTACTCCATTGCTTCTGGGATTATGGATATGACCTCGGGAGACTACTCCGGCGGGGCCCCGGAGACCCAGATACTCCACGCCGCCACCGCCCAATTCGCCCATCATCTGGGGCTCCCCTGTCAGGCGGGTACGGGAATCGATGCGGTACTACCGGACATGCAGGCAGGCTACGAGCGGGGTATGCAGTTCCTTACCTGCGCCTTGGGGGGCGCCGACTTCGTGCATCTTTGCACAGGGATGCTGGAACAGATGCTTACAGCCAGTTACGAGCAGTGTGTCCTGGACGATGAAATGCTGGGGGCCGCTTTCCGTATCGTTAAAGGGTTTGAGGTTAATGAAGATTCTATAGCCCTGGATCTTATTCAGCGCGTGGGGATTGGAGGAAATTATCTTGGAGAAGACCATACGGTGGAGCGCCTAAGGACCCACCGCTGGTTTCCGAAGCTTACAAACCGGGCCCGCTGGGACGGCTGGAAAGCTGCCGGGGGAAAGGATTTCAGGCAGAAAGGAATAGACCGGGCGAAGGAGATTTTGGCCAGCCATCATCCGCAGTATGTAGAGCCGAAATTGGCGGAGGAGTTAGAAGAAATGGCTATACGTTTTCAAGAGGAAGAGATTGCGGCGGTGAAATCCGGGAAGATTGAGTATTGATAAACCCATAAAGGCATGAAGCAACTGCTGAGATGTACAATTAGGAGAAAGATAGATGAATCTAAACAAAATGCAGGTATTTTCTGAAGAAGAAGTGAAGAATATTGTGGAGGCCACTTCCCGGATCCTTGCGGAGACCGGAGTGAAAGTGGACAGTGAAGAGGTCCTGAAAAAGCTCAAAGAGAAGGGCGCCGATGTGGATATGGATACCGGGGTTGTTAGGTTTTCCGAGGAACTACAGAAGGATTGTATTACGAAGGCGCCGAAAAGGATCGATGTTGTCAACCGCGGGGGAAAGAAGTTATATACCCTCGGGGTAGGCGGTCCCGTATTTGCCAGCGGGCACAATGCTGTTTTTGTCGACGATCGGAAAACCGGGAAGCACAGAACCTTTACCGTTAAGGACGTGGACGAGTACGTTGCAATTTCACATCAACTTGAATATGTGGATATGATAGGGCTTCCCTCCTCTCCGGGGGGCGTGCCTTCTAAAACCTCCCTTCTCTACGCTTTGGAGCGGGCCTTCCTGAAAAGTGACAAGCCTGTGTATTTTTCCACCGACAGCGAGGTGATCAACCATTACGCAATAGAAATGACCATGGCTGCTTCTAAGGAGGCAGTTGAGAAAGGGGCGTATATGATAAGCCAGCTTTCTCCCACGTCTCCCCTCTTTTGGGAGAAGGGCGCCGTTGAGGGTGTTGTAGAGTGCGCGGAACGGAACTTCCCTTTGGCTATCCTTCCCGAGCCGATCAGCGGGGTGAGTGCTCCCTACTCCCTGGCGGGGCTCATCACCGTTCATAACGCCGAGGCTATCTCCGGGGTATGTATAACGCAGCTGATAAACCCTGGCACCCCGGTCATTTGGGCGAGCAGCTGGACAACCTTCGATATGCGGAAGAGCGCCGCTTTGGTAGGATCTATCGAAACCACACTCTGCCGTATCGGAGGTGCCCAGGTGGCAAAATACTATGATCTCCCCCTCCACACAACCGCTCCCAATTCGGACAACCACGCCATGGACGAGCAGAACTGCTGGGAGAAGACCTTTAGCGCCTTCTGCGGTGCAGCCGCTGGAAATGATCTTATTGTTAACCTGGGAATGTACGCCTGCGGTATGACCATCAGTCTCGAACAGCTGGTTATGGATGCGGAAATCATAGGCCAGGTTAAGAAACTCCTTCGGGGGATAGACGGCAGTCCCAAGATGATCGCGGAAGAGCTTATTAAGGAGACCAGCCATAGGGGGGACTTTATTATGTCCGACCACACCCTGGGCTTATTAAAATCCGGGGAACATCGGGAACCGATTGTCGCAGCCAGAGGAAATATTGATACCTGGCGGGAAGAAGGCGGCAAGGATGCTGTGGGAATGGCCAAGGACAAGGTGGAAGAACTGTTAGCGTTGGACCTTCCCGAACTCGACGAGACGGCTGCCAAGGCGGTTAGGCGGGAAATCGAGAAATGCGAAGAGGGACTTTAATCTTTACCTGCTCCGGGTTACCCCGACCCTGCGGCAATGCTCGGGGATGACGCATTC
>CAYXSD010000008.1:0-44354 GCA_964466335.1 uncultured Spirochaetales bacterium
CCTTCTGCCCCTTACCCGAATCCTGGGCCTTTTTGCTGTCTGTTACATAGAAGCCGCTACCCTTAAAAATAACACCTACTCCTCCAAAAATGAGACGGCGAACACTTTTTTTCTTACATATTGGGCAGATTTCAACAGGGTCATCGGACATGCTTTGAAAGAGTTCAAAGGTATGCCCGCATTTATCGCATTCGTATTCATAGGTCGGCATTGGTTACCCTCTCACCTTAAGATATTGCATATTTGTGAATGTATCCATGTAGAGAAATATAGCAAGCTAAACAAAAAGGGGCAAGCTTTTTCTTGCTCAGCCAGCAATTCTCCATATCCTGAATTTTCATAATCTTAATTAATATGGGGTTGTTCCACTCCCGTAGAGCGTAAGAAGTTTTAGGACATCTTCCGATGAAAATCGAATTCCTTCTATGGCAACTCTATCATCCTTCACTTCCAGGCGGGTCGTTTTAGAAAGGGTAGAAACATCGCCTATACCCTCCTTACGCATCCATCCTGCCAGCATGAGTTTCATAAATGTTGCAAGAGTCTTTGCCTTAGCCGGGTCTTTAGCTACGAACACAAAAGAAGATACATACTCTTCTCCTTCCACAGAAGCGGTAAACCAGGCGGACTGTACTGGAAATCGTGCCTGGTCTATGGGCAATCCTTTCCCGACGCTGTTTTGAGGGTCTGAAAGGAGGATACTGAAATCTGCTAAAAGGTGATCAAAAAGAAAGGCTTCAGCATATTCAGCACCCTCGGGCGGATTAACCTGTTTCTCCTTTAGACGTGCTAAGGTTATTTCCCCTATCATTCCTCGGGACACGCATACCACGTTGTACGCGGGAAAAGCAAGCTGCACGGTTTTACTTTGACTGTCTCCTTCGTTTACCCAATGCTCTATTTCACCTTTTCCCTTTCGCCACCCTTCGGAATTAGCAATTACCGAACGAAGGAGGACTACCGGATATTCACCAACGGCAATAAGAGAGAAGTGTTTCATTTCCGTATCTGCAGAAAAATACACTTCTTCGGTCATTGTAAGGAAATCGGAAAGCCCGGTGTTCCCAGGAATTCCATCAAGACTAATTGATCCCAAAAGAGGGGCAATCTTGTGGGCTTTCGCCTTCCCATAGATATCCTGTCCGGGCGGAAGAGAGTAGAACCAGGATCCACGGATAGGTACGTTTGGCATACTGCTGCAGCCAATGAGGATTATACTCGATACCAGTATGCAGAAACCTAGTGCAATAGTATTTACTATGCTTTTTGTATATCGATTAATGCTTTTTCGTCTCCACATTCAATTTCTCTCGGATTCTCAGGTTTTTTCCAGTTAACAGTAAGGGAAAGGGTTTCGTTGGTTATATACTCTTCATGAGTCTCCAGAGCTTCTCTTATCTCATCATTCCCGTGAATGTACAGTTCTATCCGGTCAGTTACATTCAGGTCCCGGTCCTTCCTCAGATTCTGGACAGATCGTACAATGTCTCTGACAAGACCTTCCTGTTTCAATTCCTTGGTTATTTCAGAATCTAGAGCAAGGGTGAGAGACTTTTCATTGAGGACTTTTAGGTTTTCCTTTTCAAACCGCTGGACCACAACAGATTCACTGGTTAGGTCTACGGTCCTGTGGTCTAGATCAATGGAGAGGGTCGCGCCCTCTAAAAGAGATTGGATTTCCTTTGGCTGAAGCTCTTCGATTTTTTTCGCCGCCTCCTTCATGTCCTTTCCAAGCTCTTTTCCAAGGACCCGAAAATTTGCCTTTGCCTTGTACTCCACCAGCTCCTCTTCATTTTCCTTGTAAATGACTTCTTTTACGTTAAGTTCCTCTTTTATAATATCCTCCATCTCCTTTAAGACCCTTTTCTCCCGCTGATCAATGGTAACTAGATAAATTGCCTTTAAAGGTTGACGAATTTTTATTGAATGCATAGACCTTAATGCTCTGCCCATACTGACAGCCTGTCGAGTTACGGCCATTTTCAGTTCTAATTCTTCATCCCTGAGCTCGTTGTTGGCCACCGGATAATCCGAGAGGTGCACCGATTCAGGCATGGATTTACTCTTAAGGTTCTGATAGATCTCCTCGGTTACAAAGGGAATAATTGGTGCAGCTACCTTTATCAATTTCAACAACACAGTGTAGAGGGTCTGATATGCCTGCTCCTTATCCAGATCATTCTCACTTCTCCAAAACCTTCTTCTAGATCGACGGATATACCAATTGTTAAGGGAATCTATGAAAGTCACTATAGGATCTATGGCCTTCTGTAAGTCATAATCATCCATCCAACGTGTAACATCACCGATTATCCGCTCCAACTCCGAGAGGACCCATCTGTCCAAGGGGTTTTCCGGGTTTTCCGGCTGCTGCGAAGGAGAGGCCTTGTCGATATTTGCATAGGTAACGAAGAAACTGTAGGAATTCCAGAGGGGAATAATAACACTCTTAAGTACTTCCATAACCCCGTCGTCGGAATACCGAAGGTCCTCAGCCTTTACCACTGGGCTGTTCATAAGAAAGAGGCGTAGAGCATCGGCGCCGAATTTATCCATTATCTTTTTCGGATCGCTGTAGTTTCGCTCGGATTTCGACATCTTCTTTCCGTCCTCGGCGAGTACCAATCCGTTTACTACGATATTCATTGCCGCCGGTTTTCCGAATAGTGCCGCTGCCAGTACCGTAAGTGTGTAAAACCATCCCCTGGTCTGGTCCAAACCTTCGGAGATAAAATCCGCGGGATAGTGATGTTCAAAATGCTCCTTGTTTTCGAAGGGATAGTGGTTCTGCGCGTAGGGCATGGCACCGGATTCAAACCAGCAATCTAAAACTTCGGGGACCCTTCTCATAGTACCACCGCAGGTGCAGGAAAATGTCACCTCATCAACATAGTGTTTGTGTAGGTCCTCCAGATACACACCCGAGAGTTCCTTCAACTCCTCTCTGGAGCCGATGCATCGCTGTTCCCCGCAGGTTTCACACTGCCAGATAGGAATGGGGTTTCCCCAGTAGCGGTTTCTGGAAATGGCCCAGTCCCGAGCTCCTTCCAGCCACTTCCCAAACCGGCCATTCTTAAGATGGTCCGGGACCCAGTGTATTTCGCTGTTGGCCTTGAGCATGCTCTCCTTAATCTTGTCGATGGCAACGAACCATGAGCCTATGGCCCTGTAGATAAGGGGGGCCTTACACCGCCAACAGTGCGGATAGCTGTGAAGATAATTTTCCCGTTTTACAATCTTTCCTTCTTCTTTGAGTCTCCGAATTATCTCCTTGTCCGCGTCTTTTACATACATACCAGCGTAGTCGGTAACCTCTTCTGTGAACTGTCCCTCCGCGTCCAAAGGGCACACTGTGGGAATATCTGTATCTTTCAGGGTGTTGTAGTCGTCCTCTCCAAAACCGGGAGCAGTGTGGACAATACCGCTCCCCTCTTCAGTGGAAACGTAATCTGCCACGAAAATTCGAAAAGCTCCATTATTCGCGTATCCCGAGAAATAGGGGAAAAGGGGTTCGTACTCCCACCCTTCCAGTTCCTCTCCGCAGTAACGTGCTGCTATCTCGTACTCTTCCTCTGATTTGTAGTAACTGGAAAGGCGGTCCCGGGCAAGGATAAAAAACTCCTCCCCGTCTTTCACCTTCACGTAGTCAATCTCTGGACCCACCGCCAAGGCGAGGTTGGATGGAAGGGTCCAGGGAGTAGTGGTCCATGCGAGAAAATAAGTGTTTTCCGCACCCTTTACGGTAAATTTTACCGTTATCGCCGGATCATGGATATCACGATAGCCTCCCAGGTTAAGTTCATGGTTCGACAGCACCGTGGAGCAGCGGGGGCAGTAAGGAAGGATGTAGTGGCCCTCGAAAAGGAGTCCCTTCTCCCAGAGACGTTTTATCACCCACCAGATGGACTCCATATAATCCGGTTCCATGGTCTTGTAATCATTGTCAAAGTCTACCCAGCGTCCGAGTCTATTAATAATATTTCGCCACTCCCGGGTGTAACGGAGCACAATGGATCTGCAGGATTCGTTAAATTTGGCAATCCCAAAATCTTCGATCTGTTTTTTTCCGGATATTCCCAGTTCCTTTTCCATTTCGTACTCGACGGGTAACCCATGGCAGTCCCACCCGAACCGGCGATCCACCTTCTTCCCCTTCATTGTCTGGTAACGGGGTATAATGTCTTTAATGGTTCCGGGAACAAAATGGCCGAAATGGGGTAATCCTGTTGCAAAGGGTGGACCATCGTAGAAAACAAACTCTTCTCTATCGTTTCGTTGATCAATTGATTTTTGGAAGATGTCTCCTTCCTCCCAGAAACGAAGAATGCCTTCTTCCATCTTGGGAAAATCAACTTTCGGGTCCACGGGCTTGTACAAAATATCCTCCTGATTATACTTAAGACATAGATACTGGAGTGGTTATTCTAGATAGATATACCATGCGGTGTCAAGACGCGGGGTCGGACTAAAAAACGCATTGATCTGTGAGCACTTTATGATGCTATTTCCAGCTATCCGCCCCTAAACTGCACTGGATCTCAGCAGTTCTGGATCCTACCCCGGGAGGACCTTGTGAATATCCTTGTCGGATTTCATATTGCTGTATCAGGCATAAACCTTCTCTGTCTCTATGTGATGCTCATTATTCTTCTCCTCTATCAAACGAGGATTTATGCCAAGAAATTTCTGCAGAGATACTCCAGATCGTACAATCCATCGGTTTCCATCTTTGTCCCCTGTAAGGGCACATCTCCCTATTTTGAAAAAAACATCTCGAAATTTCTACAGCTTAATTACTCAGAATTCACCATCTATTTTATTGTAGAAAGCCGGGAGGACCCGGCTTATAATATCCTTAAGCGAATGACCAACAATTTTTGCAATGCAGAATTAGTTGTGGCGGGATTGGCCGAAAAATGTGGTCAAAAAAACTACAACATTCTCGCCGGGATTGATGCCTCAGGCAGGAATTCGGAAGTGTATATCTTTATGGATTCGGATATTGCACCATCCACGGAGTGGCTTAAGGAACTCATTCGCCCCCTTTCAAATCATAAGATTACGGTGTCCACTGGATTTCGTTGGCTCCTCCTTCACAAGCGAACAGCAGGGGAGTATCTCCACGCCTTTATGAACGCTTTTCTACTTATGGTAATTACCTTCTTCCCTGTGGATGCGGTATGGGGCGGGTCGATGGCGATTCGAAGAAAGGATTTCGAAGACTTGGGTGTCGAGGACCTTTGGGCTCATACCGTTGTAGATGATATTACCCTGGAAAAACTGGTCCTCAAAAACCGGAAAAGGGCCATACATGTCCCCACCTGCATCGCGGAAACAGACGATATCATCCCCTCCGTGAGGATGGCCGTCTCTTGGTTTAAGCGACAGACAATGTTCTCAAAGTTATATATCCCCCATCTTTGGATAACCGGGGTGCTTCTCATGTTCTATGCTATGTTGCAGGTTCTTCTCCTTCCACTACTCATTGTTTTGAATGTAACTACAGAGGTTCCCCATCTGGAAATTGTAATCTTCCATGTTGCAATCTACGACTTTCTCATCTTTCTCTGGGCATCTCTTATTAAAAAACCGGGAAGGGACAATCACAACCGTCTTCTTTGGTTTATTCGAGCGCCCTTTAATCTGGTAATGGGTTCCTTTGCCTCCCTTCTCAGCTTGGGATCGAAGAAAATCGAATGGAGCGGGATTACCTATCATGTAAACAGAAAAGGGACAGTACAAAAGATTATTCGAGAAAATACCCATAATAAAGAGGAACGGAAGGAGGCGGCTTCTACCAACCCATTAGACCACAGCATCTTGAGCAGATAGGGAAGGTCCCGCCGGAACCGTAGAGGGCTTTTCGAAACCGTACATACTTATCACCATTCCATATTTCCTCTAAGGTCTGTTCCATAAGGTTGCCTGTAACGAAATCAGGGTAGTCTCTGCAGGGCGAAACATCGCCATTGGGCATTACCTCCACCGTCATCCACGGAGATATGCATGGGCCGTAGCCAAAAAAATTGCCGGGATCACTATAGTAATCAGCCAATTGTTCTTCCTTCAGATCGGGAATAAAGATTATCGGCATATTCCACTTCTTCTTCCTAATCCTTGCCAAACTATCTTTCAATGCCTCGGTGTCCACATTATGATCGAATAGATATCCCTTCCAGGATGTAGGAGTTATGTCCAGCTTCTTTTCCATAACCCGGGTATGGAGGTTACCTATATTCTCATCGGTAAACCAGGAATAGTATACTACGATACAATCGGTCCCAAGTTCCCGGGCCACTTCGAAGATTTCATCCAACTTGTGAGCATTCCAGGTACTCACAGTTATAAGGGGCATGATCCAAGGGACGGTTTTTTTCATTTCCTTCTTGTAGTACTGTACCTTGTCGATACCGGCTTTTACCTTTTTAAATGTTCCCTTCTTTCCTCGTATTTCATCATGAATATCTTCCGGACCGTCCAGAGAAAACATAAGAGCGTCCCAGCCCTGTCTAACGATTTCCTCCGCTTTGCTTTCCGTAAAAGTCCCGTTAGTAACTACCGAAAGGAGAGATCCGTTTTTCTTTATGCGGTCCGTCAGTTCAAATAGTCCGGGGTAAAGAAAGGGCTCCCCACCCCATATATAGTAAATGGGTTTGTGCTTCTTTACCCGGTCAGCCATGTCCAGGTAACGTTCTACCGGAACAATTTTGCTCAGCTCGGAACTCGGTTTACCGATATTGTACCCTGTTTCTCCCCACTGCCCGCATGTCTTACAGCGCAAGTTGCAGGCGTTTACTATTTTTAAGCTAATCTGATGGATGGGAATCCGGGATATGCCGTCTCCCCTCTTATACTCCCGCTTTGCGAGAATGTGCTTCGTAAAAACGCCTCTAACCGCTCTTTTTAACATTCCAGGGGTTTTTAGCATTGGGATGAAAAACCTTAGGGGTTCTTTAGAATTCATATTGTATCCTTCCATGCTTGGTTGTTCTTTATATTTTATGTTACCCTTCAGTCAGGATTACCAGGAGAATACGCGACGATATTCTTCGGGTATTCGTATGTCCATGGCCACCATACTGCCGGAATATTTTGAGAATGACAATAGATCCACCTAATATAGATGTACTTAGTATAGATTTACAGAGGACCTGAATTTATACTACTATATGTAGCAAATGGCGCTTTTTATTCTTCACATTTCTATGGCTGTTTTCTGCGGCATAATGATAACGGTCCATATTGTACTCAGCGTTGGTATAATTCATGCCCGAGGGATAGAGAAAAAACTCCTCAGCTCTGTTTCAGAAAAGCCAGGAAGAGTCTCTGTCATCATTCCTGCCAAGAATGAAGAGCAAAATCTTCCTTCTCTGTTTTCTTCTCTAGAAAATCAGAGTTCCAGCAATTTTGAAATTATTTTTATTGATGACAGGTCCGACGACAGCACGAGCACGCTCCTTAAGGAGTATAAGAATGTCACAGACCGTCCTGTAACTATTATCAGACTGGAGAAGACAAATCCCAGGTTTAACCCCAAACAGTACGCCCTTTCCCGAGGAATTAAAAAAGCAGAGGGAGAGGTGCTCCTGTTCACAGACGCGGACTGCCGAGTACCACCACATTGGGTGGAATACATAGAGAGGTGTTTTAATGACGCTTCCCTAGGTCTTGTCTTTGCTCCGGTCCATACTACCCGTGCTCGAGGATTTTTGAACACATTTCAGGTGTTCGACCATCTCTTTAGATACTATTATACTCTTGGATGCGCCGGTATTGGAAACGCCACAGGAGGCTTCGGTAATAATCTTGCTATCAGAAAGAACACTCTAGAGAAGATCGGCGGTTATGAGAATCTAGGATACTCTCCCACAGAAGATGCTGCTCTTATTTCATCAGTCCGCAAGAAGAGCGACTACAGAATAGTTGCACTCACCTCCCCCTTTGTCACGGTTACCGCAGAGGCTAAGAAGCATCTTTCAGAGGTCTCCGGCCAGCAACTTCGCTGGAGCAGCGGCGCCATATTCTCCGACGATGCAGCTACCAGTCTTGGATATTTGGCGGTAATGATATTTCTCATGGCCGGTACGACTTGCGCGGTCCTATCACCCCTCTATACACCCTTGCTTCTGGTTACCCTTTCCACCTATCTTTGCATGGGGTCCATTGCCTTTTGGGCAGGAATTTATTCCCACTCCTCCTGTACGGAGTACTGGATGACTGTATGGCTTAATATCCTCTTCGCGATGGTCTACTACTATTACATTACTTGTAAAACCCTCCTGAAACCTCCCATCTCCTGGAAGGGTCAAAATCTCTAAGGGCTTTGGTGAAGGAGAATGGCAAAAGGCAAGAAGGGAGAGGAAAATCAGATACCTCAGAAACAGGAGGAAACCCTTCTCCTTGGGGTCGATATAGGCTCTACCACAGCTAAGATCGCTATTGTTGATCCCATATCCAAGGAGCTTCTTTTCGGAAAGTACCTTAGACACAATGCGGACCAAACAGGTTCGGTACTAGGCCTTCTTAGGGAAGCTCATGCTTATTACACGCATCGGAATTTTCGTCTCACTTTCTGTGGAAGCGGTGGTATTACCTTGGCAGAATCCTTGGGGGCCTTCTTTATACAGGAAGTAATGGCAAATGCCATTGCGGTGCGCGCCTTCTTTCCCCAGGTAAGGACCGCCATTGAGCTCGGAGGTCAGGACGCTAAGGTAATTTTCTTTAACCGAGATCCCGGCACAGGAACACTTTCCGCCACCGATATGCGGATGAACGGTACTTGTGCCGGTGGTACCGGTGCTTTTATTGACCAGATAGCTGAACTCCTCAGTATCCCGGTAGAAGGTTTTAACGCACTGGCTGACCGGGGGAACTTCCTCTACGACATTTCCGGGCGCTGCGGAGTGTTCGCTAAGACAGACATTCAGCCGCTTCTTAATCAGGGGGCAGCCAAGGAGGATATCGCTCTCTCCGCTTTTCATGCTATAGCCAAGCAGACCATAGGAGGTCTTGCCCAGGGCATGGAAATAACTCCTCCGGTGATCTTTGAAGGGGGGCCGCTTACCTTCAATCCTGTTCTTGTCCGGGCCTTTAAGGAACGTCTATCCCTCGGTGAGAATAAGGTGATAATTCCCGAGAAACCGGAGCTGCTTGTGGCCCACGGCGCCGCGCTGAGTTCGGTGACGTTTTTTTCCGATAAAGAATGCGGATATAGCGGACTGAAGACCCTCGACGCATTTGAGAAAACGCGAAAAGAACAGTCCCATATAACTCCCGGGGGAAGGAAAAAGTATTTTTTTTCTTCCTCTAAAGAGAGAGAAGCTTTTTTCAGACGTCATCCCGAGGACAATCATGGACATCACTTGGTTACACAGACGGGAAGAATTCGCGGATTTCTTGGTATTGATGCCGGATCGACAACTACAAAATTTGTTTTGTTAAGCGAAGAAGAAGAACTTCTTTACAGCTTTTACTCCAACAATGATGGCGCTCCACTTCGGGTCATTCAGTCTGGTCTTATAGATATGTACAAACACTTCCAAGAGAAGAACACGGTCCTTAGTATCCTCGGTCTGGGCACTACCGGATACGGCGAGAAGCTTTTTGCAAGCGCCCTCAGGGCGGATTATCACACGGTAGAGACAGTAGCCCACGCGGAAGCTGCCAGGAAGTATCTTCCCCAGGTCTCCTTCATCCTTGATATCGGCGGGCAGGATATGAAGGCAATCTACATAAAAGATGGTATTGTTACCAATATCGTTTTAAACGAAGCATGTTCCGCCGGGTGCGGTTCCTTTATTGAAACCTATGCCCGTTCTTTGGGAATACCGGTAGAAAATATCGCAGAGATGGCATTCGCCGCCGCACAACCCTCCCGTCTTGGCTCTCGATGCACCGTCTTTATGAATAGTTCAATAATTACGGAACAGAAAAACGGAAAAACCAGCTCCGACATCCTCGCCGGTCTTTGCAGATCAATTATAGAAAATGTCTTTACCAAGGTGGTCCGGATTGCCAACACCGATACTCTAGGCGAACACATCGTTGTCCAGGGGGGGACGTTTCGTAACAATGCGGTCCTAAGGGCTTTTGAACAGTACATCGGAAAAGAAGCATTCCGCCCCCCCTATCCCGCTCAGATGGGGGCCATCGGAATTGCTCTCCTTACAAAAAAAAACATGTCCCAAGGGACCTCTTCACAATGTATCGGAAAAGATTCTCTGGAAAACTTCGACTATACCCAGACTTCCAACCTTCCCTGCACCGGTTGTAACAATAACTGCTCCAGAACAGTGGTAACCTTTGCTACCGGGGATGTTTTCATAACAGGAAACCGATGCGAAAGAGGGGCCATCCTTGAGAATAACAAAGACAATGGGATATCTCCAGCCGGTGTAAAAGACATCAGCAGGGAGAAATTGGGAAGCGCTAAGGTCCCGGATATGGTGGAGTGGACGAACAGAAACATCGGAAAAGACCACGCTATTCCGGCAAACGGAACGAAAAGGCCAGGCCTAGAGACAAAGACTGTCATAGGATTACCTCGGGTATTAGAATTCTATTCCAGTCTTCCATTCTGGAGGACCCTTTTTACCGCTCTGGGGCATCCGGTGGTGGTATCGGGAAAATCCACCTATACCCTCTTTGAACGCGGTTTGAAAAACATTCCCTCCGATACTATCTGCTTTCCTGCAAAATTGGTCCACGGTCACCTTCTCGATCTTGTTGATCAAGGAGCAAAGATAATTTTCTTTCCCATGATGGTACGAGTGCCTAAGGAAAATAAAAGCGCCACAGACAGCCATGTATGCTCCGTTGTACAGGGATATCCGCTTGTCGCGGCCCAAAACGATGAAACCGAGGAGCGTTACGGAGTATCTTTAGAGCATCCTGTTTTCCATTGGTACAACCAAGGATTGAAAAAGAAACAGGTAATTAATTACCTGGAAAAGACTTTCTCAGTATCCAAAGGAGAAGCCCTGAGAGCTTTCACCTCCGCGGAGAAGGCCTTTTCCGCATATCAAAATACATTGGTCCGCCTTGGTACGCGGGCCTTGGAAGAACTTAAGGAATCTGGGAAATTCGGCATTGTACTAGCCGGAAGACCCTATCATGTAGATCCCCTTATCAATCATAATGTGTCGAAATACTTCACCGCCGCGGGTATACCTGTGCTTACCCTCGATTCCCTCCCCGGGATACACAAGGCGGACCTTGCTGCCACCCGTATGGAAACAACCATCCCATTCCACACCCGAATGATCGAAGCCGCCCTCTATGTGGCAAAATGCCCTGAATTGGAGTTGGTGCAGATAGTTAGTTTCGGGTGTGGACATGATGCGGTCCTCAGCGATGAAATTACCAGGATCCTCCGTTCCCAATCGGGAAAAGAACCTTTGGTCCTAAAATTAGATGAGGGAGAATCCAAAGGGCCCCTTAACATCCGCATCACGTCATTTATTGAGACAGTGAAAGAACGACGAAAACGCAGGGGTAACAGCCCTGTTCTCTTGCCTGAGAAAAAATACCACCCCTTTGGCACCAGGTTCCTCTCTCCGCACAAAAAAGAAAAAATTATCCTTACTCCAAACCTTTCCTACTCATTTTCCAAAATCGCGACCTCCGTCCTTCAGAGAGAAGGATATAAAACTGTCCAAATGCCTCTGGCGGACGAGATGGCAATAGAACTCGGGAAAAAATACGTACATAACGATATCTGTTTCCCCGCTCAGATCAATATCGGAGAGGCCCTCTCCGTGTTAAAAAGGGGGTGTTTCTCACCCTCTCAAGTTGCCTTAGCACTGGCAAAAAACTGTGAGGACTGCAGAGCCGGTCAATACGCAATGCTGGCGAGAAAGGCCCTGGATGACGCGGGATACCCGGAGGTCCCTATTATTACCACCGGCAGGGACACCAAAAACATACATCCCGGTGCTCGACTGGGAGTTCGTTTTCAGCTCCAGATGGTGTGGGGAATCGTCATTACCGATGCTTTAGAAACAATGAGAAGGGCCATAGAACCTTATGAGCTTATTAGAGGTTCTACCCAAGAACTCTTCAAGCGTTGTGTAAAGGAGATAGCCCGCGTCCTCCCTTTAAGCAAAAGGCGGGCCCTCCAACTCTTTGAAGAGGGAGTAAGGAGCTTTAACTCATTGCCATTAAACCCGGATAGAGAGGTAAAACCGAGGGTCGGCATTGTAGGGGAAATTCTCCTTAATTACCATCCCGGTTCAAATCATCATATAGAGGAGTATTTAGTAAAGCACGGTATGGAGGTGGTTATACCACCTATGCTCGGATTCTTTAGACGCTCCTATGTTATTGAAAAGGAAAAAGGGAAACGCGCGCTTATCCCTAAACCTTTTCTCTCCCAAATTATTGCAGGATTGACTGATTCAGTTCTTGGATTGATAGAGAAAAAGGTTAGTGATATACTTGCCGGGTTCAGGCATCAATACATCTATTCCGGAATGGAAAGGCTCGTGGAAAATGTAAGAAACTATATTGATGTGTCATATCAGGCTGGAGAGGGATGGCTCATGCCCGCGGAAATCATCGAAATGATACATTACGGAGTCGAATCCTTCATCATTGTCCAACCCTTTGGATGTCTTCCCAACCATATTACCGGCAGAGGAATGATGAAATCCATAAAAAAACAATATCCCCAAGTGCAGATACTTTCATTGGATTACGACCCGGATACAAGCCTCGGGAATATTGAGAACAGATTACAGATGCTTATCCTCTCCTCCAGAGAAAAGCACCTGAAAAAGAAAAACGACTATATGGATCAAAGGGAGTCCATTCGTGGATAGATGGGTCGGTATTGATGTAGGATCAACAACGGTGAAAATTGTTGTGGTCGATCCGATAAAGGGAAAGCTTCTTTTCTCCCGGTATCTTCGCCACAACGCCGACCAACAAGGGATGGTCTTTTCTCTCCTTATAGAGGCCCATCGGGCCTTCCCGGAGGACTCCTTTCATGTCGCCGTCTGTGGGAGCGGGGGTCAGACAATCGCGGAACACCTCAAGGCCTTTTTCATTCAAGAAGTGGTAGCAAATGCCATTGCTGTAAAACGGTACTATCCGGAAACCAGGGTCGCCATAGAGCTGGGCGGGCAAGACGCGAAGGTAATCTTTTTTCGTTTGGAAAAAGAAACGGGAAAACTTCTCACCTCCGACATGAGGATGAACGGAAGCTGCGCCGGTGGTACTGGTGCTTTCATCGATCAAATTGCCGAACTTCTTAATATTAGAACGGAAGACTTCGAAGATTACGCCCGACGGGGGAAACACATCTACGACATTTCCGGAAGATGCGGTGTTTTCGCGAAAACAGACATCCAGCCTCTGCTTAATCAGGGAATCTCTAAGGAAGACATCGCCCTCTCCTCCTTTCACGCTATTGCAAAACAAACTATCGGCGGACTTGCTCAGGGAATGCGGATCAACCCTAAAATTATCTTTGAAGGCGGTCCCCTTACCTTCAATCCCACACTTATAAGGGCATTTAAAGAGCGTCTCAACCTGGGGAATGAAGATATTCTTGTCCCAGAAAATCCTGAACTTATTATTGCCCACGGGGCTGCTCTTTCCATCGGCAGTATGTTTAAAGATTACTCCTCGGAATATCAGGGAAGGGAGTTTTTGGAAGCATTAATGAATCAGGAAAAAACAGTTTCCTGTAATCAACAAAACTCGGATCTCCTTTTTTTTAATAATGACCGTGAAAGAGAAGATTTTGAAAGACGAAACCCTCTTTTCATCTTTGAACCACCGGAATTCAAAAGCGGAAGCCTTATTGACTGCTATATAGGAATTGATGCCGGTTCCACCACAACCAAATTCGTGGTTATAGATAATTCCGGTGAACTAATAAACAAATTTTATTCTCCCAACTTTGGGAATCCACTGGGAGTTATTAAGCAGGGCCTCCAAGAAATGAAAGAAATATACCGCGAGCAGGGGGTGCATATTCGTGTTCTTGGATTAGGCAGCACCGGTTACGGAGAGCATCTCTTCGCCCGGGCCCTTAAGGCGGATTTTCACACTGTAGAAACAGTCGCCCATGCCGAAGCTGCAAAGAGGTACGCCCCCGATGTGGATTATATCCTCGATATCGGCGGACAGGACATGAAGGCGGTAAAGATTGAAAAGGGAATAATTACCAGCATTACCCTAAACGAAGCTTGTTCCGCGGGCTGTGGTTCTTTTATCGAAACCTACGCTGCATCTTTAGGGATCCCAATGGAGCAAATTGATCAACTTGCCTTTCAATCTTCCCAGCCTTCAAAATTAGGATCTCGATGCACCGTCTTTATGAACAGCTCCATTATAACGGAACAAAAGAACGGTCGCACCACGGAAGATATTTTAGCCGGTCTCTGCCGTTCCATCATCGAAAATGTCTTCACCAAGGTCCTTCGGCTCTCCAATACAGAGAACTTAGGAAAGACTATTATCGTTCAGGGGGGTACCTTCAAAAACGATGCTGTTTTGCGGGCCTTAGAGCAGTATTTGGATAAGGAAGTCCTTCGCCCTCCCTTTCCGGGAGTGATGGGAGCTTTAGGAATCGCACTCCTAACAAAGCAATCCGTAGAGATGCGGAAAAAGACCAATCCATCCTATACATCTAGTTTCTTCGGGTTGGAAAACATCGACTCCTTCGATTTTAAAAAACAGTCAGGATTGATTTGCCCCTTCTGCACCAACAGCTGTAATCGCACCCTTATTACCTTTTCCGACGGCTCTACCTACGTTACCGGTAATCGCTGTGGACAAGGAGAGATATTCGGCAATCCGAAAGATCCGAGCGTACGTCAAGAACTACTGGACCTTACGACAAAAACGAAGGAAATATTTGACCAGGTAAAGAGTTACAACATTCAACTTACTAAGGATTTCATACATAAAAAAACAAAACTCGAAAAAGATGTCGGGTCTCGGAAAAATAGCAATGTCGAACGAAATTCAGACAAAACACTCCCAAGTCCCAGTATTGGTATTCCAAGAGTTTTGGAATTCTGGGAGAGTCTTCCCTACTGGAAGGCCGTTTTCGAATCTCTGGGGGTTACATTGGTAATATCTCCTAAAAGTAGTTATCGTCTTTTCGAATCCGGTCTTCCTGGTGTGCCTTCAGATACATCTTGTTTTCCCGCGAAAATTGTTCACGGACATGTGCGATACCTCATTGAGCAGGGGGTAGATCGAATATTTATGCCTATGGTGCTTAGACTCCCGAAAAAAAATAAACACGCCCTTGGTGGAGAGATGTGTCCTTTAATCCAGGGATATCCTATGGTCATAGAAAGCAGCGAGGAGCCCCACACCCAACACGGGATCCCCTTTGACCGGCCGGCCTTCCACTGGTTCACACCGAAACTTCGAAGAAAACAAACCGGAGAATTTCTAAAAAGCCGGTTCCCCAATTTTTCCCGAGCAATTATCAGCCGTGCCATAAAAAACGGGGAAGAAGCCCTTCAACAATTCGAAGCCACTATGCAAGAAGAAGCACAAACCCTTCTCAATAATATGGAGAGAAGCGGAAATTTCGGAGTGCTTCTCGCGGGACGACCATACCACAACGATGAATTAGTCAACCACCACCTTTCGAAGCATTTTACGCGCTTGGGTATTCCAGTCCTTACCCTTTCTTCCTTACCAATGACCCATTCCGAAGACATTCTCTACTCTAGAATGGAAACCTATAATCCTTTTCATACCAGAATGCTGGAAGCGGCCATATTTGTCGCCAGACATCCTTCTCTGGAACTTGTCCAGCTTGTCAGTTTCGGGTGCGGTCATGATGCTATTATCTCAGATGAAATGTCTCGGATATTGAGAACCCTCTCTAACAAGGAACTTCTCATACTAAAACTAGACGAAGGGGAGGCCGCCGGCCCGCTAAATATTCGAATCCGCTCATTTATAGAGACAGTCAGACAGAAGCGAAGAGGAACTGGAAATAGTTATCCTGCTCATTTAGGTGATCCATATCCTGTTAAATTCCTAAGAAAGGATAAGAAATCAAAGATTATTCTCATTCCAAATCTTTCTCCTGCCTTTTCCTATATTTCCTCGAGGATCATGGAATACCTTGGATACAGGACCCTTCCCCTTCCCCTGGCAGATGAGCGGGCAATTGCCCTGGGGAAAAAGTATGTTCATAACGATATATGTTTCCCCGCGCAGATAAACATTGGAGAAATTCTATCGCTCATTAAAGGGGGTGCTTATTCACCGGATATCCTTGCAGTTGGTTTGGCGAAGAACTGTATTGCCTGCAGGGCGGGACAATACGCCGGTCTAGCACGAAAAGCCCTGGACGATGCCGGTTATGCAAATATACCCATTATTACAACCGGAAAGGACGAGAAAAAAATGCACCCGGGCTTTGTTCTTGACGCTCGTTTTCATCTCAAAATGCTCTGGGGCTTAACAATTATGGACGGGATTGAATATATGAGACGCTCTCTTAGACCGTACGAACTCAAAGAGGGCGACACAGAGAAAACCTTCTCCTGGTCACTCCAAAATATAACCTCCGGTTTGTGCATAGGGTATGAGACCGCTCTGAAAGCTTTTAAGAGAGCAGTAGATGATTTTAACCAAATAAAAGTCGATCGAAGCGTTCGGAAACCAAGGGTTGGATTAATCGGTGAGGTCCTCATGAATTACCATCCATCCTCAAATGGTTTTATAGAAACGTATCTTGAAAAAAACGGTATGGAAGTGGTCCTGCCTGGAATGGTCGACTTTTTTCGTAAAAAAACCATCTCGGAAATATCAATGGCCCGCCGGAAACTTCACGCTCATCCCTTTATGCTCGGTCTTAAAGCGGAGGTCTTCGATAAAGCATTTAATTTCGTGCATGAAAAAGTGGGAGAAATCCTTCAGGGCTTTCGTTTTGCTGAATATCACCATGGAGTACATGAGCTTATTTCCAATGTTTCCGGACTCATCGACTCCTCATATCATATTGGTGAAGGATGGTTGATACCCGCGGAAATAATGCAGCTCGCCTCCTATGGGGTGAACTCCTTTGTAATTATACAACCTTTCGGCTGCATGCCAAACCATATAACAGGGAGAGGAATGATTAAGGCCATAAAAAAATATGTTCCCCATATTCAAATTTTGGCCCTGGATTATGACCCGGACACTAGTATTGCCAATGTAGAAAATAGGCTTCAGATGCTCATAATGACTGCTCGTGAGCTTGAGAGAGAGTTGCGAATAAAGAAGAGCTTCACCGCACAGGAGGATATACTTTAAGGTGTATGGAAAAGGAAACTGATAACATACTTTTTTTATACCTTCATACCGGCGGGGGGCATATTTCTGCCGCTAAAGCTCTTTCCAATCGAATAATGTCCCTCTATCCGGAAGAAGTTACAACCCATCTCCTCGATCCTGTTCCTTCATACCACCTTTTTATCAAACATCTTTTTATAAGAGGATACGGTTTTGCTTCTCACAGATATTCCTCTCTCTGGATTGGACTCTATGAGTTGACAAAGCTCTATCCGATAAAAAAGCTCTGGGTCTTTTTATCCACACTTACCTTTAAAAACAGAATAAAGAAAGAACTGATTAATAAGAATATAACAAAGGTTGTAGTGCTTCATTTCCTTCTTGTCCGGGCCGCTTACTATGCTTCGAAGGAAAGCGACCCTAGAATTCCTGTTCATACCATCGTCTTAGATCCTTTCTCCGCTCATCCGATATGGTTTGCCAGCCCTATGGTACCGGTCATCGTTTTGTCCGAAAAAGTAAAACGAGAATGCTTAGCACGGTATGGTTACCCAAAAGAGAAGGTCAACCGCTTTTCTATTCCCCTTCGAACAGAGTTCAACCAACCCCTTACCGGAAAAGCAGCGGCAAAGGCAAAGAAAAAACACGGCTTTCGAGCAGACATACCCATTATTCTCTTCGCCGGAGGGGGAGAAGGCTTTCCCAATGGATATGAGTATGTACGGGCCTTTCTTCATGCAAAAACAAAAGTGCAGATAGCTATTGTTTGCGGGAGGGATTCAGTACTAAAGTGGCACATAAATTTCTTAGCGAAAAGACATTCTGATAGTAGTGTCAAAGCTTTTGGCTATATTGATTTTATGTTTGAGCTTATGAATATTGCGGATCTTATTGTATGCAAGGGAGGGCCTGCTACGGTTATGGAGGTCCTTATTCTGGGAAAACCGCCTATTATTTCCCAATACGTGTACGGTCAGGAGAAGGGAAATGTCGAGTTTGTGGTACATAACAAGCTCGGGGCCTATATTGAAGATCCGAAAGAAATGGTTGAGGAGGTGTGTCATCTCTTATATCACCATGACGCATACCATCAACTACAAGAAAACATCAGAAGCCTTTCCATTAAAAATGGTACAGACGATATTTGTCGCTTCCTGAAAGGAGAAATCACGAAGTAAGGAGGTTACTATATTCTTCTATCTTCTTTAGCCGTTCCTCCAATTCCGCTTTAATCTTTTTCTCCTTCTCAATGACCTCTTCCGGAGCATTCTGAAGAAACCCTTTATTCTGTAATTTTTTCTCCACCCTCTCGAAAAGAACCTTTGTTTTATCGAGGTCTTTTTTTAACCGGTTGATTTCCTTAGGGATATCTATCAAATCCTTTACATACACATAGATTTCGTACCCCTTTCCTGGAAGGAGGACCGCTTTTTCTCTATTACCTCCCTTTTCGGAAATGCTCAGATCCGAGGCTTTCACTAAAAACTTCAACACTTCTTCATTTGTTGTAAAAAAACCGAGGTGGGGGAAATCCTCTGCTGGTGAAATGTGAAGACCAATGCTCTTAGAGGGAGGAATGGTAAATTCCGATCGAAGAGTACGAATTGAGGTTACCGCCTCTTGGAATATCACCATGGCCTTATCAATTTTCGGGTCCCAACGCTCGTCCCGGACTTTTGGGAATTCCTTCATTGCCAAACTTCCCGTGGTCTGCGGCAATTTCTGATAGATCTCCTCACTTAGAAAAGAAACAAAAGGATGAAGAAGGCGCATTGATTCTTCGAGTAGGTTGAGAAGAAGGGAAATAGCATTATTTTTTCGTTTCTCCTCGTCTGAATGCAGATGGATTTTGCTTGCTTCAAGATACCAATCACAAAAATCGTTCCAGAAAAACTCATAAACACCCTGGGCAGCTTCGTTGAATTTGTACTTCTCCAAGGCATTACGCACTCGATCCACAGCGCTGTTGAAACGATGAAATACCCACTTATCAAAGAGATCAAAACTTTGGTCTCCTTCTAAAAGCAGCTGCCTATCTCCAAGATTAAGGAGAATAAACCGAGTGGCGTTCCAAATCTTATTAGCAAATTTTGAACCCAGTTTAAAACTTTCATGGTCAACTAAAATGTCCTGCCCCTGGGCGGCCTGGAAAGAAAGTGTAAATTTTAGTGCGTCCGCACCGTATTCATCTACGATTTCCAAAGGATCGATACCATTCCCAAGGGATTTGGACATCTTTCTCCCCTGTTTGTCCCTCACCAATCCGTGGATGTAAATATCCCGAAAGGGGGGGCATCCCATGAATTCCATACTTGCCATGATCATTCTGGCCACCCAGAAAAAAATGATATCGTAGGCGGTTACCAAGGCAGTGGTGGGAAAAAAGCTATCCAAATCTTCTGTTTTTTCCGGCCACCCGAGGGTTGAGAAGGGCCATAGCCAGGAGGAAAACCAAGTATCTAGTACGTCTTCATCCTGTCTGATACGCGTACTGCCACAGGAGGCGCACTGCTTTGGGTTCTCGCGGAGTACCATCATCTCATTGCAATCATCGCAGTACCACACCGGGATCCTGTGTCCCCACCACAGTTGTCTGGAAATACACCAGTCACGTATATTTTCCATCCAGTGCCGGTAGGTATTTTCCCACTTCCGCGGATAGAAAACGATCTCCCGGGCCCGCCATGCAGCCATGGCTTTTTCGGCTAAGGGTCTCATTCGAACAAACCACTGTTCTGAGAGAAGTGGTTCAACCACCGTACTGCAGCGGTAACAGTGGCCCACCTGATGTGGATGATGTTCTTCATCTATAAAGAGGTCTGCTTTTTTTAAGTCTGCCACTACCAGCTTTCGAGCCTCTTCTACCGGAACATCTCTGTATTTCTCCGGTACATTCCCATTCAGGGTTCCATCGGGATTGAGGATGTTGCGAACCTCCAGGTTATGACGTTTACCTATCTCCCAGTCATTAGGATCGTGGGCGGGAGTGACCTTAACCATTCCGGTTCCAAACTCCATGTCGACATAATCGTCGGCAATTATGGGTATAATTCGATCCGTAAGAGGTAGATGCGCCTTCTTTCCCACTAAGTCAGCGTATCGTTTGTCCTCCGGATGAACTGCCACCGCCGTATCGCCCAACATGGTTTCAGGCCTGGTGGTTGCAATAACAATCTTCTCCTCTCCCCCTTCCAACGGATAGTAGTACCGGTACATCTTACCATCCCGTTCCCAATGTTCTACTTCATCGTCCGAAAGTGCGGTACCGCAGGAAGGACACCAATTAATAAGATAATTCCCCCGATAAAGGAGGTCCCTCTCGTAAAGTCCGACAAAGACCTCCCTTACCGCGCTGGATAAACCTTCGTCCAGGGTAAACCTCTCTCGAGACCAATCACAGGAACAACCAATCTTTTTAAGCTGGTTTCGTATGATCTTCTGATGTTCCTCCTTCACTTTCCAGGTTTCTCTGTTGAATCCTTCCCGTCCTAAATCGTTCTTCGTCTTACCCTGGGCCTTTAGCCTTCTCTCCACAACATTTTGTGTGGCAATGCCGGCATGGTCCGTGCCGGGCACCCAGAGGGTCCGTTTTCCGAGCATTCGTTGGTATCGAATAACAATGTCCTGGAGTATATTGTTCAGTCCATGCCCCATGTGTAAAACTCCGGTTACGTTGGGAGGGGGAATTACAATAACAAAGGATTCATCCTCGCTTTTCTTAGGGGAGAAAACAGCCTCCTTTTCCCAAAATTCGTAGATCCGAGATTCAAATTCTTGCGGATTGTAAGACTTGGTTAGTTCAACAGCCTCCATCGGCTTCTCCTTGTGCGTAATGGTTTTTCACAGTATCAAAATAATGGTATTCCTGCAAGAAACTATAGAATTGCTCGGCAGAGAATATACTATAGAGCCGCTTTCAACAGTAAGCAATGTTTACAAACAATTGTGAAAGCAATGGTGAAAGCGGTTGTATTGTTTTGAAAAGAACTGTTAGACTACAAAGTAACGCTTTTATGATGAAAATGTACTATGTATTTCTGATATGCCTTTTTTCTTTCTTCTCACTTTGGAGTGTATCAGGCCAAAGCGAGGAAACATCGCTGGGGTCAAGACGTACCGAGGAAGAATTGAAGGTACTGGCCGAAAGGATTGAATCCCAACATCCTGATATTTCTCAAGCTATTCTTAAAGCAGTAAAGGAAGTTCCCAGAAAACCCTTTCTTCCTAATGAATATACCTCCCTCGCATATGAGAATACCGCCGTTCCCGCGGAAAAAAGCTCCTACTACCCATCGGTAGATACTACGGTTACTATGTTAGATCATCTTCCCTTAAACGGCCGGGAACGTGTTTTGGTTATCGGAACACATACTGGTTATGCCGCCGGTCTTCTTTCCCGACTCAGTTCGAGTGTCTTTGTTGTGGAACTCTCGGAAGCAGCGGGGACCAAAAGCGAAGCTGTCTACCAAGAGCTCAAAATGAATAACATTACCCTTCTAAAGGGGGATACCCTAGTAGATTGGAAATCGTACGGACCTTTTAATTCTATCCTTATCCACGGTGCCGTTTCTCAGATACCGGCACAGCTCAATGCACAGCTTGTCCGGGAAGGTGTTTTGCTTGTACCATTGAGAGACCCATGGGATATCCAAATATTGCTGAAAGTAACAAAAAAACAGGAGTCCTTATCTTTTCAAGTTCTGGAGGATCTACTCTTTCCCGCTATCAATCTCCCCGATGATTTCCGTTGATTAGAGGCTAATCAAGGGGTAACTGACCCCTCCTTCCTGGCTTTTTCAATTTTTTCCATTTTTCTGAAATACTTTGCCTGTTTCTCAATTTCCTCTATATCGGTGCAGTGAATTTTATTATCTACAAGCTTAAACTTCTTATCCGAGAAGAGCTCACGAACCCGTTGATTTCCCTCAGCCTGACTGAACCCTACCATATTTATTAGTTCTTTAGGACCAAAATCGAAGGTGTATGCATCGCCGGATTTTCGTTTTATCCTGTTCTTCTCCAATTGAATGAGCAAGGCATCGTAAAGTCTTCCCAGTGGTTTTGTGAGCTGGGTGTTTGCCAGTTGTTTGTAAATAAACCAAATCCTCTCTGCTAAAAGCTGCGTGAGTCTTGTAATAATTTGGGGTTGGGTCTTCACCATTCGCTCGAAATTGGCTTTATTTACTGCTAGAAGTACCGCATCCTCATAGGCGATAGCCGAAGCGGACCTGGGTTTATTTTCCAGAAGCGACATCTCTCCGAAAATATCGCCGGGTTTCAGCAAAGCCAGCATAACCTCATTATCATTCACAATTTTTGAAATTTTAACACTTCCCTTCTGGATAATATACAGTTCCTGTCCAGGCTGACTTTCACTGAAAATCATGGTCCCCTTGGGATATGTCCTGTTAAACTCTTCGCTATTCACATCCAGATAGACGGCCTTGGAGTATGGCTGTATTTTGGCCATCCTCTCTTTTGCTATCTTAATATTAGGATCCATAGGGCAATTAATAATAAATTGATGATATGCGTAATAGGCCTGGTTGAACTGGTTCTGACGGGCATAGTACTCGGCAACTTTAAAGAGGTGCGAAGGTTCTTCGCTGGCGGAGCTCTTTAGGGTAATCCTGGTTAGGGCTTCATCCAGATAGCGCATTTTTCGGGAAAAGCCCTGGATTATCTTCATTGCTACCGGAGTATTTTTCTCAATTAGGAGTCCATACTGATCGCGATGAACAGAAATAAGGAGAACGTCCGACATAGCCTGAGCAGTTTCAATATGTGAGTGGCTCGACATTGTGGAAACGACACCAAAAAAATCCCCGGGTCCAAGGGTGTTGCCGCCCTCTTCTTCTACGACCTCTACCTCTTTTCCGATCCTTACGTTGCCGTTTCGAATAATATAAAAATAATCGGCGTTTTGCTTGCCTTCAACGATTATATAGGCCCCTTTTTTGAAATTTACCATTGCAAGCTGAAGCGGATTATTCATATTTCCTCTGGTTTTCTCCGATTACTCGTTTCATTATATGGACCAAGATGAACTTTTGTCAACGTAGGTAATTTCAAAATTGTCCTATCCTTGAAGATCACTACTAGTGTCGGTTTTTTTTAAGGAGAAATCAAGAGGCTCAAGGTGAAGGAGGAGAAAAATCTTTCTCTTTAGATCTACTTTGGGTCTACCACCAATCGATTACCTTTGCATTCTGCCACATAGAGCTGTAGGCTTGTAAATTCCCAAAGGATTCTTCGTGAAAATGCTGTAAAGAGTAACTGTTGCTCCTCTTTATGAGAGTGCTGTCCGGTCTAATTGCCGAGGTAGGTATGACCCCCCGGGAAACAAGTATATGTCCACTATCTACATTTCCAAAGTAATAGGACCGGGGGTCCTCCACTGTGGGAAATCCGCCATAGGTCAATCCATCCGCTAAAGACGGGTCAAGGGGAACCCATCCAAAGCCTTCCAGGTAGAATTCAGCCCAAAAATGCCGTGCTGTCTGCTTATCGTCGTATACAATAAAACCAGATAAAGGCCTGGAAGGGATCTTTGCTTTTCTCAATAGTGTTGTAAGAAGAATAGAGTATCCGTACGAATTTCCTCGCTTACGTTCCAAGACCTGCTGCAAATCATCCTGATCCCCGACATCTTCGTAGGAAAGATACTCAAGGACCCAGTAAAAGATCCGCTTCGCCTTTTTATAGGGGTTTCTCTCCCTGCCCACAATAGTGGGTACAAGAGAATCTACCATTTCCATATCTACCGGAATATAGTTATTCTTTTCTGTGTATTTTTGAAAGAGCGGGGTATCGCGGTCATACTCTATTTCTACTCTTTCACTATTGATTTTGGTTTCCACGGCGTAGCGGTCAAACCAATATGTCTGCTGGATATTATAGCGTTCACCTCTATTGATATTAGATAGTAGGTACACATTTACTCCTAGATAATCCGGCCAATAGGGCTCCGGGTCCTTCACAGTCTCTACATTGTTCTGCTGCAAACCCTGATACATCCCGGGAAGCCAAAGGAACAATCCGTTTTCCCCGGACCCTTGGGTCACCCTAACCTGTACAGTCTGCTGTACTTGGTAACCCCTGCGATTTCGCAACACCTTGGTACCGCTCTTCCCCAGGACCTCGAAATACTGGGTGTTACTGCGTCCTCTGTCAGTATCCACAAAAATAGTACCGGAAGCAGCACCGTCGGGTACCCTCACAGTAATCTTCGTATCGCCCCACTGTAGATAGTCAAAATCAATTTCACTGCATGGAAGAAACCATTCCTCTTCCTGCTTTCCTTCCATTTTTCCGGCGTAACTAATAGGAGTAAAAAAGACCCTGCTCATACCACGTTCAAATCCAAAGTTCATTCCACTAAGGGTAACCCTGTCTCCTACCTCACCCTTTGTGGGCGAGATTTCCTCTATGTAGGGTGCCCCTGGTTCGGCAGGACCGGAGAGCACCACGGGGATGTGGTGGCTGTTGGTAAAAAGAGAGCCGTTACTCCTTCCGTTTCTGGTAGTAACATATACCATACCCGAGCCCACCTCTGAGGGGAGACTTACGCTAATTCTCGTATTCGACCATTCAATATAAGAAGAGGATCTAGGACGGAACCCGGCAATGAGCACCTCACCTCCTTTTCGAGATTCTCCGAAAAACTCTCCCGAAATAACCAAAACATCTCCGGGTGATCCTACCTCCGGTGAAATAGCGTGTATTACCGGTGGTCTCTCCGAGAATTGAGAGGTAAATGAAAACACTACTACAGCCGCAAAAAAGAGAAGTACCGGGAAAAAGGCTACGTGAGTAACTACTCGTTTAAAGAGAGGTAATTTTTTCTCTTTTTCTTCCATTATTTTCTGATTGCCTGACTGACGATATTCTCCGTGTATTGAACTTCCTGCTTATCCATCTCCGGATGGTTTTTCTGTCCCCCGCTTGTAGGTTTATCCTCTTTCGTATGGGGTACGATCTGGATCTCAAGTTCTATTATAATAGGAGTATTCTTTGTTTTTCTTTCTTTCTTCTGTACGCCCAGAGGATAGAAGAGGACCTTATCTCCAGGCATAACCGGAATAGACTCGACGGTACTTAAATACTGGACCTTATTGTCATCTTCTGGAGAAATCCATACCTCGCCTTGAGTAAGAAGGATTAGACCCTTTTTCCCGGCGTTGTAAGGGGTAATATGCGCTCTCACCCTAATGTTTTCTCCGGTAAGCGTAATAGTAACAGAGCGTCCCAGGATCGTGAAACGGGTGACCTCCATGTCCCACACGGTTGAGAGCCGATCATCCTGATAAACTCGTGCGACAACGTGTACCTCAAGGGCATTCTCATCAATTAGATCGAAGAGTTCCGTCTCATCGTCGGCAATGAGAGGAGTGGAAAATAGAATACATACAGTAATGAAGAAAAGGGTCCTTTTCATCTACCTCTTAAAATTGCTGTCTAACTGTTCATGGAAATCCGCTTTCCTTAAGAATTGCGGTTCTCCCACAATCTCAAAACGAGAATTATCCGGTAATTTCATCTCTATCTGGATAGAAATACTGTCTGCTTCGAAATACCTTGCCAGTTCCTCCAAACTCCCAGCATCTATCTCAACCTTACTTGGGGTCCGCGCTTCAAATGAAGTAATTTCTGGGGTCTTTGCCGTATAGAGGAATACAAAAAAACCGCCGAGAAGGACAAAAAAGAGTACGGTAGTAAATGCAACCAAGGGCGCCGGAAGAGAGATGCTCTCTTTCCAGAAATCCTTTAAGGAAAACCTTTTCTGTCTCCGACTTCCTTCTTCCCTGATGTGCGCCTGTATTCTGCTGTAGACCCTTTTCTGAGAGAGTGATATATCCGGGTCTGTTAATGCTTCTAGGTGTTCTTTTAGGGATCTGTAGTAGTTAAGGGTCTCGTTACACTCTTCGCATCCATTACAATGGTTAAGAATGTTTTGCTCATATTTACCGCTTACTTCCCCGTCCACATAAGCGGAAATAATTTGTTTATCAGGACACATTGTATCCCTCCTTGAGCAGTTCGCCGAGATACTCCCTTGCTCTGTATACCCTTACTTTAACATTCCCCTCGGTAATGCGCAAGACTTTCGCTATTTCTCTGTAGTTTAATCCACCATATTCCCGTAATACGAGAACTGATCGTAATGTATAGGGCAACTTTTGAAGGGCTTTTCGAATTGCTGTTCTTGTTTCTTTCAACATGAATTCAGATTCTACTGATTGTTCCGACTCATTCGACTCGTAATCGATGGTTTCCAATGCCCTCTTTTCGGTTCCCTTTCTCCGTTCAACATTGTAGGCAAGATTTTTCACCACCCTTATGAGCCAATACTTGGCCTGCTTAATGTCAGGAAGAGGGACCAGCCTGTTGTAGTAGCGTATAAACGCATCCTGGCAAATATCTTCAGCCGAAGCGATATCACCAGTTATATGGTACGCTACTCGCATGAGCACAGGGAACACCTCATTGTATACCCTTTCAAAATCTTTTTTCTTCTCTTCCTTCTGCATAATAAACAATCGGTCCGTAAAATAGTTACAAAATAATCTATCCTAACTCAGCTACCTTTAGAATCAGGTCCACTTACATCTTTTTTAGAGTATCAGTACAGGTACGAGCTGTCTCTATGTATATCCTCTTGCTACATTGTATCGGATCATAATGAGAATATCTTGCAGAAATGTGCATGAAAATAAAAATGAGGTACAACACCGGTACCCTGATCTATGACAGTTGCCACTCCGTTCCTTGGGGAGTATCTTTTATAGTAATTCCTTGGTTACATAGATAATTTCTAATTTCATCGGCCCTCTCATAATCTCCCGATTTTCTAGCTTTTTCCCTCTCTTGAAGGAGTTCCATGTACTCAGGATCAAGGGTCTCCTGTTTAGGCGTCAATTCTGAAAGCTCCAGTCCCAATACACGGTCCATTCGATACAGCTCACTGATTTTCTCTTTAGGCGAAAGGTTCTCATCCTTAAGAAGCCCCCACATTTCGGAGAGACACCGGGGAATAGTTAAATCATTGGCAAGATGCTTGTTAAAATTCAAGATATACTGAGAATCCTGATTCGAAGTCCCCTTCTCCTCTTCTTCCTTAAGCTTTAGCACGCGTTCATTTAGGTTCCTTCTTCCGGCCCGAGCAGCCTCAAGGGCCTCCTTTGTAAAAATCAATTGGCTCCGATAATGACCGCCGAGACAAAAGTAGCGATAATCCAAAGGTTCAAAGCCCTCCTCCTCCAAAACGGAGATGGTAATAAAATTCCCCGCTGATTTCGCCATTTTCGCCCCTTTCATGACAAGAAATTCTCCATGAAGCCAGTAGTTTACCCATTTGTTTCCGGTTGCTGCTTCGGATTGGGCAATTTCATTGGTATGGTGAACAGGGATGTGGTCCACCCCGCCGGTGTGTATGTCGAACTGTTCACCGAGGTATTTCATACTCATGGCACTGCACTCTACATGCCATCCAGGATAGCCCCTTCCCCAAGGGCTGTCCCACTGCATTGTTTGATGCTCGAACTTGGATTGGGTAAACCAGAGAACAAAATCGCGGGGGTTTCTTTTATTTAGGTCCCTCTCTACTCGCGCCCCGCTTTTAAGCTCCTGTCGCTCCAGGAGTGCCAGTTTCCCGTAATCCGGAAACTTTGATATATCAAAGTAGACATTCCCGCCGGCGACATAAGTGTATCCCTTTTTCTCCAGTCTTTGTATCAACCTAATCATATCTCCAATGTGGTCCGTTGCTCTACAGATCTGGGTAGGTGGTTCGATGTTGAGTTTTTCCAAGTCCTGAAAAAAAGCATCAGTAAAGAACTCCGCTATTTCCCAAACGGACATCTTTTTCTCTCTTGCCGAGACTTCCATCTTATCCTCACCCTGATCCGCGTCATCCGTGAGGTGCCCCACATCGGTTACATTCATTACATGCCGCACTTTATAACCGAAATACTCCAAGCTCCTTCTTAGGATATCTTCGAAGATATACGTACGCAGATTACCAATATGTGCATAGTTATAAACTGTTGGTCCACAGGCATATAAAGAAACCTCCCCCTCCTCTATGGGGTGAAAAGGTTCAATTTCCCTGTGGAGAGTGTTGTATACCTTCAACTCCACACTATTACATCTCCTTTCTTTGGTCCCGGAACTGCCGGGTTTCATTGAATCAAATCCAATCTATTTTATTACAGGCGCTTTCAAGAACAAGAATTTGATATTATTGTAGATTTTCCTTGCCTATCCCTGTACAATAAACGCGTGGATACTCTACGGGAAATCTTTCAAAAAATCAATATTCACGGCCAAATCCTCTTTCAAGAACCCATGAAATATCACACGAGCTTTAAAATTGGAGGGGCCGCGGATGTCTACGTTATCCCGAAGACAGAAGCGGACATTGTCACCGTTTTAGAGCAGATTAAAGAGACGAACATACCTGTATTTCCTTTAGGAGGCGGAGCAAATATCCTCGTCTCGGAAAAGGGAATTCGAGGCATTGTCCTGGATATGTCCAGTTTTAACAGGTACTTTCAACACGAGGGAGCGCCGGTTTTCACCGCTGAATCTGGAGTGCGTATGAGCGATTTTGCCTCTTTTACCGCTGGTCTCGGTTTTACCGGTTTAGAGGTGTTCTACTCTATGCCGGGAAGTGTCGGCGGATCTGTGTACATGAATGCCAGATGTTACGGCCGTTCCATTGCCGATAGTATCGATTGGGTAGAGGTGGTCAGCCCGGGAATGCAGGATAGTACCAGGGTTTCCATGGATTCTAAGGACTTCGCCTACAAAACCTCCCCCTTTCAGGGCAAAGGAGACATCATTATTCGATCGACCTTTACCCTTATACCCGGCAATAAGGAAGAGCTTCTTTCTAAGATGACCGAAATGAAGCGGGACAGAATAAAAAAGGGTCATTTTTTATATCCCAGTGCGGGATCCATATTTAAAAACAACCGCGATTTTGGCAAGCCCAGCGGAGAAATCATAGATGAAATAGGGTTGAAGGGTATCCATCTGGGGGGTGCTATGATTTCGGAAAAACACGCAAACATTATCGTAAATACCGGAAATGCTAAAGCAGAGGATATAAGAAAACTCATAGAACTGATAGAGTATCGTGTGTACAGTGAGGTCGGAATCCGCCTAGACAGGGAAATCCTACTCGTTGGTGAATGGTAAACCAAAAATAGTACAGTTGAAGGAGGAGCGCAATGCCGGAAGAACACACCAGCCGAGACCCATACGATGATATTCACGATTATCTACAGCGCCTTGAACCGAATTCTGCCGAACTAACACGGTATGTGGAAGATATTCCCATGCATCAACTCCTTGAGGGATGGGACGGCCTTTCCGACGACCTTCGTATTAAAGTTTTTCTCCATTTAAGTAACGAGGCAAAACTCGACCTTATGAATTCCCTCCCCGCAAATCATCAAGAAACCTTATTGGAGGTTCTTTCCGCGGAGAAGATAAAACTTCTGCTGGAAGAGATGGAGCCGGACGATTTAACCGACTTCATTCAAACAGTGAACCCGGATGTGAGAAAATCGGTTTGGCAGAATCTTAGCGATGAGACAAAAAAGGAGACGCTCTTCTTACTCCGCTACGATGAGGACGACGCGGCGGGTCTCATGACTCCCAAGTATCTTGCAATTCGTGACAATCTTACCATTGGTCAGGCGCTCAATTTTATTCGAAAAAGTTCAGGGGAAGTGGAAACGGTGTACTACATCTATGTAATAGATCACCTGAAACGTCTCCAAGGCGTAATCTCCCTGAGGGACGTCCTTTCCACGGAAGACTCGGACGGAGTGAATTCGATAATGCAAAAAAAAATTATATCCGTTACGGAGAAGACAGACCAGGAGGAGGTCGCTAAGACGTTGGAAACCTACGATCTTCTGGCAATCCCTGTTGTGGATAGCTACAACCGGCTCCTGGGTATTGTGACGGTTGACGATGTGTTAGATGTTATTCGTAAGGAACAGACCGAGGACGTCTACAAAATGGGAGCTATGGAGGGGAGTACGGACAGGTACCTGGAAACAAATATTTTCAAACTGGTAAAAAAACGGATCCCCTGGTTAACAATTCTCCTTCTCGTTGGAACCGTCACGACGAATGTGATCCATCACTACGAAGGGATCATTCTCGGTGCGGCTTTTCTCTTTATTTTCATGCCCATTATTACCCAGACCGGAGGAAATGCAGGAAGCCAATCCTCCACACTTATGATTCGAGGTCTCGCCACCGGGGAACTTCATTTTAGGAATGTGGGAAAGATTATGCTCAAAGAAATATTCGTGGGAATTATTCTTGGAATCGGTACGGGAGTAGTAATCCTCTTACGGAGTTTCTTCCTTCCGCCCGGGGTCGGCTTCCCCCAGGCCATTACAGTGGGAGTTTCTCTGAGCTTCGTTGTCCTCTTTGCAACCTTTATCGGCGCTGTAGCCCCCCTCCTCATCCATAAAATGGGATACGATCCAACGGTGATGTCGGCGCCCCTTATGGCTACCTTGATCGATGTGGCCGGCCTCACCATCTATTTTGAAACAGCAAAACTCCTGCTGGGACTCTGATAAGGTGCGCTCCATGTTCATTGAGGCAGGGCTGCTTTCGAGAGTAACCAATTTTGAGAGCGGCTTAATTATTTATTAGAATAAGAAATGATGCCGGTAAACTGTATTCCAATATACTCGAAGAAACCAGACTCTTCCACCTCTGTCTCCGACCCGTCCATTACATCTTCCCCTCCTGAAAGACTGAACCCTTCGAGGGTAAAAATCGAAGCTTTCACTGTAACCGGATCAAGTAATAACTCCCAGGATGTTCTTCCTTCTAAAAGGACCTCCTCATCCACAGCAAGGGATAGACTCCCCTTGCCGGAGATAAGAGGCGAATCCCCTCTGACCTGGAGTTTGTATACACTTCGAGTAAAATCTTCCTTCTCCCAGGTATAGAGCGCTGAGGGTTCCACTATCAATCCCATAATGTTCAAGGAAACAGCAAAACTCACCTCATTCTCTAAGGTGTATGTGCCGTTTTCCTCTATGTCTACCTCTCTATTCCACTTTCCGCTGACATCTATTATGGAAAAGCCGAAAAAACACCCCGCTCCAATCTTCTCCTCCAAGGGTACCCAAGCTCCCCAGAGACTGCCGTTGAACCCACGGGAATACTGGTAAGAAGCCTCAAGCCCAAGACGCGGAAGGAAGGCCGCTTCCAAAGAAACCCCTCCATTGAATGACCACTTCACACGATCTCCCCTGGTTGAAATATAGTTTTTATCCCAGAGTTGACAGTTTCCATGAATTTCGAATGAGGAACCCTTATAGGGTCTAAGTTTCATTTCTCCGTGAAGAGAAGTATAACTCGCCGGTGGAGAAAGCGGTGTCAGGGAGAAGGTATTCATAAGGGAAAAACCGTTGTTTCCGTCAAGCTCCCATCGTAAACGGCCCCCTAGATGGAGGAAGTCCTTTTCTATCAGAGGAGGCATAAGATCCTCGTACCACCAATCGTCCTTACTCTTTCCTTCCCCAAGAAGATGTGTCTGGATTCCGATTAAAGTGACTCCCAGGAGTACTTCCGGTACCTCGGATACTATTTCACCGGTAAGGTATACACCACCCTGTAAATATTTCTCGGGGGAGTGAAGAAACACTAGATGGGCAGAGGGAAAAACAGCTGTTTCTGGAAGGAGTAGAACATCACACCCCATAGTCCCGTAGCTTCTTGGATCGATATTCAAGTTGAGAAGACCCTCGGAAAACACGGAGGAATTAGGGGTATAGGCATTTGAAGAACCTATTTCCCGGAGCATCCCGCCAGAGCTGACCTCTCCTAGAGCAAAAAAAGAATTTTCAACACCAAATGATCTCTTTTGCTCCTTTTCCTCATCCTCCATGCCTTTGCTCTTATATTCCTCCTTGTAAAAAGCCCGCCAGTCTCCTGCTTCAAAGAGGAACCGGGAGGCCATGCTGCCCTCGGTGGATATACTGTTGTATCCCTCCACTTTATCTATCCCTTCTGCTTTGACGAGGATGGAAGCTAAGAAAATGAACGAGAAAAAGAATACGGAGAACTCAATGAGAACGAGCCAAGCATGGGAAGATGATGTATAAAAGGTCTTAGGTGTTTCCATCCATAGAATAGAAACACCTTTTTCTCTTCACTTGCTTCAAGAAGAGGTTGTTCCGTAGACATAATTTCTACTGAATGTAGCAAATTCCTCTTCTAAGGAGTCCAGTTTCAAATCGGCGCATTCTTTAAGGATCCAGTCTGCCCCTTGAATCTCATCCATACTCTCGGCCTCCATAATTGCAACGCTAAACATTCCCGCCGCTTTTAGGGCTTCAATACCTTCCTTGGAGGACTCTACTCCCAAACAGTGCTTATAGTAGACAGAGAGCGTGTCAGCAGCGTTTAAGAAGATCTCCGGGTCCGGTCGTCCCCGTTTAATCGTCTCAGGACCTGCTAGAAGCGAAAAGAGTTCTTCCGTCTTCTCTTCATGAGCCAGCTCTTCATAAATAAGCCCATTTAGGTCTTTTTCATCCGACACGACAACACATTGGATACCAGAAATTTTACAGTCCCGAATAAATTTCATGGCTCCCTTAATAAGTCCGGCCTCTATAAATATCACTTTTATCTCAGGGAAGAGGCTTCTCTCAATTTTCTTTTTCGGAACCAGAGGGGTTTCCCGGCTTTCGTGGTATATTGATATTTCTTCTCCTTTTTCAAGGGTATACGACACCTTCCCCTTTTCGATATCCACCAAGAGCTGCCGGTGTAGGAATTGAAGGCGAAATTTCAGTCTGTTCCACTGCTTAGGAAGGCGAGGTCGGAAGTAAAGGGTGTTTCTAAACTCCCGCATGCAGGCAAATCCATACACCAGAGAAATCCAGGTCCCCCCCATAGCAGCGGTGTGGACCCCGTCTTTAACGTTTCCGTTTACATCGTCTAAGTCCATTCTCGCAGTCTTCATAAAGTAGGAGTAGGCCAGTTCGACATCCCCAATATCTGCAGCAACGACGGACTGAATACAGGGAGAGAGGGAAGAATCTCCGGTGGTAAGGGGGTCGTAATACTGAAAGATCCGCATCTTTTCGGCCATGGTAAACTCTTCCCACTCCAGAAGAAGCGCCAGCACCAGGTCCGGTTGTTTTAATACTTGATATCGATAAATGACAATGGGGTGGTAGTACAGAAGAAGGGGGTATTTTTCTCGAGGGGTGCCCTCAAAATCCCACACTGCCTTCCCCAGGGACTCATCGTCCTGCACCCTCATAGCAAGGTCCTCGCTGTAAGGCAGGTAGATCCCCTCTGAGGCCTTGCGCCAGTCTTCTATTTCTTGATCCTTCAGATCCACCTTTTCCTGGAGACGCCGATAATCCGCGGAGTAGGAAGACTGCATCTTCTTAAGAGCTTCTACGGCATAACGAAGATGATCTTTGGCCATGAGGTTTGTATAGGTATTGTTGTCCACCAAAACGGTATACTCATCGGGACCAGTAACCTGGTTAAAACAGAACCCCTTCCCGGGGATCCAATCCCCCAGGTCCAACCAAAATCGCGAGGTCTCCACTACCATCTCCGCTCCCATCTGAAGAAGAAAATCTATATCTCCAGTTATTTCCACATACCTTCGGACCGCGTAAATGATATCGGCATTAATATGATACTGAGCGGTACCCGCGGGGAAATAAGCGGAAGACTCTTCCCCGTTTATGGTCCGCCAGGGATACTTCGCCCCGGGATGCCCTAACTCTTCAGCCCGTTCCCGGGCCTTGTCAAGAATACGATACCGGTACTCGAGGAGTTTTCTAGCCATTTCCGGTTGGGTGTATATGAAGAAGGGGAGAATGTAGATCTCGGTGTCCCAGAAGTAGTGCCCCCCGTATCCCTCGCCGGTTAATCCTTTAGCGGCGATACTGGTAATACCATTTTTGCCTGCCGATTGCAGGAGATGAAACAGGTTGAAACGAAGACTCTGCTGCAGAGAAACATCCCCTTCCAGAACAATATCGCTGGTACCCCAGAACTCCTTAAGATACTCCTCCTGCTCCCGCAGAATAACCTCCGGACCTTCATTTTTCGCATTTTTCACCTCGTTCTTCGCCAAAGGGAAGATCTGAGTGGAGGAGTACCGGCGGGAAGTGTAATAGGATATATACTTATTCAGTACTACCGGTTTTCCGGGTTCCGCGTTTACCTGATATCGATGCAAGACTTCATGCCAGGCGGATTCAGGTTTGGCGGTATAGTGACAATCCGTGGTAAAATCGTTCTCCATGGCACAGATAATTGCAAAGCCGCTGTTCTTCGTCTGGTACCGTACGGCAGCGAACGAATCGTCTATCACCTTCTTCTCCAAAGTGAATACATTGTCCTGCAAATCCGCTCCCATCCGAGGATCGTCATAGCCAATCTGATTGGAAGTGTTACTCTCTAAAGATGAACGAATAAGAAGGGCACAAGGCTCCTCCAACACCTCACACTCCCATTTTATCAGGGCCAGATGGTGCCTCGCGTGGGAAACCATTCTGTCCGCCCGAAGCTTTATCTTTTTTCCTCCTGGAGATTCCCAGACCACCTTTCTGGTGACAACTCCCTTTCTAAGGTCAATAGTTTGTTCATAGTTATGAATAGTCCCAGTGAGCATATCAAATGGTTCGTCTTCCACAAATAGCTGTATAATATCCACATCGGTAACGTTAAGCATGGTTTGACGGACTTTAGCGTATCCGTAGGCCAGTTCACCATGGGTTATAGGGGACAGCTCATAGAACCCGTTCAGGTAAGTACCGGGATTGTATACAGCTAAGCGTTCCTCAAAAGACCCGCGAAACCCAAAAAATCCGTTCCCTGTGGAAAAGATGGTTTCGTTTCTGGCCACCATGCTTGGATCGAATTGTTCCTGCCGGACATTCCATTCGTCCAAGGGGTAGAGATACTGTTCAAAACTACTCATGTAAAACTCCCTTTTTTACCTAACCAAGGATATTCTCCCAGGGCTTTCGACTTTTATATCTCTGTTCACTTGAGGAACTACACCTATAATAGTAGAGCATATCCTCCCCATCAATACCAAAATCGCGTGTTCACCTTGATTTTTCACAAAAATGATGACAAACTAGCCCAGCAATAGTGGAGGAAATACAATGATCATTATGACCTTAAACTGCGGTAGTTCATCCGTAAAATATCAGCTTTTCGATTGGGACAGAGGAGATACCCTGTCCACGGGAATAGTGGAGAGGATCGGCTTGGACGACTCTTTTATAAAGCACAAGGCAAAGGGAAAAGAAGAGGTCGAACGGACCCACTCCTGCCCTGATCATAGGGAAGCTATCAGCTTGATCAACGAAATAATTGTGGATCCCGAAGTCGGTGCCATTGGTTCTATAGATGAGGTGAAGGCCGTGGGACATCGGGTCGTCCATGGAGGAGAACAGTTCTCGCAATCCGTTATAATTAACAAAGAAGCCATAGATACCTTTAAGGCCCTCCAGAATCTTGCCCCTCTTCACAATCCGGCAAACATAATGGGTATCGAGGCGGCCCAGGCCATTCTCCCTTCTGTACCCCACTGTGCCATTATGGACACCGCCTGGCATCAGACCATGCCTAAAAAGGCCTATCTCTACGCTCTCCCCTACCAGTGGTACGAGAAGCACAGTGTAAGAAGATACGGCTTCCACGGGACCAGTTTTCTCTATACCGCTAAGAGGGCTGCTGTCCTGCTCAATAAAGACCCCTTTGAGACAAACTGTATTATTGCTCATATCGGCAACGGCTCCAGTATGAATGCTGTAAAGAACGGAGTTTCTGTTGACACTTCCATGGGTCTTACACCTTTAGAAGGGCTTATTATGGGTACTCGAAGCGGAGACCAAGATCCTGCTATTAGTTTTTATATTATGGAACAGACAGGAATGGAGCCAAAAGAGGTTGAGCGGATCCTCAACAAACAAAGCGGGGTATTAGGTATTACGGAGAAGTGGGTAGACCGCCGCGATATAGAAATAGCAGCGGAAGAAGGAGATGAACGGGCCGCCCTGGCCATAGAAATGGAATCCTACAGAATTAAGAAATATGTCGGCTCCTACGCAGCGGCCTTGGGCAGGGTTGACGCAATCGTCTTTACCGCCGGCGTAGGCGAACGCGGTCCGATTACCCGGGAGAAGGCCTTGGAAGGCATGGAGGATTTTGGGATTACACTAGACAAGGACCGGAACTGGAAATCCATGACGAGAAACGCCGAAACCCTTATCTCCGCGGAGGACTCCAAAGTGAAAGTTTTCGTCATTCCTACTAACGAAGAACTTGTAATGACAGAGGACACAAAAGCCCTCATTGAGGGCAGCTACGATGTCCACACCAACTTTACCTATTCCTTCCAGAAAAAAGACTATGTAAATAAGGAACGGGAAGAAAAACTGGAAAAAGAGTTTGCCAAAAGACCCGGGCTAAAAGAGGTTATTGTTAAACCCTAATCCTATTTCTGAAGGGTCTTATCGTGTATAGATTTTGCCGCAGCTTCACCTTGAAATTCTCGTATTAGTGCAACGGCAAACTCAGCCGCTGTTCCGGGGCCACGGCTGGTTATGATAGTGCCGTCTTTTACGACTCTTTCTTCAGTAAACTCGATGTTCTTGTCCTGAAAGTTCTTTTCGAATCCAGGATAACAGGTGGCCCTCTTTCCATCTAGTATCCCCATAGGCGATAAGACCACCGCGGGGGCCGCGCATATTGCTCCTACGACGCCGCCCTCTTTAAAACAGCGGGTAATTATGCTCCGTGCCGCTTCGGAAGAAGCTACATTTTCCGCTCCGGGCATCCCACCGGGTATTACGATTCCGTCGAATTGAATGCTCCTTCCCTCTTCCACGCTTTTATCTGTTTTTACCACTATGCCATGGCCGCCTTCAATCTCGGTGCCTTCTACGCCGAGGGTTATTACCTCCACTTTGGCACGGCGCAAAAAATCAACCTGGGTAATTCCTTCCACCTCCTCAAATCCATTTGCAAATAGTACTCCAACAGTTTTCATAGCATCCTCCTCCCTTTAAGCTACTATTCCAGCATAGAATAGGCAAATGACAGCATCTCCTCCGTTTTTTCCCAGCCCACACATTCATCAGTTATAGACTTACCATACTCCAACTCTCCCAAGGGAATATCGCTCTTCTGCTTTCCCGGGGCGAGGTTACTCTCTACCATAAACCCAAATATAGCACTTCTTCCCCGTCTTCGTTGGTCCATAATGGAATGAAGCACCCGTTCTTGTCTTACCGATGTTTTTCCGGAGTTAGCATGGCTGCAGTCGACCATTACTGCCGGGGTCAGACCAGCCTTCTCAAATAGTTCTTCCGCCTCTTCGACATTCTCTTCGTAGTAGTTCGGCCCGGACCTTCCTCCCCGTAAAATAATGTGGGTCGCATTGTTCCCCCTTGTTTTGAGTACACAGGTCCTTCCTTCCTGGTCAATACCTATAAAGCTGTGGGTATGCCTCGCCGATTGCAGAGCATCCAGGGCCAACTGGAGGTTCCCTCCGGTACCGTTTTTAAACCCCACCGGCATGGAAAGACCGCTGGCCATATCCCTGTGGGTTTGACTCTCCGTGGTCCTTGCACCAATGGCGGCCCAGGAAATAAGGTCGGCAATGTACTGGGGCACAATGGGGTCGAGCATCTCCGAAGCTGCAGGCAGCCCCATGCCGTTAATGGTAAGAAGGAGGTCCCTTGCAATTCTTAAACCGTGGGCGATATTGTAGCTTCCGTCCAGGCAGGGATCGACGATGAGACCGCGCCAGCCGAGGGTGGTACGGGGCTTTTCAAAGTAAATCCTCATAACAATAAATAAGCGGGAGGAGAAACGTTCATGCAGCTTCTTCAATTTCTCCGCGTACTCCAAAGCCGCTTTGGGATCATGAATGGAGCAGGGCCCCACCACCGCCAACATCCTCTGGTCCTCCCTGTTTAGAATAGATTCAATAGTTCTCCGGCCTTCGATAACAGTGGAATTGGCCCTCTCTGTCATGGGATATTCCTCCTTTAAAACCGAAGGAGGGATAAGCGGTTCCAGATGTGCAATGCGCAGATCGTTCGTCTGTCTCATATGATACCCTCGGAGTGTATTCTACCCAATGGGTCCACCAGCCTTCAAGGCCTTAGATCCTATGTTTTGATATGGATTTTTTTAAGCCCTGAAGGTACTATGAAAACCATGATTGATGATATTCGACTATTTTCAAGCCCAGAAGAGATGTATAAAGATGCTTTAGTTTTTTTTCAAGAGAGAATCCGAAAGCACGTGGTACGTCAACACCGCTGTTCCTTGGCCTTAGCAGGCGGGAGCACCCCTCAGCCCTTTTATGAATTACTCTCAAAAAAGGAGCTTCCCTGGGAACGGGTCGAAGTATTTTGGAGCGATGAACGCTGCGTTCCCCCAGACCACGAAGAAAGCAATTTCCATATGGCCCAAATAACCCTTCTTGACCGTCTTAAGGTCTCCCCCGCCTCGGTCCACAGGATGAGGGGTGAGATTTCTCCCCCGGAAAAATCCGCCGAAGACTACGAGGAGGAAATACAGTTATGGCTGGAGAAGTGGAAAAAAGAATGTGGAGATATTGAAGGGGATCGAGAAGGCCAATACCTCTTCGATATTGTTCTCCTCGGAATGGGAAAGGATGGACATACGGCATCTCTTTTTCCAAAGGCGAAAACCTTGGAGGAAAAAAAACATATCATTACCGTGGAGAGAAACCCGCAGCTCCCACCGAAGATACCGAGAATCACCTTTACCTTAGAGGCAATACGCAGATCACGGGAGGTCATCCTCCTGATACAGGGGCGGGAAAAGGTAAAAGTTATAGAATCCTTTATGGAAGAACCCTTGATAGAGGGTACAAGAGACCGGAAAACCCAAGACCCACACTACCCTGCAAGTATGGTATGGGGTATGGAAGGGACCTACTGGTTCATCTGCCGGGACTAACGGGGCCACAACTTTGAAGATACTCCTCTAAAACCCGCCTATACTCCCCTATGCTGGCAGCATGGACAAGGATATTCCTCAGTTCCGCCGAGTTAGGAAGCCCCTTTGTATAGGCACAGATGTGCTTTTTCATCTCCTTTACCCCCCTGCTCTCCCCCTTCAAGGCCACCTCCATCTCCGCGTGTTCCAAAGCGGTTTCTATCCTTTCCGCTGCTGTAGGAGGGGCCGGCAAGTACCCCTGAGAAATAAGGGTCTTTGTCCTGGAAAAGATAAAGGGATTCCCAATAGCCCCTCGAGCAATCATTATCCCGTCACATCCGGTTTCTGTAAACATATTCACGGCATCCGCCGGTGAGAAAAGATCACCGGACCCAAGGACCGGTATAGACAGGGTCTGCTTAAGCACTCCGATCGCTTTCCAATCCGCATTTCCGCCATACCCCTGGGTTTTCGTCCGTCCATGAATGCTGACTATGGACACGCCCAAGTCTTGGGCCATCTTCCCTATATCAAGATAGTTTTTATCATCCTCGTTCCACCCGAGGCGAATTTTTATGCTAATGGGGACTTTACTATGGCGGACCATTGCGGAGATAATTCCGGTAAGGGTCTTCGGGTCCCTCATAAGAGCAGAACCCGCACCGGATCGAGTTATTTTAGGTACCGGGCATCCGCAGTTGAGATCTATTACCAGGGGGTGGTAGGCTTGAACGACCTCCACTGCAGCGGCAGCAGACTCAGAATTTCCCGCAAAGAGCTGGATCCCATAAGTTTTCTCTTTTTCATGTCTATTAAGAAGTTCAAGGGTCTTTTTATTGCCCCGTGCTATCGCCTCCGCCGACACCATCTCGGTGAAACAGAAGTCCGCTCCGTGTTCGAGACAGATCTTGCGGAAGGCCGCATCGGTGTAGCCGGCCATAGGGGCAAGAAGGATGTTGTATGTATCACTTGTCAGGCTATTCGTTGATCCCAAAAAACTGAAGGCTGTTCTGATAAAGCGCCTCTGTTATCTCCTCCAAAGGTTGCTCTCTCAGCTCCGCAATAAACTCTGCCGTAGCATGAAGATAGGAAGGCTTATTCCGTTTTCCCCGATATACAGAGGGGACCATAAACGGGCTCTCCGACTCTATGAGCATCCTCTCTAAGGGCATCTGTTTTGCTGTTTCGTGAAGGTTCCGGGCGTTCCGATAGGTAACATTGCCTGCAAAGGAGATGTAAAGGTTTAATTCAAGTGCCCGCTGGGCATATTCCCAATTTTCAGAGTAACAGTGGAGTACTCCTCCCCGGGATGGAAGTTTTTGTTGAAGGATCTCCAGCACGTCCTTTCCTGCTTCCCTGTTGTGAATAATTACGGGGTATTTTAAGCGATCTGCCAACTCTAACTGCCTTACGAAGAGCTCTATCTGGCTGTCCTTATCGCCGAATTTACGATAATAATCGAGTCCTATCTCGCCTATTGCTAAAATTCGGTCTTTTTTTACCCCTTCTTCAATTTTTAATTCCCAATCTTTCCCAGGATACGAAACTTCCGAGGGAGAAACGCCGATACTATGAAAGACATGTGTTGCAGTAGAGAGGTTATCATAGACTTGGAAAAAATCGTGAAGATTGTTACAGATACTTACAAGGTGTTTTACTTGTTCTTGTTTCGCCTCTTGTACAATAATAAGCTGTTCAATCGGGTCTTCATTAATGAGTCCAATATGTGCGTGAGTGTCGAAAAGTTGCATACTTCTACCATTGTCCTGGATTTATTAAAATCGAGATTATGTACATGAAGATATCATGAAGTTATACTCGAGTCAACAATTATTTATCGCTATTCAGCATTCCGCATTACCCGCTGGGGAATACTATATGCAATTTCTTCTATTCATACTATTTGACAAAAAATTATTACCATGGTACCATCTATTCATTCGTTCACATGGGGGAGTGTGAGGAGAAGTGTGTGACCGCGTCAAGTGAATATAAAAAAGCTGAAATAAGAGTATCTGATAAAATAACGAAACTCCTGCGGCAAATAGGCAGGGGAATTACGAAGTTTTTCAATACCCTCTTTATCCGGGGTAAACAACAGTTTACTGTTATGTTTATCCCCCATTCAGAGAAGAAAATTTTTAATTTCCGGATCTCCGTATTTTCTCTTATTTTTCTCATTTTCCTGCTCACCGGAGTTCTTATTGCATTTTTCCTTTCCGCTACCTACTTCAGTGGTCTGTCCCGTATGCTTACAACAAAATCAAAAAATTTAGAAAATACCGAAGCGAGCCTGGAGGTAGTTAGGGACGAAATTGCCAGTTTGAGGAAAGTATCGCAGGTGTTTGAAACCTCTATGGAGGAAACCCTTGCAAATTTGGGAATAAAAAAGGCTGAGGAAACCAGCAGTCTTACTAAAGGCGGGGATTTGAACTCCTTTCTCGGTATTGAAGAGCAGCAGGAAGGAATTTTTAAAGAACTAAGCGAACTAAAGAGTCTGTCCGTGATGCTCGAAGAGTCTGTAGACTCACTAGCTAAGATAAGCAAGACATTGGAATCCCACAGTGAACTCCTTGTGGAACTTCCCGCTCTCTGGCCTCTCCATGGTGTTCGTGGAAGAATAACGAACAATTTCGGATATTCGGAACACCCCTTCACCAAAGTGCCCTATATGCATCTCGGTATCGATATTGCGTATCGTATGGGCACGCCGGTGGTAGCTACCGCGAACGGCCATGTGCTGGAAAAGAGGCATGAACCTATGGGCTTCGGCAATTATATTGTCATTCGCCATAAGTATGGGTTTTTTACAAAGTACGCCCATCTTAATCAGGTTTTCGTTGAAGAGGGAGAAACAGTGCAGCAGGGACAGAAAATTGGAACTCTGGGGAGTACAGGACTCTCTACCGGGCCTCACCTTCACTACGAGGTAAGGATTGGTTCACAGGTTGTCGACCCTGTTCGGTATATGAACATAAAAAATAACCTAAAAGAGGCGTCTCGTAAGTATTAAATCCCGGTCTTTTTTGTTCCGGGAGTAAAAAAAGGTGTATAAAAACACTTTCAGCCTTTATGCTGAAAGGCCGCAGAAGTAAGAAAAGGACTTCACAACCGAATGAGCGATCAGATTGAAATAGGTAACTCCTTTATAAATTCTCTTGTCGGAGAAGGAACGGTGTTCCGGGGAGATATGGAATTAAACGGCCTGTTGCGGATCGATGGGGATTTCAGCGGTAAAATTTCCACACCGGACAAGGTACTGGTGGGGAAAAACGGACGGGCCGACTGCGATATTCATGCCGGTACCGTGGTTATTGGCGGTCTAGTAAAGGGGAATCTCTATGCTACTCAGAAAGTGCTAATCCTCTCCACCGGCTTGGTCCTCGGGAATATCCACACCCCTCGTCTTATTGTAGAAGAGGGTGTCCTTCTTCACGGCTCTTGCGTGGTAAGCAAAAAAAAGTCTTTCCAAAAACACCACACGACAGATGAAGAACATAACAGCCAAAATGATTACTATCTTATGGGAAAAGAAGGCAAACAACAGCAAGCCGAGGCAGTAGGATCAAATACTTCCAGCAGAAGTTACGATATCGATTCTGATGAACAGCAAGATGAGGACAACACAAGACCGTTTTCCATATGGAAAGGATAGATTTCCAAAGCAACATACCCTACAAACCAAAAAACGACAAAAAAGAAAAGAAGAAAATCGCTAAGAAGGGTTCTTTTGCCGCTGCCGCATCCTTCAGTGAGGGTCTCGGAAAAGCAACAAATCAACAGGGGCCTATTGATTTTATTAATATTGAAACTGAATCTACGCCTCTGGTAGAATTGCTTGACGACATCCACACCCTGGGAGATAAGTTGAAGGAAAACCCAAGTTTTTCTCTCATTAAGGAGTATAAAGAAGCAGTCCGGGGATTCGTTGCCTATGTGGTGAAAAACTCCCTCAAACTAGAAAAAACGACCCTAAAGGGCTTCAGAGTATTAAAACGGAAAGGCAAACCGCAGCTTACTATAGTACAGATTGTCGATAGAAAGCTGGAATCCCTTGCCGCTGAAATACTTAGAAACCAGAAGGACCAATTACATATTATTGAAAAGGTAAATGAGTTAGAAGGGCTTTTAATAGACCTTTTAAGTTAGGAGAGCATATGAACGATACAAAGCAACAGAAATATTTCTATAAAATTAAGATATTCAACTCCAGCGAAACGGAAATTTGCTACTGGGAGAGCGAAGATGTTCTCCTAAATGGCAGCATGGTGGTATGCCCTACGCGCTATGGAAACGACCTCGGAAAGGTGCTCGGACCAGTGATATATTATGAATGCGAAAAAAAAGATGAAAAAAACCAATACGCAAGTATTACTAGGATAGCCAATGATGCGGATGTAAAGCTCTTTGAGGACAATAAAAAGCTTGGTCAAGAGGCATTTTCCGTCTGTCTTGAGAAAATTAAAAAACACAAGCTGGAGATGAAACTTGTCTCCGCTCATTATCTCTTCGATGAACCAAAGATCCTCTTCTTTTTCACAGCGGAATCTCGGGTAGATTTTCGTAATTTAGTAAAGGATCTGGTTTCGGTATTTAAAATGAGGATCGAACTGAGGCAGATCGGTGTAAGAGACGAGTCCAGAGTGGTGGGCGGTATGGGGGTATGCGGCAGAAAGTACTGCTGTCATGGGGTTACAGACAAATTAGAGCCAGTGAGCATAAAAATGGCAAAAGAACAAAACCTCTCCCTTAACTCTATGAAAATTTCGGGTCCATGCGGACGCTTACTCTGCTGTCTCTCCTATGAGTACGATTTCTACAGGGAGGAAAAGCGAAAATACCCCAACGAAGGCAGTAAAATAAAGGTCCAGGACGAAATATTTCGGGTTTCCGATGTCAATATTCTCTCTAAAATAATGAAAATGGTGGGAAATGACGGCAGGACAGTGGAAGTTCCTCTTTCAAACATTTCCAGGGGTCCCGGGAAAAACTCATGGCAGATTTCCCTTGTAGAAACTTGACCATCTCCCCAGATATTTGTTATATTCCGCCAGACGGTAAACTCTATAGCAATTCTTATGAAAGTCCGAATAGGA
>CAYXSD010000008.1:44454-53082 GCA_964466335.1 uncultured Spirochaetales bacterium
AGTCCGAATAGGAAAGTCCAAAGCACTTTCATAAGTAGAATTGTTCGAATAGGACATACTTTTAGAAGTATTATTATGTATCGCATATAAGGAGTAAGAACTATGGCGCAGGTTAGTAAAAATGCCCGAACCGCCTCGGCAGCTCAGAAATTTAGCTGCCCCTGCGGTGGAGATATAAAAATGAAATCTATATTTGCCAAGGGTAAATTGAAGAATTTAGCTGAATGTGAAAAGTGTCATCGACAGGAGCGTAGACCCAGAGATTTTCGCTAATGCTTTTTAAATGGTGACTAATGCAGCGCTTCCTTAGGGGGGCGCTTTTTTTTATTCTTTTTCGGTTCCAGCAGGGACCTTTTTCTGCTCCTCTTCCCGCCAGATCCGAAGCTGCTTATCCATTTTCTCTCTGGTCTCTTGTAGAAGCAGGAGGACCTCTTTTTTATTCTTCGGAGTTGGGTAGAGTTTTAGTTGCTTTATCCGAAGATCATAGGCAATACCGTACTTTACTAGTTCCTTCAAAGAAGAAAGCTTATAACCACCGTCAATCACAACTGTTAACACCGGCATGGGCGAGGTAGAGAGAATCATTCTCACCGCACCGGAATGTAATTTCCCCAGCTCCCCCGTCTTTGATCTTGTTCCTTCAGGAAAAATTACCGGACAGTATCCTCTCCTTGCTCGTTTGGCAAGGTTTACTATGGCTTTCATGGCCCAAGCAAAATCTTTCTGTCTATTTATAAGGGCATGCTGCTCAACCCTTAGGAGGGAAGAAATGAGGGGGACCCCCTTCCCAAGTGATTTTTTTGCCACAAATCTTGGATTTATAGAGGGGAAAGAGGTATAGATAACAGGAATATCCAAGAAGCTCTGATGGTTGGAAAGAATAAGAAAATGATGGGGAAGGTTAGATGAATCTATATCTTCTCGAATTACACGCAGCCCCATGTACACCCTGGCCAGGCGTAACATGGCCTCTCCAATTTTCGAATCCATCCTGTTTATTACTTTCCTGGCTAGGCTATACTTAATTACAATGAGTGTTCGAAGCACCATATCCCAGAAGAGCACAGTAGAAATGAGACACACATAAAAAATGACAGTTTTCACTCTTGCAATAATACCCGAAGACAACTAAATATGGAAGAGAACATGTCAGAGAACATGTCAGAAATTCCAGGTATGCCGGTTTGACCTATTTCCCCGCTTGTGATATGGATGTAGGTGAAATACTAGTAAGGCTAAGGAGCAAAGAGAACCAATGGAAATCTATAGAGTTGTGTCTGTACTAGACATGGAACCCGCGGACCAAGAAATAATAGTAGAGGGATGGGTAAGGACAAAGCGAGACTCAAAAACGGTCTGCTTTTTCGAACTAAATGATGGTTCCGCTTTACGGAGCCTTCAAATTGTCATAGAGAAAGAACAAGGAATTTCCGCCGAAGCGGAAATTCCTCAAATTACTACCGGGTCCAGCCTCCGTGTAAAGGGAACTCTTCGACCCTCTCCGGGAAAAAATCAAAAGGCGGAACTTGCGGCAAAGGATATCACCGTCTTCGGTTCCGCTCCTCCGGAGTATCCCCTCCAAAAAAAAAGACACAGCTTTGAATATCTTCGGGAAATTGCTCATCTTCGCCCCAGGACGAACACCTTAGGCGCCGTTGCCAGGGTGAGAAACACCATGAGTTTTGCTATTCACCGCTACTTTCAGAAGAAGGGCTTCTTTTACATTCATACTCCCATCATTACCGGGAGCGACTGCGAAGGCGCGGGTGAAATGTTCCAGGTAACGACGTTACCCATAGACAAACCTCCTATGAGCCAGGGTAAGGTGGACTTTAGTCAGGATTTCTTTGGAAAGCCCGCAAGCCTTACCGTAAGCGGTCAGCTGGAAGCGGAGATCTACGCCCTGGCCATGAAAAATGTCTACACTTTCGGGCCCACTTTCAGGGCGGAGAATTCTCAAACAAGCAGACATCTTGCGGAATTCTGGATGATAGAACCGGAGATGGCCTTTTGCGACATTCAAGGAAATATGGATGTGGCGGAGGAGTTTCTTAAGTATATTCTGGAGACAGTCCTTATCGAATCCTCGGAAGACATGAGTTTTTTCAACACCTGGATAGAAAAGGGTATTATAGATGGTCTTACATCGATTATTGAGAAACAATTTGTAAGAATAACCTACTCTGAGGCAATTGAAGTACTTAAGAAAGCTGACGCCGATTTTGAATTTCCCGTTAAATGGGGGGAAGACCTACAGTCTGAACATGAACGCTATCTCACAGAAATAATTCACGAGTCACCGGTGATTGTGACGGATTACCCAAAGGCGATAAAAGCCTTTTACATGAAGGTCAACGAGGATAAAAAGACTGTTCGTGCTATGGATGTCTTGGTGCCCAGGCTAGGGGAGATTATAGGCGGCAGTGAGAGGGAGTCGGACCTTCACACCCTGGAGTCCCGTATAGATGAAATGGGTCTTCCAAAGGAAAACTACTGGTGGTACCTGGACCTCAGAAGGTTCGGTACGGTCCCCCACTCCGGATTTGGGCTGGGATTTGAAAGACTCATTCAGTACGTTACTGGAATGAAAAACATCAGGGACGTTATTCCCTTTCCCCGCTTCCCTCACTCCGCGGAATTCTAGGGCCCTCCTACGAAGCTAAGGGAGAACCAGGGCACATAGGTAATAAGGAGAACGGTAACAAGAAGGATAATGAAAAAGGGTATTACATTCCTATAGATGGTGGAAAGGGGTTTCTCAAAGCGGTATGATGCCAAGAAGAGATTAAGGCCTACCGGCGGTGTTAGATATCCCAGTTCCAGGTTCGCTAAGAAGATAATCCCCAAATGTACCGGATGTATACCGAACTGCTCTCCCAGAGGAATTATCAGCGGGACCACAACCATAATGGCGGAAAAAATATCCATGAGACAGCCAGTAATGAGGAGCACAATATTGAGGAGAATAAGAAAAACATACTTCGATTGTATTGACTCGCCCACCCACTCAGAGAGCCGAAGTGGGGCCTCCGTGTCTACGATGTAATATGAAAGTCCCTTCGCTACCGCCAGAATTATAAGAATCCCGCCTATAATGGGGGTACATTTTTTTACAACCCTAAGGAGGTCCCTTACTCGGAGGTCTCTCTTAATAAAAACCTCCAGCACCAGTGTATAGACCACCGCCAAGGCACCCGTCTCAATAAGGGTAGTAAATCCTCCAAAATATGCCAGAATGATAATAACAGGAAGGAGCACCTCTCCTATTCCATCTTTCATGGCGGAGAGGGCCTCTCTACCGCTGAAAGGAACCCTCTTCACCTTTCCACGTAGAGCTGTTACCACACCTACCGCGGAAAGAGCGAGGACCATCAGGACCCCCGGAAGAATACCCCCAAGGAACATTTCTTTAACACTTATCTGTGCCATTACCGCGTACATAATAATTGGCAGACTCGGAGGGAAGAGAAGTCCGATGCTGCCCGAAGCGGTGAGCAATCCGTTGCTGAAATTCTCCGTGTATCGTCCGCTGTTGACCAGGGCGTAAGAGAGAAGAGCGCCCAATGCAAGAATTGTAACTCCCGAGGCCCCGGTAAAGGTGGTGAAGAAGGCGGATACCAGCACAGCAACGATTACCAAACCTCCGGGGACCCATCCAAAGAAAGTGCGAAATAGATGTACAAGCCTTTCGCCGGCTTTGCTTTCAGAGAGAATAAATCCGGTCACCGTAAAGAGGGGAATTGCCGGAATGGTATCGCTGGTAAGAACAACATACCCCTCGTTGGGAATGACCTCCGGAGGTGCTCCCACCCGGGAGAAGAGAATATAGGCGATTCCTCCCAGAACAATGAAGATTGGTGTTCCTGTGAAGGCACTTAGAATAAGGAGAATAACAAGGGGGACCCCAGCCACCGACATAGTGGTATAAATAGCGTCTGAAATAAGGAAAAAAAACTCAGGAAGAGGAAAGATATAAAAAGAAAGCATATTGGTTATCGACGGAATAGAGATCAGGGTACCCAGAACTAGCCCTAAACCACCCCATATTCTCGCAAGACCCTCTTTGGGCAGATGCCCAAAAAAGTGGAGGCTCATAACAAGAAATCCTGCAGGAATAATGGCAACTACCAGCTGTATAGGAAGAAAGCCCACTTTCATACTCGGATCGAAACCTAGGACCAGAAAACTAAGAGAACTCCAGAAAAAGGCAAAGGTAAAAACCATGGTAAGCACATTGTTGAATACCGAAATTTTCTCCTGAATACCCCCCTTTAACCTCTGCAGCCCAGCTGTTAGAGCGAGATGCCCCTTTTCCCTGGTGGTAACCATCCCGCCGACGAAGGTGACCCAGAGTACGAGATGTAGAATATATTCGTAAGAACCGGGTACCCCTGTTTGGAATACCTTTCGGATGATGATCTCCACAAAAGGTATGCCCGCCAAAAGCAGAAGTACCGCTCCTGCCAAGCCAAGCTCTATCGTTTCAACAGGTGAAAGAAGGCCGGTTCCTCCTTTTTGTCCTCTCTCTTCCTTGACCCCCAGATCTGCCACATTCCCTCCTCTTCGCTCTATACATGCTTTAGAATTGAACAGCTGCTTTCACCATTAGGAAAAGCCCTATCTTTAGATGTTATACTGTATTATCGAGTTCCCCGATACTGGTCTCGGTATCGTATAACATCATTAAATGTTTTTTCGGAGAAAATCTTCCCGACCACCATCTCAATGCCCTGTCTAAAGGTTTCCCGCCAAGATTCCTCCGCCTGAGGAGGTACCTGATGTACCTTTAGACCGTAGGAGCGCATCACTTTTAGAGCATCAGCTACCAGGTCCTGGGTCTCTTCGTAGAGTTCCGCGGCAGTTTCTTCCACGGCCCTAATAAGATCCGGTTGAATCGCCTCAGGGATCTTTCTCCAGGTCCGTTCAGAGAGAATAATACCGCCTAAAGTGGGAGAAATGGGCAGGTCCGTCATATTGTCTGCTATACCGAACCACTGGTACTGAGCGGCCGCAAGGGTAAGGTTGAATGTCGCGTCCACCATGTTGTTGTTTAGCTGGGTGAGCATCTCCGTTGCGGAAATGGGAATGGTACTGTATCCGAGATTTTCAAAGGCCTGAGCCATGGCAGGTTCCAGGGGAGAAACAGCAATACGTTGGGATTTTAAATCTCTGGGATATACAACCGGGTCCTTAGTAAAAAAATATATCCACCCGGTATTCGTCCAGGAAACGACTCTGAACCCCTTCCTGGCAGCTTTCTTCTTCAGCTCAGGTCCAATCTTATCCAGTACATAATCGAATTCTCTGTCAGATTTTAAAATAAAGGGCATACTCAAGGCCAGGGTGTCCCGGGCTATCTCGTTTAAACCGTAGGCTGAAAGGACAGCACCCTGAAGTTGGTTGAAGCGGATCTTCCGAATAACATCCGCTTCCTCTCCGGCTATTCCTCCGGGATAGATCTTCATAGTTACCTGTCCATAGGAAATCTTTTCCCAATCAGCAGCTATCTTTCTAAGCGCATCGTCCCAGGGAGACCCCTTAGGCGCGACACTCGCTATCTTAAGTTCCAGGGGTCCAGCAGTTACTGCCGTTATTGGGAGAAGAAACACCGCTGTCAGACATACCGCGAACACCCACTTCTTAAAAGCCCTCTTCATCACTCTCTCCTTCTTCATTAAAAGAATCTTCCTCGTAATCTTCATCCATGAATTCTTCATCAAAAAATTCCTCATCCATTTCAGCTTCATCCAGGGGTGGGAGAAAGAAATCCTCCAGGTGTTCCAAATACCAGGAGGCTTTTCTCTGACTAATAATGGACGCTAACCTATTCTCCGGATGCTCATTTACATCAATGGCCAAGGCCTTTTCAAGAAGCATGACGAATTCATCTTTAAGCTGTTTTTTTATGCATACCGTGGCAGCCAAACTTACATAGGGTGAAGGGTTTACCCCTTTTGATATTTCAACAGCCCTATTAAAGTGATACCTTGCCTTTTCAATGCTTCCCCCTAGACCTTCCGGAACGGAGGCATAGTAGAGAATGAAGAAGTCATGAATGGCCCCGCTACCGTAATCCGGGTCCAACTCCAGGGCTTTCTTCATAATTTCTCCTGCCTTAGTAATTTCCACCGCCAGGGTTATGTCAAAGATATCGACGGATATTGCCGCAAGCCAACTGGCCCCGGTCCAGTACAGAAGTGAAACATCCTCTTCGGTAAAGGGTTCAAAGGCCTCCCCGTAGTTCTCCTCTTTCACAAGTTCCAAGAAATTCGGCCGTTTCACTTCAAGGGCACGGAAGAGGTACTTCCTTCCCCGTAGATAGAGCTTCTTTGCCCGCTCCATCATGCGCTTCTTCTTTTGGTACTGCGAATCCGGCAGCATATCCGCCGGTCCCTGAACAAAGGCGTTTGCATACATGACAAAACCGCTTCCCGTAGTGATAAGGAGTCCAACATGCTCCGGGTTCGATTCCAAAAGGGTTTCATACATTTTCAGGGCAAAGGGGATAGCATCTCCTACAAGTTCGGGATCATTATCCGAAGTAAAGACCGACCCGGAGGACCCGCTGCTAAGAGCATCCGCCGCGTATCCCATAACCATTTTATTTATGGAACAGGTAGATAAAAAGAGCACAGTAAGAATACATAGGAGAAAAAGGAACAAGCTTTTTTTCATACTAATAGTATTACACTTCCCGGAGGTAATTTCAAAAGGATTAGGCATTTTTTTTCCTCTAAGGGGTTTTCGGCTGTTCTTACATGTTTTCTCGCATAGTCTCTTCATTTCCACATCTCCTCCTATTCATAGCGTACCCCTTAAAGGTCCTTTCCTTGCTGTTTGTCTCTTGTAAACCGATTGTCTTTTGTAAGCCGGGTAAGGGTGCGGTCCAAAAGATCTGAGAAGGCCTTTACCTCTGTCTTTCCGTATTCAAATGAACCGGTCACTGTCCCTACTCCACTATCCCTCAATGTCGAGAGAAAATTACGAGTGGAAAGCCGCTCCCCGATATTCGACTCAGTGAAGAGGTTTCCCCGATCATCTAAAACGAGGGCGCCTTTCTCTATAAGTTCAGCCGCCAGAGGTATGTCTCTGGTAATTACCAGGTCACCTTCCATAATAGTATCAGCAAGATACCTGTCTACCGCCTGATCGCCTTGTTCGACTATTCTCATCTCTGCCCAAGTATTCTTCACCTCCGGAAGGGCCCGATCGCTGATAAAAATTACGGGGACTTCCCTTCTCTTTCCTGCCCTTATAATAATGTTCCTAATCAATTTGGGACAACCGTCACCGTCTATCCATATTCTCACCCCTGCCTCCCTTCTCATTCTAGGGTATAGTGGCGGTGTACAGTGTGCCGAAACCGCTTATGCTGTAAAGGCCGCTTTCAGCAGGAATTACAAGGGACTGTCCCTTTTTAAGATTGACCGATTCGTCATTACAGTGGAGAGACATATTACCGCTCGCGCAGAGGAGGACCTCAATCACTCTGTCCTTATCGCTTCTATAGGTCGCCCCCTCCTTTAGTTCAACCCGGGAAAGAAGAAACTCCGGAGCGGGTGTGGGATAGAGGAAAGAACAATCTCCTTTCTTTTCTCCCTTGATGGTATCAGTCGTGACGCCTTGAAATGTTAACACCGATAACAGTTCTTGTAAGTCGATATGCTTCGATGTGCATCCTCCTCGGAGTACGTTATCCGAGTTAGCCATAATCTCCACCCCTACTCCTTTAAGATATGCATGAAGTTTTCCAGCCTCCAAATATAGTGCCTCCCCAGGCGCTAAAGTAAAGTAGTTAAGGAAAAGGGGCGCAATGGCGCCAATATCGCCGGGATAGTAGCCGGCACAACGCTCCACCCATCGATATCTCTCCCCCTCCAAGTCCTGAATTACCTCTACCACCTCCCGTGTAAGTCTCTTACGCTGTTCCGGCGGAAGGTTCATTAGGGAAATGAAAAAATCTTTAAGTCCCTGGGAATTAGGGTTCTTTTTAAGGTCCTCCACCAGGGGTTCCAAATCGTCTACCCCCAGGGGAAGAAATTCTACCAGGACCTCATCAATCTTTCTAAAGCCGCAAAGCCCGTGGAACTCGGTTAACGCGCAGATCAGTTCCGGTTTGTGGTTATCATCCTTGTAATTTCTCTCCGGAGCGTCCAGGGGAATACCCTTTTCATTCTCCCTTCTCCAGCCTTCCTCAGCCTGAGATTTGCTGGGATGGGCCTGTATCGAGAGGGGCCTCTCCGCTGCCAGTACTTTGAAGAGAAAAGGAAGGACAGGACCGTGAGTATCAGCAACCCTTTTCCCCAATACCCTTTCCGGGTCTTCGTTGATAAGGTCCAAGAGAGTGGAATACTCCCCGTTCACCTGAATTCTAGAGGATGATGATGGGTGTGCCCCCATCCACATCTCCGCTTGAGGTATTCCTCTGGGGTTCTTCGTTCCCAAAAGTTCCGATATTGCAGTGGGAGATCCCCAAGCATATTCTTTTATTGGGTTCTCCAATAAATAAAGCTTTCGCATGAGGTGAGTGTAGTCAACTCCCGGTACCTCGTCAATAAAAATCGTACACCCTTCCACTATCTATATGTAAAACATAGAAATCTTGCCTTCACCCTGATATAGTGAAAC
>CAYXSD010000009.1:0-32199 GCA_964466335.1 uncultured Spirochaetales bacterium
AATCGACCCAATATTGAGGCTCTGAAAAATAGCATTTTGAAAGAGCCTCAATTCTGAATTTGCTTCATTTTATTAGCGAAAAATTGTATATCCAAATCGGCAGCGGGGTTCAGGTTTAAAAAAATTCATGAAAAACTTATACACCGCGGCGTACAGGCCCATTATAATGGGATAGAATGCAGCAATAAAAAACTTGAAAGGGGTTCAAGGAGGAGTAAACATGGGTAAGATGCGGAAAATGACAAAGGAGGAAAGGAGCTGGATTCTCTACGACTGGGCTAATTCAGCCTACTCCATCGTAATTACCACTGCCATTTTTCCTATTTACTTTAAGACCGTGGTTACCTCCGGTGTAGAGGGATACGCCTCTACCTCCATGTGGGGGTACGCGAATACGATAGCGTCTCTCGTTATCGCGGTATTGGCACCGGTCTTAGGAACAATTGCCGATTATCGGGGGATGAAAAAACGTTTTTTCGCTTTCTTCTTCTCTGTTGGAGTAGTCGGCACATTGAGTCTCTTCTTCATTACCCAGGGACAGTGGATGTCGGCCCTTCTCATTTACGCTGCCACGGCGATCGGGTTCGCCGGTGCCAATATATTCTACGATTCCTATTTGGTGGATATCACAACGAGGGAGAGAATGGACTGGGTTTCCTCCAACGGATTCGCCTGGGGATATATCGGGAGCTGCATTCCCTTCGTTTTGGGCATTGGTCTTGTATTGACCCACAAAACCCTGGGTATTGAACAGGTCCTGGCTACGCGGATTTCCTTTCTTATTACCGGCGGGTGGTGGCTGGTCTTCTCCATCCCCATTCTGAAGAACGTGAAACAACAGTTCTATATACAACCGCATGCTCATCCAATCCGTGAAAGTTTTAAGCGACTGGGAAAAACCCTTTCCCATATAAAACAGTATAAGCAGGTTTTCCTCTTTCTCATTGCCTATTTCTTCTATATTGACGGGGTGGATACCATTATTAAAATGGCCATTCCCATTGCCAACGATATCGGGATCGATCAGACCACCCAGTTGGTAGTCCTCTTTCTCCTCCAGGTAGTCGCTTTTCCCTTCGCCCTTCTCTACGGCAGATTGGCAAACAGGTTTTCCGCCCGCAGGATGATCTTTATCGGTATTGGGGTCTACATAATTATTACCATAGTTGGTTTTTTTCTTCCCCTCCTGGGGACAGACCAGCTTAGGACGATCTTCTTTTGGCTTTTGGCCCTCCTAGTAGGAAGTTCCCAGGGTGGGATTCAGGCCCTCAGCCGCTCATTTTACGGAAAAATCATTCCCAAGAAGTACTCCGCTGAATTTTTCGGGTTTTACAATATCTTCGGGAAGTTTGCCGCTATCGTTGGTCCTCTTTTAGTGGCCCTCTTCTCCACTCTAACCAAAAACTCCGCCTTTGGCATCTTAAGCATCAGCATACTCTTCATTATTGGGGGAATCTTTTTGAGGCGTGTCCATGTCTCAGAGGACGCCGACACGGAAGCGGCGGAATAGAGAAGCATGCCGAAGGAATACACCCACTGGCTGATAGCACAAAAAATTCTCGAAGAACCTTCAGGACCTTCCCCAGCCAGCCCGGTTATGGAGGCGGTCCGCTCCTGCCCTTACTGTTTTCTCCTGGGATCGGTTACACCGGATACTCCCTTCTACTATCTATACGGTCAAAACAAGGAGACCTTCAAAAAAATCGCCCTTCAGACCCATGGAGAAGGGGAAAATGACTCCTTCGTGTCTTTAAAAGAGATCCTCCGCAGGTATCGTTTAGAGATACCTCCGCCCCTTCTTAGTCTTTTTGCGGGGACCGCATGCCATGTCATAACGGACGCAATTTTTCATCCTCTAGTCCAGCAATTGACCGGAACTGTTGAGGAAGAAATGCATAAAGGCGAAAAACCCCAGAGGACGAGGAGGAGGATTATAGAAAAGCACTATTTGGTGGAAACATGTCTGGACGTGTATGTGAGGCAAAACAGCTTCCTCCCCGAAGGCGGACGGTATAGGGATATCCGATCCGGAGCAAAAAGGGAAAATTCGGATCTGATAGAGCATCTCTCCCTCTATTTTTTTAGAGAATCGATGGGACACGAAAAGGAGGTAAGCCGGGCCATTCACCTTCACTCCCGGATCCAAGGAAGCTTCCACTCTCCCGCCCCGGCTGTGCTTGTAACCCTGATTTCGCCCTTCTTTTCCTCCCTGCAGCCCTTCAGAAGGAGCTTTTATCCACAATTCCTGAAAAAAACCTACGCCTTTTTCGATTCTGTCATTACCCTTCCTCAGGAGAAGGGAGCCGGACAATCCCTCTTTGCTGAATTGGCTACCATAGCGCAGGAGAGCTGCGATAGGACCTTTGCCCGAATAAGCGCGTTCATAGAGGACAAAAACTCTCTTTTCCATGAGAAAGGTCCAAAGGCTAACGGCGCTTATACCGCTGCCTCCGCCGGACCCGCCGGAGTTTACCCTGCCATCGTAAAACAATACATAGAGAGAGAGTACTCTTCTAAGCTGCCCCTTTCCCCTGAAGACCTTCGTACGCTTCTTCAAAGACACATTTTCTAAAAACCACTTTCTCAAAGACTACTTTTACAGTATGCGGAAGCATTACCGGGTCGGGTTTGACAACAAAACGCTTCCTGTGGATAATACCTGCATGTTTCACTCTCATCTTCTACCCACAGTACGCAAGATAGCCTCGATAGTCATCGATGCCGGTGAGAAGATCCTCTCCGTTTACAACGCTCAAGATTGGGAAGCGGAACAAAAACAGGATGGTTCTCCCCTTACCCTGGCTGACCGAGAGGCACACCGGATCCTGCAGGAAGGGCTGACGGCAATTCCGTCCCGGGAGAGTCTCCGCCTCGTGCAAGGTGAAGGAGGAAAGGAGTACGGGGCCTCTGAAGTCCCCGATGTTCTTCCGGTCCTCTCGGAGGAGGGCTCCGCTATCCCCTACGGGGAAAGAAAAAACTGGCCTTTCTTTTGGCTTGTAGACCCGCTGGACGGCACGAAGGAATTTCTGAAGAAAAACGGAGAATTCACGGTGAACCTTGCTCTTATTAGAGGAAGCTCACCCTGCGCGGGATTCGTGTACGTACCGGTAAAACGGACCCTTTATATCGGTATTTCCGAAAATGGCGCCTTCCGATACGGGCCGGTAACTAACCATGAAACTAAAGCTTACGAAAACAACACCAACGAAGATCTTGTAAAAACAATTTTCGATACCTGCGTTCCCCTCCCCTCATGGACGGGGACGGGACAACCCCTTCGGGTCGTGGCCAGCAGGTCCCATAGATCGACTGAAACTGAGGAGTATATCCAACACCTAAGAGGACAGTACGGCCCCGTGGAGGTAGTTACCAGCGGGAGCAGCCTGAAGCTCTGTAGAATCGCCGAAGGGTCAGCGGATGTGTATCCCCGCTTCGGTCCAACCATGGAGTGGGACACCGCCGCGGCGCATGCCGTCTGCAGCGCCGCCGGGGCCTATGTTGTTGATGTAGAAGGAAAGAAACCGCTGGTATACAACAAAGAAGATATACACAACCCTTTTTTCCTGGCCGCCAGGGAAGAGGAGATGAAATTCTTCCTCCCTTCCACCCAAAAGGATAGCCAACAAGGAAAGAAAAAGCATGGGTTGGAACAAGACTAGGAGTAAAAGCAATGCCAACGTACCACATGGACCATCTACGGGAACTTGAATCCGAGGCAATTTACATTATCCGAGAGGCGGCAGCCCAGTTTGAGCGGCCGGTCATGCTCTTTTCCGGGGGAAAAGACTCCATCTGTATGGCCCACCTGGCAAGAAAGGCCTTCTTCCCCGGAAAGCTCCCCTTTCCCCTTCTGCATATTGATACGGGACATAACTTCCCGGAGACCCTGGAGTTTAGGGACCGCTTCGTAGAGGCAATGGGAGCAACATTACTGGTAAGAACGGTGCAGGCTTCCATCGACACGGGGAGGGTGCAGGAAGAAAAGGGCCCCGCCTCCTCCAGAAACGCCCTGCAGACAGTGACTCTCCTCGATGCCCTTAAGGAATTCGAGTTCGATGTGGCCATGGGCGGTGCCAGGAGGGACGAGGAAAAGGCCAGGGCCAAAGAACGTTTCTTTTCCTTTCGGAATAATTTCGGCAGATGGGACCCCAAAAACCAGCGCCCCGAGCTGTGGAACCTTTTTAACGGGAGAAAGAAGAAGGGAGAACACTTTAGGGTATTTCCTCTGAGCAATTGGACCGAACTGGATGTTTGGCAGTATATAGCCTTGGAAACTATCGAAGTGCCTTCTCTCTACTTTAGTCATAAAAGAGAAATTTTCGTACGAGACGGGGTCATCCTAGCGGTTTCCCCTTATGTTGACCTTCAGGAAAAAGAGGTCCCCCAGGAACGAACGATTCGCTTTCGGACCATTGGAGACATGAGCTGTACCGGTGCTACGGAATCCCTGGCGGAGAACCTTACCGATATCATACTGGAAATCGCTTCAACAAGGACCTCCGAGCGGGGCGGACGGGCGGATGATCAGCGTTCCGAGGCCGCCATGGAGGACCGAAAGAAGGACGGCTACTTCTAAAGAGTAAGGATATCTGAGGAGCAAAATAATGAGCGACAAAACAGAAGTGTATACAACCGAGGATTATCTAAATCGAGAACTCCTCAGGTTCACCACAGCCGGAAGTGTAGACGATGGGAAGAGCACTCTCATCGGACGTCTGCTCTACGATAGCAAGGTGATCTTCCAAGACCAGGTGGAGAGCCTCAAACGCACATCTGAGCTGAGGGGGGAAAAGGAGATCAACCTCGCTCTTCTTACCGACGGTCTAAGGGCGGAGAGGGAGCAGGGGATTACCATAGATGTGGCCTATCGCTACTTCTCCACTCCGAAGAGGAAGTTTATCATCGCCGACACCCCGGGACACGAGCAGTACACCCGGAACATGGTTACCGGAGCATCTACAGCTGATTTGGCTATATTCATTATAGATGCTCGAAACGGCGTGGTAACCCAGTCTAAACGACACGGGTTTATAGCATCTCTTTTGGGTATACCGCATTTAATTGTGGCGATAAACAAGATGGACTTGGTAGACTATTCCAAGGAGGTCTTTGATCGAATTGTCCAGGAGTACCGGGATTTTTCGGAGAAACTGGAAATCAAGGACATCATCTTCGTTCCTGTCTCCGCGCTGGTGGGTGATAACGTGGTCCATAAGAGCGAGAGGATGGATTGGTACCAGGGGGGGACAATTCTCTACTACCTGGAAAATATTACCATTGCCGCGGACAGAAACCTTATCGATTTTCGCTTTCCCGTCCAGTATGTAATCCGGCCCCACCAGGATTTCCGAGGCTTCGCCGGCCGCGTTGCCTCCGGGACAATCCGGAAGGGAGAGGAAATTCTTGTCCTCCCCGCCCGGACAGGTTCGAAAGTAAAGGAAATCCATACCGCCGAAGGAGAACTGGAGGAGGCCTACGAAAAACAGTCGGTGGTGATCACCTTAGAAGACGAGGTGGATGTAAGTCGAGGGGACATGATTGTCCGCAAACACAATGTTCCCTTCATGGGAAGCCGTTTCGAGGCGGTCCTCTGCTGGATGGACGACAGCAAACCCCTAAGCACCGTCTCCCACTACATTATTCAACACACCACCTTGCAAACCCAAGCCTACATAAGTTCCCTCCGCTACCGGATCGACGTGAAAACCCTCCACAGGGAAGAAGCAACAGCACTCAGCCTCAATGAAATCGGGCGGGTGGAAATAGAGACCGCCGCCCCGATCTTTTACGATCCCTACGAGAGAAACCGAAACACAGGAAGTTTTATCCTTATCGATCCATCCACCAACCTTACCGTGGGAGCGGGCATTATCCGCGGCGAAACACGGGACTTAGCCTCCCTCACCGCGGCGACGGTGAAAAAATCGAGCAATGTTGTGTGGGAGAAGCGGCTCATTACCCGGGAGGAGCGTGAAAAACGAAACAAGCACCGGGGGCATACCCTCTGGTTCACCGGGCTCTCCGGAGCGGGTAAATCCACCCTGGCCCGCCAAATAGAGGACATTCTCTTCCGCGCGGGAAAACAGGTGTATCTCCTCGATGGGGACAATGTCCGGCACGGCTTGAACGGAGACTTGGGTTTTTCTCCGGAAGAGAGGAAGGAGAATATTCGCCGGATCGGACATGTGGCAAGACTCTTCTACGACGCGGGCCACATTGTTATTTGTTCCTTCATTTCCCCGAATATCGAAATGAGAAACTACGTACGGAATCTGCTGCCGCCACAGGGGTTCTCCGAAGTCTTCGTTCGCTGCGACATCGAAATCTGTAAGGCGAGAGACCCCAAGGGGCTCTACGCCAAGGCAATTCGCGGGGAAATACCCGAGTTTACCGGGATCTCCGCGCCTTACGAGGCCCCGGTTAATCCGGAACTTGAAATCGATACGGGCGCTCTCTCATTGGAGAACTGTGTGGAAACTATTATCTCTTACATCCAAAGGGCAACGGATATCTGAAATGGGAAATCAGGAAAGGAAATTTCCCATTTCAGGAAGGTAAAAGAAAAAGGAAATACCCTTTCTTAGAGAAATTTACGTTCTCCGAAAGAGAGATAGACTTCCATGTTCCTTCGGTAAGATCCAGGCATTCAGCAGAACCCTGATTGTTTCCGGTGAGCTCTGGGAGGGATATCTCTTCAGAATTTTCCAGTAAACACCCCTTCTTCCCCTCTCGGAAAGAGATTTCCAATCCCCAAAACCCCTCCCGCTGCTGCACTCTTCTGACTTCCTTAATGCGGTGGTTTTTAAAAACCGATACTAGATGCCGGAAAATCCGGGCAGGCCTCTTCGGGTTATACAGCCGATCGTAGAACCCGGTCCTTACAAAATAGCTGCGGTCAACATCGATAAAGGTATCAAAAAAAACAGTGCAGTGGGTACAGTAGAAAGAGCCTGCAACGGCTTCCGTAATTCGATGGATCATTTCATCTTCATCGGTTTTAACTTCCCGGAGGGTATTCCCTGCCAAACGAATTTGGACATGGGCTTCAAGCCCCGCAATACTTGCAATAGCATCGATCTTCATTATCGTATCTAAGATTGGTTCATCAGCGTTGATTCTAAAATAGAGTCCCCGGAAGGCCTCTTTTAACCCCGGAATAAAGAGCAAATCCTCTATTCTCTTCTTCTCATCCCCTTGAAACCCATGATCGACGATGTGTTTGAACGTTGTTACTTCTCCATATTCATTCACACCCCGAAGGATGGAGAGAAAGAGAGGGACCTCCGATCGTTCTTTGAAGCGGGTTAAGGCTTCTAGAGTAGAGGCTATCCTGTTCAGTTGTAATCTATTCGGTTTTAAGACAATCTCAAGGGAATCCAATAGATGCCCGTGCTGTATCAGCATATCGCCTTGCTCATCTTCCGGTATTCCATAGCAGTACGCGGTAAAGATGCATCCCTTTGTACGTACCGCTTCTATTCTTTGGCGGTTCTCCTCCAGGGTGATGTCCTGAAGGGGTATCCGAAGCCGATTCACCCCCATCTCCCATATAGCGAAGAGTCCATAATCGTTTCTAACCAACTTTCTGTCAAACTCCTCCAGGACCCCGTTAGCGGGTATCCACATCTGTTCCGTCCATGGGTGCTTCAGATCCATACCCACCGGCACAGGGTCACCTTCCATAGAGTGAAATACCTGTTGCTTCCGTTTATCCGGCAACGTTTCCTCACTGTCCAAGGTCCGCCCCATGGTCCTCTTCCACTGAAATACATGACCCTTCTCATAAATGCGGACTACCCCCACACCCATCTTTCCAACATCGTTTCTGCCGTATTCATCCTTTGGGCCGGGTCTGTCCCGAAACATCTCCGTGTAATCCAGCCTAAAAAAACTGGTGGAAGGCAGGGTGTAGATATCTGTCGTTCTGTACCTGTTGTACCCAAGATTATGGACATGCCCGGCAAAGATGGCTTCCACCTGATACTCTACACACAAATTTAGGAGGAAAGAACGGTCCGGTTCATCCAGGTTATCGTAATTACTTAGCTCCTCCGGAATTGTGATAAAGGGAGGATAGTGAAGGAAGAGAAATATACGGTTGCCCTTCTCTCCGGCTTTGACCATTTCCTCCTTAAGCCATTTCTTCTGGGCCAAGTTTGTAAGAAAAAGAGAGTTGAAGACCTGAGCGTTGAGAAAAATAAAATGAAACCCATCTTTGGTTAGGGAGAAATAATGCTTCCCAATTAACCGCTCGTACTGGTCCAACCCCTCGACCGATGCGTTACCGGCAGGCATCCAATCCAGGGGCTTGTCTCCCACGTCGTGGTTTCCCGGTACACAATGCATAGGGGCTTTACAGGCTGAAAAAATTGCCCTGCTTTTCTCTACCGCCTTAGAGTAGGTCTGTAAGTGGGGAACAGGATTGATAATGTCCCCCAGGTGTACGATAAAATCACAGTTCTCCTCGTTCAAGAGATTCACGGCATACCTAGCCCGAGGATTTGCCAGGGTATTAGTTTCATATGGAGACGCAGAGCTGTCCTCTTCCTCATTTATATGGGTATCAGAAATACAGCCAAAGGAAAAAAGGTATGTCCCCAAATCATTCTGCATGTTTTCTTTCATACACCCTGTATTGTATCTATTTTATAACCAGGGTTTCAACATTTGCACTGCCGAATCCCAGAGCTTTTCTCCCGTCTCCGGGTCAGCGGCGTAATCATCGACTTCCTTCTCCGTCATTAGGTGGAGGTACAGGCCGTTTCGGTCCTCTATCTGAGGGGAAGCGCTTAAAAAGAGAATAGGGTCGGAGGCCTTCATGGGAGATTTGAAGAACACCGTCAATAGTACTCGTACCAGAGGTTTTATCCAGCCGGGGACATCCCTGGCAATGTTGGTATTCACCGCTCCGGGACAGAGCGCAAAGACAGAAACCTCTTTCCCCACACCATCCAGTCGCCCTTCTTCAATTCGCCGGGAGAGTTCTACGAAAAAGGCTGTTAAAAGGAGTTTCGAATATCCGTAACGGGCCACGCTCTGACTCATCTCGAACTCTTCGAAGCTCCCTAAATGTTCGAAGTCTATGGGCCCCGCGCCGCGGTGGGCCTCGGAAGCAACAAAGATGATTCTCGAAGGAATAGTATCGTCAGATGGTATCGTCCCGTCCCGAAGCAGCCGATGTACCCAAAGTACCTTGGAGAGAAAATTCACTTGAAACATCTCCTCGAATCCGTCCTTCGTCCGGCGTGCCCAGCCGGGAACTACACCGGCATTAAAGATCGCCACATGGATTTTTTCTCCCCGTTCCTTTAACCGATCGCAGAGCGCGCTAAGGGTGGAAAAATCGGTAAGGTCCGCGTATTCCATTTCTATCTTTTGATTGCCGCTTTTCCGCCTTATTTCTTCTCCCACTTCAGGGTGTCCTCTCCTACAGACCAAAATGACCCTCGCGCCGAGCTTGGCCAAGCGCAGAGCAGCGGCCTTTCCTAATCCGGAGTTCGCGCCGGTGATTAAACAGGTCTTCCCTTCCAGCCGGTCCTCGGTCTTAAGCTCACCGACGGGTTCAGCCTTACTAAAGGTATTTTTAATACCGGTAAGGGCGGCGGCCCAGGTACTGTCGTATCTTTCCTGTTTTTTCTTGCCTTCAGGCATGCCTTTCCTCCGATGTCGAAAGATCGAAACGGTCAATGTAGGATGCAAATTCCTCTCTGACCTCTTCTTCGGAAAACCCAAAATCCCCAGCATTATATTGATGGACGCCGTACTTGCCGGGCTTGTGGTCCTTTGCTGCCTGCCGGACCCGGTTTTTCGTTTCCTCCGGGAAGGGTATATCGGCAAAGCCGCGTACCTCCTCCACAACGGTAAGAGGATCGTTAATAAGGCGAGTGAAGGGAATATCGAAAAACCGGTTTTTTTCCTCACCCCAGGCACCGCTGTCCCGGGTCTCCATGGCCCGGCTTATCATTCTATGGACCTTTCTCTTCCAATCCAGCCCGATTTCTCTTGGGTCCACCTCATCGCTGAAAACCCCTCTTCCGTGGGCAATCATGCTGCAAAAAGAAGAGAGAGTCACCGTCGGGTTCCGGTGGGTCTGAATGACCTTCGCCTTAGGAAACACGGTAAAGAGGGCATCCAGATATTCCAGGTGATGCGGTGTTTTAAGAATTATCTTGGGTTTTCTCCATTTTAAGGAATTACCTTCCTCTCCATCTTTTATTTGGCGCCTCCGGCGGCGCTGCCAGAGGATGAGCTTCAGGAGGTCCTTCATATACCGGTAGGCGGGGAGCTGGTCCTGGCCTTCCAACCACCTGGAATAGCTGGGAACACGCAGGGTTGCTTCAGGTACGGTGCTTAAGAGGGCGAAATCCAAAAGGAGGACATCCTCCTCCGGTTCTTCCGTTTCTACAGGATGAACAGCGAAAAAATCGGGCGCCATATAGGAGAGGGCCTTCTGACTGGTATCGGCGAATTTTCGCCTCTTATCCTCGGGACCAAGAAGCGGCCCTCCGGATTCGGGATCAATATAGGGCACGGGGTTTATCGCTTCCCAGGAGCGGACGGCAAGGGTCGCGGGGTCCTCTGCAAGGAGGCGGTGGAGAAACGTCGTTCCCGTCCGCTGAAGCCCGGTAATAACCAGGGGTGCCTCCACATCTTCTTCAAGGATTTCCGGATACCGGGAGAACCAGTACTCCCGCCGAAGGCGGTTTCCCAGGATATTCACCAGGCGTTCCCGGGTAATAAACTTCCCCACCGGATGAAGCCGACTCTCTTCATTTATAGAGTCGAGAAGGACATCCAGGGGCAGGCGAAACCCGGGGTCCCCGAAGTCCTCCAAGGAGTTTCTCCTTCGGGCGGCCCGCGTCAGCTCCTCCGAAGAGAGGGGTTTGGCCATTCCCGGGGGAAGGCCGAGCCGCGAGAGGAGGGGCAGCACTGCATTGGCCAAGCGGATGCCCCATGGGCGGTAGGGGTGGGTATAGTTTCTGGAGGTTGTCCGCTCCGAAGCTGTTTTAAGCCCCTCCGAGGCAATGGTCACTGAACCATCATACCCCATGTTTTTCCTCCCTTACTCTCCTTTTAAACTCCTTAATAGTCAGTACTTCGGTTTTCGGCTGGGGATGTGCTTCCGCCTTCACCCACCGGAAGCACATGGTCCCCCGATCGTGGCCCACGGTTTGAATCCAGTTCTCTACTCCCGGGTCCTCGTGGGCCACCACGATTCGAAAGGACCCGTCTTCCCGGTAGCGAGCGGTGTGTTTGTTTATGTGGATACGGTAGTACCGGTAATCCAAGGATTCCATCCAGTGGTCGTTGAGCTGAAAATTCCAGTGCTCACAGGCAGGGGGGGCCGCTTCGATAACCAGGACTTCCTCAGGACCCAGCTTCCAGTAGCTGTGATAGTAGGCTATGTCCGGGTCTCCCCCGGCACGGTTGGAGACCTCGGGATCGAATTGAGGCAGTTGATTGGTGTGTTTCTGAAAGTCCCTCGCCCACTTTGAAAAGAGGACGGAGGCACCGGCAACCATGGCTGAGGCAGTGGAAAGCCCCCGGTCGATGCTTTCCGCGGTCAGAGGAGAAGGTAAACCGTCACCGTCTATCCTCTCTATGGTGATATCCGCAATCTCCTCTTTCTCGCGGTCCGCGAAAGTCTGACGGACAATAACCATTCCCGTCTTCGGAGTCATGGGAAGCCAATTCAAATACTCTTTGCTTCTGTCTTTGCAGCTTAAGACCACCTCAAAAGTACCATCGGGATTGGTCTTGAGCTCAGTGGTATTAAGAAAACCAGTAGTGGGAAGCCCGCTGCCGTCTCCGTAGGTTCCCTCATGGGTGCTGATTGCAAGAAATGGAATGGTTCCCCGGCTCCCGTGGATCCGGTACTCATACTCCCCGCTTATAACCGCATTCTGGTAGTAGTTATCCGGGTTGTCCGCCCCCATCTTTACCGTTTCGTGCGCCATCCTTCTTAAGACCGGGGCCTTAGCGTCGTTATACTCGACAAAGGCCTCGAGACCGGCCCTCAGGAGACGGGTAAGATAGCGATACCCTTCTGCCTGGGTAAATGGGTCCTGGGGAGAACCCATTCCCATGACAGAGGAACCCGAAGATTTCAAGGTATCGCAGAACTCATCCCAGGTCTTTCCGCTTACAATCCTCTCTTCCGCCTCATTCTTCTCTGACTTCCCCGTTATGTTCCGTTTTGCCCTTAGAATAGCTCGATACAATGAGAGAAGGGCCTTTAATACGCCTCCGATAATCCGCCTCCCGATGCCTGAATTTTCTTTTTATTGCTTCAATTATTGCCGGAAAGTGGGGGAGGCGTCAATAAAGTAGTAACACAAAGAATGTACGCCTCCCCAGTAGTTACTCTTTCCGATACACCCTGGATATATCCACAGTTCTCTTCTCAACTCCCTTTTCATGCCGTTGATAGAGAAAGAAGGTCATCATGTCCCGGCTAAAACAGTTGGTAAGCCAGACCACTACCACCGCCGCTCCTTTTCCATCCTCAGCCGGTTTTCCCCACCGGTAAAGGCGAAACTCAGGGGATTCGATGAGGGGATTGAAGGATATGGAGAGGTCCTCTATGTCTTTTTTGTAGCCCTCGGTGTCGATGTAGACCGGGAATTGGTCCTCCGCCGCTTCTTTGAGCTCCTCCATGGGTATGGCGGTAAGAAGGGTCCTTCTGTTCTTCTCCTCAAAAAGCTGGGGAATATCTGTTTGAAGGACTACCGAAGTCACCCTTAGATACTCCCTTCCCTCAGGCTTTCCGGGTTTCGAATTAATCTCCCCGGTTAATCCCGCGCATCCGGGAAAAAGCAAAACCATTACTATAACGAAAATCATCAATCCCGGCACAAACAATGTACTATGTCCTTTTCTTGCATTCATTTTTCTGTCTCCTTAATTCTCCTTAATATATCCTAAGTCGAACGTCCTTATACTCTTCCCAACTCGGGCTGTAATCCTCGACACTGTAAGGACGAACTTCCTTGAACTCTCCCCCCTTAAGATAATTGACCCAGGGATAGGGATCGAATATCTCTTCTCCTCGGGAATTACCCTCCCTGGCATGGACGGTCTCCCGCCCCGTGGCACCAATTAGCAGTGTGCCGTCTTCACCATCGGGAGTAAAATGGATCTCTTTAAATTCCCCTAGCTGCTCAAAGGCCAATCGCGAAATTCCCCGCTTGTCCACGGTGAACATGTCATCTTTCAGATATCCTCTATTAAAAGATTCCTCCGCCACCGCGGCAATTTCTTCGGGCAAGAGGTTCTCTCCGACCTGACTTTGAACCGCACCCAACACAGACATAAAAAAACAACCGTACCGTTTCATAATATTTTCACCCTCCTGGTTGATCCAAGAAATATCCGGACTGTACTGGGGGACTTTTCCAAGAGCTAGGGCTTTCTCTTGGTCCACGGAAAAGCGCAGCACATCGGAGAGGGTACTTCCGTCCCCCGGGGCATCCTTATATCCGGCGACGGTCATCATCCTGTACTTTCCCTGCTTCTCATCCCAAAAGGCCCCGGAGCCGGTCATAAGACTGTAGGCGAGTTCCTCCACCGATTTGCCCTTCGTGGATATACCCATGCCCCGGAGGACCTTTTCCGCCCCCTCCGCGCCAAGGTAGGTGTAGAGAGACTTACTAAGAGACTGGGTCCGGTCCTCTCGAAGCAGATGTCCCCCCTGGGCCCGAAGGTCCCTGTTTCCGTCCCAAACTATGCTGCCATTATCCAGGAGTTTCCAGAAATCACCTTCGGAACTGTAGAGGCTCCCCGCAAACTCTTCAAAGAAGGATGAATCCCCGGCATACACAGCGGCATCGAGAAAGAGCCCGGGATACTGTAAGAGACTCGTCACGCCGTAGTAGGGGTCCTCGGCAATCCTTAGGGCCATCTCGGTATGATTTGTCACCGCCTTCAGAGTCTCCTCCCGATTAGAGGCACCGACTCTGCCGTCCCGATAGGCTTCGTGTTGTAAGAGCACCCCCAAAAGCATTTGGTCCTTTCCCCCATTGATAAGGCCCGAATTAAGGAGAATCTCCCTTCCCAAGCCATCAACTTCTTCCGTGGCCCCAAGATAATCCATGTGTTCATCTGAGAAGAAATCTAACCCCAGACTATGATCAATCAAGCCGCTGTACAGATTCCGCCCCTGCTCATCCCCAAAGGAGTAGAGATACCGCATGCCCTCGGTCAGATCCTGTCCCAGTTCTTCCGCAAATCCCCGGATTTTTAGGTCCTCTCCCCATATGCCCAATCCTGAGGCAGCCATAAAACTTCGACTCATTCCCAGATCCACCCCGCTGCTGCCGAGGGAAAGCTCACCCTTCCCTCCTACCTTCCACTCGAGGAGCCCATGGGAGTACCATTCTCCAGTACCCTTGTTCTTAAACCATGAAAAACCGCCGAGTTGGGCCAGCTCCCGGAAGTTAAGAAGGTTCAGAGTTGTCTCTCCCGATATTCCGTAGTCCACTGCCGCACCGGCGAGAGCACCGCTTAGGCTATTGAACTCTTTTAGGTCCCTCATATGGGAGCTGGAAAAGCCCGTGAGATGACCATTAGGATTATTCAATTCCGTTAACCCGGAAGTAACAAAAGCGGAAGCACTGGAAGAGCTGATTCGCGCCAAAGCATCAGAAGAGAAGAGAGATGATGCAAGGTCCTCCCCCTTATATGTTAGAGAATCTTTCTCCAGCGAAAACCCATTGATAAGTTCCACACCCAGGTGCTGCAGGCCCGCCTGGGTCCCGGAGACCACTGTATCTGCCGCTGCTTTTCCCAGACCGGAGAGAGAGTCGGTTACTATGTTGCCGAATCCGGTATCGAGCCCTGCTTGAAAGAGCCCCGTCAATGCTTTCTTTCCCACATTAAAAAGGGAGTCCCCCAATGCCCTTTCCCCTGTCCCGGCGTCGAGGAACGCGAAGCCGGCATCATCTATGAGGTTAAAGAGAAAGCCGCTGCCCGGGGCAATAATATTCGAGGCAACACTCATAGCTAAGTCCACCACCGAACGGAGATTCGGTGCTTTTATAAGAGCATCCGATTCGCCGTCATTGTCTTCATCATCATCCCAGAGACGTATATTATAAAAAGATTGATAAAGGGTAGATAATCCTCGCCCCAATCTTGCTTCGTTCGTGAAAAAATCCCTGAAAATCCTTCCGTATTCTCCCCAGCCCTCCTTTAGGACCTCCTCGGAGTTATCCGGGTCCATCTCCGGAGCATAACCAATATGAAAAAAGATAAGTCCGCGGTCCCTCTTGGGAGCTCCCTTGAAAAACCCTTTAGCTTCCCGGAGATACGTTCTTTTAAAATCTTTACCCACCTCCGATAAGATTTCCTTTTCGCTGCCCTCCTTGAAGCTTCCGAAGATAAGGGAGGCATAATCCTGCAACCGCTTTACTGCTAAGGCAGTGCGGGAAGCAACAAGGTCAGAGGCGAGACCCATAATCCCTTGGGAGGACAGATCCACCCCCAGATCCATAGAAGGCGCGATAAAAAACCTGTACTTCTCAATGCTGTGCTTCTCCGTCTCGACGCCGCCGAAGAGGGTATCGTCGATAATAGCTTCCCGTACATACGCGGAATTCTCCAAGGAATAGCCGCTCTGGAGAAGTCTTGCCTTAACATTACGGTCCGTGGTGTTATTGATTTCAGCAATTCTTTCCTGAATTTTGTCTTCCACCACCCAGGCCATATGACGCGTGAGAAGAGATGCGGCATGATCTGCCCTTGCCCTGATGCTCTTAAGCTCATCTATATGCCCTGTGTCTATCTGTGTTCCTTCACTGAAATCCCAAGGCGAGGTCTCACGGAACATGGCTGAATGGTGGAAGGGAAGAGAAGCAGTTCCGAGGAAAACACCGGGACCTCTTTGAAGCTCCTCCGTTATACCTTTGAGGAGGCTTGCGTTTGTGGCCTTGGATGCTTGTAAAGCTGATGGAGATGATAGATCGGGAACAAGAAATCCCTTAAGCTCCTCTCTTACCCAACTTCGTTCCAGCCCCACATCCCTTACAAACTGCTCCTCCACCTCTTTGCTGACCGCGCTTTGTAATTGTTTTCCCCAGGCACGAATTCCTTCCCCAATAAGACGGTACTTTTCGTTCCAGAGGGAAAGTCCTTTTTCCAGTTCCTTCTGACTTTGGGCAACCCACTGAGAATACTCCTCTTCTATACCGTGTACCACCTTTCGCCATTTCTCTTCCCCCTTCCTATAGGTTTCCCTTATATGGTTTTGCCGGCTCGCCTTCCTCCTTTCGAAGAATTCCTTTTCCATATCTGCCAGCCAGGCCCTCCCTATAAAATCATGTTCTATCCCCCTGGATAACTCCCCTTTTGCCAGATTGAGAAGATCCGTGAAATGAGAGTCTCGCCCCTTTTCCCGTTCCAGGTCCCATTGATACATCCAGTAGTCCCGACGAGTAAGCTTGGGATTCCTGAACAAGCTTTCCACCAATTCCTGGTACTCGGAGCTCTCCGTTTCTCCCGCCGTAAGAAGAGTCCTATACCGCTTATAGTCATTATCCCTTTGGGCGAGCAGGAGACGGGCCCTGGCATCCCGTTCTTCTCTAAGCATCTCTCCCTCGGAAGCAGCTATTTCCATTAACCCCGCCAGGGCCTCCGGGTAGGAGTCGGGGTCCCTCAAGAGCTGCCAAGGGTCGTCCAGATGGCCTGCTATTCTCTCCGGGATCCCTTCGGTTATTACCTCGGAAAGGCTTCTTATAAACCCTTCCATGCTTATTCCTTCCGCCGTCAGAGCTCCTTCCTTCGTTCTTCCCGTAATGGTTGTCCACTTTCTTGCCAGTTCCTTAAAGAGTTTCTCCTTTTGAACGTAGGATTTTCCTTCCTCAACTATCATCTTTCTCTTATCTTCTCCTGAATAATCTTTCGTTGTGTCCTTTAAAGCCTCCAAGCGGTCCGCTTCAGTGTAGAAACTCGCAGCCAAACCGCTGTGGAATATCGCCTGAGGTATGAGCCAGGGACAGAAGAAACTACTCACCCATAGTCCAGCTGCCACTCCCGCGTTTATTGCTCCTGCCGTTCGCTTCGAGGCAATCAAGGTTTTCGCCCTTCCCTTCCCCTCCCGAGAAAGAAGCCCTTTTAGATCATCTCTTATGAACTGATCAGAAAGAAGGGGGCCTTCCCAATCTCGAAGAAGAAGAAGTTTAAAAAAGCCATACCCGGGGTCATTCTTTACTTTACCGTAGGAAGCCCTGCTTTCTTCTTGGAGTATTTCATCCGCGGAGAGATCAGTTTTGTCCAGAAGGGTATTGAGGGTGCTGTCATCGTCAATACTGAGGAAGTTACCTGCCGTCTCGTGGTAGAATGCCATTCCGTACTGGGAGAGCCTCTTTTCAGGATGTTTTTCCTCCAACAGGCCGGTTATCCAAGACGCTCCCATTTTTGTAAGTTCATCGGCATTATAGGAAAGCTCTTCCATTTCTTTACTGGTAAGGTCGGTAAAATTGGGGAGATTATCTTTTTCAAAACCTCTTTTCATCCAATCTTCTCTGTTGGGGATGAAGGAGAAAAACCCTTTCAGATACTGAAACCCCCGCTCTAACTCCTGCTCCATAGATCTCTCTACTTCCATAAGACGGTCTGCCATTTTCTCGCTTACCTCTTGCAGCCAGGAAAGCTCTTCTTCCTTCTCCTTCGTTTTTCTTCCTAGATCAAGGTATTCCCGGTCCCCGCGGTTAAGGAAATCATCGTCCCTCTTTTCCTTAATGGATTCGAGGAGAGAGAGAGTCTCCTTCAATTGTTTTTCTTCCTCCAGGCGATAGAGAAGCAAGGCCTTAGGTTCCCAGCCTTCAGGAGTATATCCGTGAGAGGCATACTGGATAATTGTCTCCGCTGTACGATACTCCAACTCCGCCGCCTCCAGTCTCTCCGCTGATTCTTTTACCCTTCTTCGAGAAGCTTCAATATTCTTGTCTCCATCTTTCAAGACCCTTGTAAACGTGGAAAGGGCGGCATCGTATTCAGCCTTAGCCGTGCTATACTTCTCCCCGGCACGGAGAAACCGCTTTTCCGTTTCCACCTCTCTTGGTCTGTTGGAAGATTGGTCCTCCGCGTAGGCTAAAAGACTTTTGGCAATATGGACTTCCTTCTCTATGGTAGTAAGTCGACTCCTACAATAATCAATTTCCCCCTCCAGGGGTCCCCTCTCATCGGAAAACCCCTCTTTTTTGGATACATAGCGGTAGAGCTCCTCCTCCGCCGCTTCCATCGCTGCCGATCCCGCTTGATGCTGTTCTTCCCAGTACTCAATCTCCTCCGCTATGCCTTCTTCTCCGGACATCTCTCTTAGAATATGCAGAGACTCCCTCGCAAGCCGGACCTGTTCCCTTCCTTCTTCGTAAGCACCTTCAATTACCCCAAGGTCCTCTTCCATAAGGGAAAGGGCACGATCTTTCTCCCCCCGAATGGCCGCCATTTGTTCGCTTTGTCTTACCAATAACTCATTTTCAGCCTTCCTCCATCCAGTTTCGCCGTCTTCAAAAAGCTCCTTCATGTACTGTTCCCATTCCCGTTTTTGCTCTTCTATTCGAGAAAAACCTCTCCGCCACTGGTTTTCCTCCTTTCTCAGGACCTCGTAGGCCCTCTTCTCCCAAGAATGCCTGTTACGAAAGTATTCCTCTTCCACATTCTTCCACTCGGAAATCTCTTTCTCTATATCTTTCCCCATATCGTTCCCCGATACTCCGGTGAACTCAGGGCCTGACATTGCCTCTTCTCTTATTCCTTCCATGAGGTTTCCGGAATACCGTGTATTCATTCTTTCCAGTTCCCGTTCTAGTACCTCTTGGGGTACCTTTTTTTCATTTCCCCTTCTAAGAGAGTAGAGGTCTTTTAAACGCCTCTTAAGGAAAGCCTTTTTCCTGAGGTTGTATATACGCTGATACTCCCGCGCAAGACCGGGGTCATTCTCTTCGCTTCCCGGCCCGTTCTTTCCTACCTCTTTATTCCGCCTGTTCAAGGCCTTTTCCATCTCTGCTGTTACAAAGGTTTCCCAGTTTTCCAGGTCCCCTTGCCTGCCGTACACTAGGTCCATTTCTCTGTACAGAGGGTTTCCAGCGGAATCTCTTAAGACCTTGTTTCCATCTACAGCATAGAGATAGCGATAATCCGCTTCGTCTATTGCCGAGAGAAAATCGTATAGGTCCGAAGCTCCAGGCCATTGCTGCGCGTAAAGACCGCTGCTGATAAAGGCTGCCATTCCCGTTATAAGAAGGGTCCTTATCATCCTCTTAAAAAAGATTTCTTTCTGTTTGTTTTTCATTGCGTACCTCCCGTAGCAATAGATACGGGTTTCTTCATTCACTTGCTTCAAGAAAGAGAAAAAAAATAAAAAAATCTACTTTTTTTTCCGGATTGTAAAAGCAATCAATCAATAAAAGATGTGTATAGATTTGGAGTATTGTAATGATGATTAATATGACCACCCTGCAGAACACCGGACCGCCGGTATGTTTAAGAATCCGCGGATTTTCTTCTATTCTTCTTTGCACTCTTTTTGTCTTTTTCTCCCTTTCCTGTACCGGAGGAGACGATTCAGGCAGGCAATCGGCTGAAGAGGTCCTAAAAAAAGCTGAGGGCCTCCTCCTGGAAGGTCGGGAGGCGGATGCACTATCTCTACTGGAGAAGCAGGAGGGGCCTTTGAAAAAGAATCCCCTCCTTACCCTTCTTGCAGGCAAGATCTACTTTTTTAGAGGGAATTACGAAAAAGCGGGGTCCCTCTTCCGTTCGACCATAGATTCGTCGCTGAAGAAGAAAAACGATTTTCAGGCGGGGAGTAAGTGGCTCGCCAGGGCCCTCATCTTTCAAGGGTCGGGGGCAGAGGCGGAAAGCATTCTACTCGCTTCATTGAGGCAGGATCCGGAAGATCCCGAACTGCTCATACTCTTAGGAAAGGCAAGAAGGTTGGAGGGGGACCTCAAAGGCGCCATCGAGGCCTATATCCAGGCAACACTGTTTTCGGAGTATCTTGCTGAATCCTACATTGATTTGGCGGATATGTACCGGACCTACGGATTGAAAGAGAAAATGAGGACCGCACTCATTAGAGCGGAAGCTCTCTTAAGCGGTGAACATCCCCTCGCCAAGCCCTTGGCTTCCCTTATTCGGTCCCTGGAAAAAGAAACAATAGAAGCAGAAACAATAGAAGAAGAACAAATGAAAGAACAAACAGTGGAAAAAGAGGAAGGAGAATAAGTGAGATGAAGAACACTCGAAACTATCTGTTAGTTTCCCTTTTAGTAATCCTCTTTCTGAGTGGACTCGCCGGGTGTGCTCTCTTTATGCCGAACACCTTGGTGGAGAAATGGAGTAAGGAAGAAATGTCTCTGAAAAACCAACTATGGCAGCTGGATTCGGTGCAGATTGATACTCCCGAGGGAGCGGAGGAGCTGAAGATCACCACAGAGGACCTGTTACGCGTATTTATCCGTAAACACAACGAAGACATCTTGGAATCAGGTACGCCTCTTTTCATCTCAGTAAAGGTGGAAGAGGGAAGTCTTTTCTACGGACATACATTGGAAAATACTCTGACCCTAACGGTGAAGTTCTACGACGCGCCCCCGCTCAAGAGGTCCTCCCCTTCGCCCTTGGGAGTAGTAATTGTAACAAGGGAAAGCGAGAGGAGCATCATGAGCGGAAAGGAGCTTATGAAGATGCTCAAGAAGACTTTCCGGGAGATACCATGAGCCCGTATACGAGGCTTACAAGAACCGCCCTGGTACTAGTCCCCCTCCTCATTGGCTTGACCCTGGAAATTGGAGCAGTTCCTGGACAATTATCCGAGGAGAATTCGCGCATATTGCTGTCCTTTCAAAAACTTCTCGCCAGGGCGATTCGCAAAAATGCTGCGCTACGGGGGCTTAAGGAAGAAAGAACATTTCTGTCTCTCAAGAAAGATCTTGCCGCTCTTCGTTTTCTTCCCACCCTACAAACCGGTATTGTAAATGAGAGCACAGTTGGGTTCGGAAGAGAAGATTATTACAATACCCATTTGGAACTGCGAATACGGCAGCCCATTTTTCTTGGGGGTGAGGTAAGGAGAAGTGTCTCTCTCAACGATTTTCAGCGGTTTCAGATGGACAGCAGGGAAGAGGAGCTGCGACAGGACATTGTGCTTTCTACCTTCAATATAGTCCTGGAATACTTTTTGCTAAAAGAAAAAAAGCATCTTTTCTCATCTCTTTTAAAGAGGGCGGAATTTCTACAGGATCTGGGTGAGCAAGAATTCCTCATGGGAGAGCTCACCTATACCCAGAGAGAAGTACTCGTTCTAAAAACGAAGGAAGTACAGCTTGCAGAGCTGCGGTTGCTGGGGGAAGAAAGGGAACTTAAGAGAAAATCCAAAAGCCTATTCGGTATCGACATTACCGAGGAAAAGTATTTTCCCCTCCCGCCGCCTAATGTACGCGAATATACGGGAAGCATGGACCAGCTCTTAGATTCTATGCAGGCCGCATCCTTAATGAATATGGTAAGAAGAGATGGTCCTCTCTACAGAAAGACCCGACTTTCTTTCGAAACGGAGAGGGCTCAACTTCAATCCGCTACCAGCTTGTCCCCTCCCAAAGTCTATATTAATGCCGGCCTCTTTGCGTCCGGGGAAACAGTCCCCCTGGACCACCCGGGATTCGATTTGGGTATTTCCATGGTTTGGGACCTTCCCTATTCCACCGTGGAAGGGAATATACAAATCGGAAAATCTTCACCTCTTATACGGGAAAGAAGATTGTCCCTTTCCACTGTGACAGCCTTTGACCCGGGAAGAATTCTATCGAAAAGAAGAGAGGATTCGACTCTCTCACAAAAGCTCCGTCAACTTAAAAAAATGGATGAAGAAACCCAATATCACATCGAGGAGCTAATAACGGAGTGGAACCACCGAAGGGCCGAGATAGCCCTAACCCGGCGCGAGGCGGACCTCTACCTGCATGAAAGGGACATCTTAAAAAGACGAATGGAGATCGGCGAAGGAACAAAGGAGGAGTACATGACGGCCGAAATTCAGTGGAGCAGGAAGGAAATAGAACTTTTCAGCGGGATTAAGGAGATGCTCCTGTTCGAAATGGGTTTTCTCCTCTTGCTGGGAAAGAGTACTACCCTCCTCTTAGAGGAAATTGTTTCTGCTGAAGAGATAGAGGAGTAGAGAAAATGAAGACCCCGGTATTGTTCCTATTATCTGTCTTTCTTCTCGCGGCTTGTACCAATACAGAGGAGACGGTAACAGATGCTGAAGGCCCCCCCTTGATCATTGAAACGGTTCGCGTTGCTGCCAAAACCATTCAACCGGAATACTCAACCTTCGGTATCCTTGCGGCCTCGAAAACAGCCCAGGTCTCCTCCTTTGAGGAAGGAAGGGTGGAATCTATCAACGTTGAAATAGGCGATGCGGTCCGCGCCGGGGCGGTCTTGGCCCGAACGGACGCTTCGGCCCTGAGAAATCAACTCAAAGAAATAGAAGCTAAGTCGGATTACGCCTTAGCCCAAATAGAGATTGCCGAAGCCGCGTTAAAGGAGGCGGAGGATGAAGTGGAAAGAAGGATGATTGAAAAGGAAATGCTGGAAATAGAACTTATACAGAGCGAAATGGAAATGGCGCGAACAGCGGAGATACTAGAGAAGAAAAAAGCCCTCTTTGAAGCCGAAGGAATCTCCGCGGAATCCCTCGCCGCCTTTTCCGCCGCCGCTGAGAAGGCGATGTCGGAATTCAAGAAAACCGGTCTGATGCTGAAAATGAAGAGCCTCGGTATAACCCCGGAGGCTCTCCGAAAAAACGGAATATCTGTCCCCTCCATGCCCTCCAAACGGCTCTCTCTTTATAAAGAGAATTTAACCGGCATGGAACGCGGGAGAATCGCTGAAGCTAAAGCTCAATACCGAGAGGTAGAAGCCCTAAAGCGGACGATTCTTAAGAAGCTCGATGAGAGTATCATACGGTCTCCCATTACGGGCAGAGTAGCGAAGGTCGGGATTGAAATAGGGGAACTGGTTACCCGCGGAAACATCCTCTTTTCTGTCATAGATACTACCATTCTGGATATTGAAGCCCGTGTACCGGTGAAGGAACTAGAGCATATTCACCTCCAACAAGAAGTCCTGATCCGGCTGGACAAGGACCCTGATGGTAAGGATCCGGATGGTAAGAAAAGTGGAAGGGTACGATACATCACTCCCTTCCTCGACCCGACCTCAAGGTCGGCCACAGTACGGTGCACTCTTGGAGAGGGACCTTTAAAGGAGAACCCGGAGGGCAAGGGAAGCCCCCTTACACCGGGGGATTTTGTCGACCTCACATTCCCCTATGGAGAGAAAGAAGAATACATTTTGGTCCCGAGAAGTTCCGTACTCGAGCAAGAAAATGAAAAAAAACACCGGGAGGTGTATCAAGTACGCTCAGGCCGCCTATTTCCCCATCCTATCTACCCTAAGTTCCAGTGGAAAGAGTACTACGCCATCTCTGAGGGGCTCGAAGAGGGGGCCCTTCTCTGGAAGCACCCTATTTCCCGAGTACCGTCGGGAACAAAAGTGGAGATCGCACCATAAGCAGGTCCCACACAAGGAGGAGTTTGTTTTGAAAACCGCATTACATACCATGAGCATTGTATCCAGTATTGTTTTTGTTTTCATATCCTGTTCTCTCGTCGAGATGGAGGAGGTAGTGAACCCGAGGACAGTACCATCGGCGAAGGACGAGGTCCTTCCACTAGGTGCGCCCTTGGAAATACATTTTCCCCACGAACCTGAACCGGATAGTATCCTCGGTATTCTGGAGGTAAGGGACTATTGGGGTCCTCTGGAAGGAAGGGCGGAGTGCGAAAAAACAATAGTATCCTACTATCCTGAGGAGAAGCCCGTCCCCGGGCTTCCTTACTTTCTCTCCCTTTCCGGCAGTTACAGTACCATAGGGGGTAAACCGTGCTATGTTAATCTGGAACTTACTTTCTTCTGGGGGAAAGGGGGATACGAAGCTCCTCTCATTTCAACCATCGTTCCGGAAAACGGAGGAGTAATCTCACCTGAAGGTACCCTAAGAATCATCTTTACGGGGGGCCTGGATACAGAAAAAGTTGCATCCGAGCTCCGCATCTTCCCGGACCATCGGATCACGAAACAGTGGGAACAGGAAGAGGACCAAAGACTTGAGTTGGTCATTATTCCCGATATCCCATGGAATGTGGACACCTATTACACTGTTGCCGGATTGCCTCCCGAAAGTCTAGGAGAAACCGGCTTTTGGGTAGAGGAAGAGGGGTTCCCAACTATCCAGTCCCTCTCCCGGGTAGAGCCGGATTGGGAACACTCCTTTCCGCTCATCGCATCCGGTTTGGACGGGATTGCCCCTGCTGAGGCTATAAGTATCCGATTCTCTCTTGCCATGGACGATGGGTCCGTTACCCAGGCCTTTTCCATTAGCCCGGAAATAGAGGGGAGGATCCTCTGGCCGGAGAAAAACAACATGATCTTCATACCTGAGGAGCCCTTTCTTCAAGACACTCGATACATGCTTCATCTGGGTCGGAAGGCAGCATCCTCCTTTGGCAGTCCTATGAGAGAGGATTATACGATCTCGTTCGACCCGGCCAATCCCTTCCTCCTTCTCTCCAGGGTGGAGGGACGCCCTGAAGATGGATTTCCCCTAATGAACCCTGAATCAGTGGAAGACCCCCTTACTCTTACCTTCTCTCCCGGTAACGGAGATTATACCTTTCGTTTCGCCTTTACCGACAGCTTCGATACCCTGTCCGTAAAGGAAAAGACACAGGATTGGATACACCTTAAAAGACTCTACCCAAGCTCCGGCACAGTCCCGGTTAAAACAGGGGCGACCTGGATAAACGATTCCCTTCTCTCACTGAGCTGGAGTGGTTTTTCCAACCCCGGCCCGGGAAGATCGGTCTATTATTTTTTAGTAGTCCCCGGGGGGAAAAGCGGAATTATAAACTCCCGGGAAAGGACCTTGGAAAAAACAATTTCAATTCCCCTAAAGGTTGAAGGCTCATGAGTGCCGCTTCCAAGTTTTTCGGCGTTTTATGTGTTTTCTTTCTTGTTATTTCAATTGTCACTTCCTGCGAAATGATAGAGGAGTTTGTGAACATGGAACCACTCATTATTGAATCCTACTCTCCCGAGGAGGGATACCTGGATCCGGAAACATTCAGTAATTTCTCCTTATTCTTTTCCGCGTCACCGAATAAAAGCTCCATTGAGCAATCCTGCAGGTTGTACCGAGAGGAGCAGCAGGTACCGCTGCGTTTCCAATGGGAGGGAGATACCCTCGCCATCCAGCCCATCCGGGAGATTGAAAAAAACAGGTCCTACAGATTGGAAATAACGGGCGGAGAGGATACACGAGGGAACTCATTAAGAGAACCGCTGGACCTTGCATACTTCACCGGAAGAGAGAATGAGAATCCCAGATTGCTTCATCACCATCCTCTCGATGGAGAGACAATAGAGAGCGATAGAGGTGCCGTCATTCTCACCTTCTCCGAACCCATATCCATTCCGTCTTTCTACTCCGCCTATACTATAAGCCCGGAAATTGCCGGTGACTACTCTTGGGAAGATGACGGAAGGGTGCTACGTTTTATCCCACACCAGCCGTATCATAGGGGAATAGAATACAGGGTCACCCTAAATACCGACTGTCGCGACCTCTCTGGGAACCCTCTATTGCGAGATATTGGATTTTCCTTCCTTTTACCTTCGCCGTCCCCCTTAGAGATTATCGAGGTCCTCGCCGATCCCTCCGGAGTGGTCCTTGAAGAGACGGAGACGCGGTATATCAATACCGGATTGGAGAAGGAAGATTCCCTGATCTGTACATTCTCCAGGCCGGCGCGACCCGAGGAGATGGAGGGTCTTGCGGGTATTGTTCCCTACGCTTCATATGATGTGCTTTGGGCGGAAGACCATGGCTCCTGCAGGGTATTCTTCGAAGATGCTCTCACCTACGGTGACGTCTATGAACTGTCCATGGGCGAGGAGACCTTCCGATTTATAGTGGACGGGCCATATTCTCTTCCCCTTGAAGTTGGAGGGGTGGCTTTCTGTAACGATCTTACCCTTCCTTCCCCCCATTTCCAGGAGCTATCTTTAAATGACAATCTTTCTCTTACGAGTTCGGAAAACGCCTGTTTTGATCTCTACATTATTCATAGTGCCTACACCGATCTTTCCATTCCTTCCATCCTGGAGGCCTTCCGCTTCACTGTTTCCAATTCGGCCATAGACTACTCCTTCAAGGAGATGGAAGCAGGACCGATAAGCCCTCCTCCTCTCAACCTCTATCCCGCCGGTCCCGGGGAAGAGAAGAGGATTACGGTACTGCGTTTTCTTCTTTCCATCTCCGAATCTTTCAATCCCGGGATCTTATCACTCTCTCTGCTTCCAGGCGCTAAAGACAGTAATGGGAATACCCTCAAGGATAGCTTCACCCTGGAGGTTAACCTATGAAGCTCCTTCGAGGGGTCCTCGCTTTTGGGATTTACAGGCCGGTTTCTACCATTGCGGTTTTTGCCGCTCTGGTAATTCTAGGCATTGCAACCTTGCCCCTCAATAGGCTGGAACTATTTCCGCCCCTGATAGTCCCGGTGTACAAGGTTATTACCGAATATCCCGATGTCCCGGCGGAGGAGGTAGAAAAAATGGTAACCATTCCACTGGAAAACATACTTTCTACCCTGGGGGGAGTACAAAACATGGAATCCCTCTCCCGTCCCGGCATATCCTCCATTACCCTTGTTTTTGATTGGGGTACCTCCAATTTTGAGGTCGGTACTGCCATACGCCAGAGGATTGATACTATCTACCCTAGCCTTCCCGACGGCATCCGGCGGCCTGTGGTGTTAAAACAGCGCCTGAACGACCTTCCCGCTCTCACTCTTGCCGTTCTTCCGGCGGCTGGAACCAGCAGTGGATCTCTTCGGCATCTCATTCTGGGAGGATTGAAACCCGAAATCTTGGCCGTAGAGGGTGTGGCGGATTGTGCTGTCAAAGGACTGAAGGAGGAAGAAATTCAGATTGAGGTGGACGGCGAAAAGCTAAAGGCTTCGGAACTTTCCATTACGGAACTCGTATCAACATTACGGGCCAACCTTACCACCCTTCCCATGGGAACAGTCCGGGAAGGAAAGAGAGAGCGTCCGGTTATAAGCAAACTGAAGATAGACACCTACGAGGAGCTTGGTTCCCTCCCTGTTTCTGTAAGAGGCGGCACCTCCGGTCTGAGCCTCTCTCAGATTGCCCAAATACGAAAAGGTGACGGCAATACTTCTACCTTTTTCAGATACAACGGAAAGGAGGGGATCGGCATCTCCCTTAAGCTTAGAGGAGGAAGCGGCGTTGTTGGGACAGTGCAAAGAGTAAAGCACAGACTTCCAAAATGGCAGAGGGAGTTTTCTGAATCCTTTGAGATTCTGATTGTTGAGGACACCTCTCTCGCCATACTCCAGGCCCTGAAAGAACTGATAATGACGATTGTCTTAGGCGGGTTGGTTTGTTTTCTTACCCTTCTCGTTCTTTTTAACACGCCTAAAGTCCCTTGGATATCTCTTCTCTCCCTGCCCGTCACCCTGACCATTACAGTGCTGGTAATGACCCTGGCAAAAATCACCTTTAACGCTGTCTCCCTCTCCGGAATTGCCCTGGCTTTGGGCATGGTGGCAGACAATGGGATCGTCCTTTTGGAGGGGCTCTACTCCTCTTCTTCTCCTGTCTGTTCCGCCGCGCGCGGCCCCTCCTCTCAGGCATCTTCGCCGAAGCACTTTCCAAAAAGCAATCATGCTGAAGAAAAAAGGGCCCTTAAGACGGTTTCCGAAGCAGCCGGGGGGGTCCTCGGTTCCACCATTACCTCCACCCTTATTTTCTTGCCTATTCTTTTTCTCCCCGGTCCCTTGGGGAAGATTTTTCGTGATCTTTCCCTCTCTCTCTGTATCCTTCTCTGGGCTTCCCTGTTTACGGCAATCTTCTTCATTCCGGCTGTTTTCATGCTTTTAAAGGAAGTAAAAGGAGAAAAGAAAGAGAGGAAGACACATACATGGACAATTACCAATACCATACCTCAAAGAAAACAACGAAATCTTTCATTAAGAATTTTAGACAGAGTACAGTTTTGGAGTGCTTTCTTCCTCAGACATCCTAGGGTGACCCTTTTGGCGGGCACTACTCTATTTCTCTCAGGAGTGATTTCCCTGGCTTTTCTTCCCTACCGGCTCGTTCCGGAGCTTCCCACCGGAAAGATCCAAGGCAGCCTCCTTCTCCCCCCCAACACTTCCATTCAAGAAACGCGGGAACGGGTCCGGCTTCTTGAATCCAAATTAGAAAGGGGAAAGGGGATCGAAGCGGTCCTCGTTGAAGCAGGGGCGGAAAAAGAAAAATTGGAAGACCGAGGCAATATCTACGCCGCCTCCAATATCGCGACCCTCTTCATAACTCTTAGTCGGAGACATTACCACCTTACAGATACATCCATTAAAGAAATTGCAGACATTACTAGTTCCATGGGATTCGATCCTCTCACTATTACACGGGTCCTCCCGCCCCTTTACACCCTTTTATATCAGGAGAAAGAAAGTCCCATTATTGCCGCTCATACATCCAGGGAAACCTTATATTCCATCCTGCATAAAGTCCTCGAGCAGAAACCCCTTCGCCGCCAATCCTATAACGGGGAAAACCTGTACAAGATGTTCCCATCGGCCGATTTAAAGCAGTGGGTCTTTCAGTACAACACCTTTGCACCGGCGACCCTTGGGCTTACGTACTCGGATATCGCGTCTCCTCTGAGGATTAGTACCGAAGGTATTGTTATATCTTCCTTCTTGGAAGAGGGTATCACCAAGAATCTGAGGCTTAAACAAATGTCCCAACAAGTGGATTCTCTGGAAAAAATTAAAAACATCCCCTTAGGTCCCAAGAGCCGCGGGTCCGTCGGAGAGGCCGGCAATTTCGTCCTCTCCTCATTCACCCAGGACCTGATACGGATAAACCGGTCACCCTCTGTTTACCTTCTTCCCGCCTCAAAGAGAAGGGAAGAAAGGAATAGCAAGAGTACGACGAAAGATACCCTTACATCAGAGCTTTCCAGGAGGGGGATCAAGGTCCTGCCGCCTAAGGGAAAAGAATATGGAACAACAAATATTCTGCTCTTCCTTCTCTCTCTGGTGCTGATGTATCTCGCCATGGGAGTGCAATTCAACTCATTTTCTCTTCCCCTCTTTCTTCTTTTTTTAGTCCCCCTCTCTGCCGCCGGTTCTCTTACACTCCTTCTCATAACCGGCAGAGGTCTCAACCTTTCCTCCTTCCTGGGAATCCTTATAACCACAGGTCTCTGCCTTAATGGTGGAATAATCCTCTTTGATCGCTCCAGAAAATCAAATTATCCCGGCGGGATTTCAAAACCACTCCAATCAAAAACACTCCTTGGTGCTGTACGATCAAGGACCCTCTCCATCGTCGCGAGCTCCCTAACCACTCTTCTCTCCTTGGTCCCTATGGTGTTCCTCTACAGCGGTACCAATGAATTCCAGAGTCACTGTGCTATAGCAGTTATAGGCGGGACCCTCTTTTCAATACCGGGGGTGCTCTTTATTCTTCCACTGTTCCTGAAAATCAGATATGGACATGAACCGTCAGAATCCGCGTAGCACCCTTCTTATTGCCATGCTTACCATTCTCCTCTCAGCTATTGCCTCCCAGTATCGGTTGGGATTCCTTCCACAGCAAGGGGGAAAGGAGATTTCTATTTCCACCTCTTGCACCGGTTTTCTTGCCGAGGAAGTGGAAGAACGAATAACATCTCCCTTAGAGGAAGCCCTCCTTCCACTCCCGGGCATAGAGAACATCCGCTCTTTATCTACCCGAGGGAAAAGTACCATCCATCTTAGCTTCCCCAGGGACTCTGACATGAGAGAACAGTACCTGACTGTTCGTGATCGAATTGAAGGAGTGGCAGTAGCTTTCCCCTCCTCCGTGGAACGACCTCGGATACACTTCTCCGCACAGGACAGAGCACCTGTTTTCATGGCCTTTTTTCAGCGTGAGCTTGGATATACCGAGGCCTCCGTGACCCGTCTGTTTACGGACTTCGGACCAGGCCGAGTCTCTCCGCCGGGAGGGCGGAGCTCAGCGGGGGCAAACGTCGATCTCTCCGGTATTGGAGAAATCATCGTACGGGGAGATACAAAAACAGAGGTCCTCTATACAATTTCTCCAAGCTCCCTTTCTTTCTCCGAAGTACCCATCGCCAATCTGGGTAGTTTTATACAGAATTCCCTTGCGATGGAGAGGGTCCTCCCAGAGAACAGCTATCCGATCATCCTCCAGAATAAGCCCGATTCATTAGAAGATCTTCGGCACAATATGTTCCCGGGGGGCATTAGAACGGAAACTCTCTTTACCCTTTCAAAAGAGGAGGAGAAAAAAGAAACCCGGGCCCGGGTTAACGCTGCGGATGTGATCTCCGTGGTAGTTACCCCCTCCGAACCGGATATGACCATTCGTCTATGCAAGAACCTCGAAAGCATTATCGAGGGGTTGGAAGGCGTGAAGGTGGGTATTAACAGGGGAAAAATGATGGAGCGGGAACTAAGAAAGACCTTTCTTTTCCTCATCATACTCGCGCTATCTTTTTACAGCTTGGTGTTTCTGGTCTTTGGAAGGGTGAAGAGACCCGGTGGTATCTTCTCTTTTTCCCGCTTAAAAACTGTTTTGCAAAAAATGGGAAAGCCTCTGTTTATTCTCTGTTTTCGGATGTTTTTCATTCTTCAAGGCGTTGTTGCGGCCTTGACCCTTGCCGGAAGGCCTGTAACGTTCATAACACTGGTATCTCTCTTTCCCCTTCTCAGTCCCGACAGTACTACCTTTAGTTGGATTTCTCGAACTGAGCAAAACCCCCTTAGGCAAAACGTCTTTATGCACAAAATACTATCGCTGGTTGTATGGCTTCCTTTTTTACTCTATTCACACTTCTATCCCGCTTTCCTGACTGAAGCCTTCATTACCGTCACCTCGGGAACTGTATGCAGTATGATCTTTCAGCGGATCCTGTATGGGGGTGGAAAAAAGACTATCCTTTCATACAGCCTTGGGGCCCAGAGAGGGAATCCCCGGAAAATAATTATACTCACATTAGGCCTGCTCACTGCCGTTTCTCTCTTCGTGCTCTTCAAGGACAGAGGCAGTATAGATCTGGAAGGGCTTAATCCGAATAACAGTAGATATCTCCGATTCAGAATGGAATACCCCGAAGGGACAACCACTGAGCATGCAGCGTCCAGAGGACTTTCTGTAGAGAATTTATTACTGGAGAGGGCCGATGTGGAATTTATCATATCCAGTTATCAGGGAGACAGGGGGGAATGTACCATTCTTGTGAAAAACCCCGAAGAGGAGAAGCGGGTAGTGCGTTTCCTTCATCATCTATCCGAAGGATTCGGACAGGTATACTTCCATATCAGCGGGGTAGAATCGGAAGAACCGGACCTTGCCGTTACTTTTACAGCAGGAGAGGACTCAGTTCTCCTCCCCAGTGTACAAGAGGCGACAGCAGCAATTGCATCCATGGAAGGGATAGGGGACCTCCTCTATAATTTCAAGCCTGCCCTTCCCTACTTAACAGTAGTCTTCGACCAGAAGAAATGCTTACAGGGAGGCGTAACACCCCTCTCCGCTCAGCGGGGCCTCTTTCCATTCTTAAGCAGTCCTATTATAGCACGGTGGACCTCAGTGTCTTCCAATACCATCGGCTTTCAGACAAAGGACATTAGATTTACTCCGGAAACACTTATTACGGCTGAAAGTCTTTCCTCCTTTCCTGTTAAAACAACCCATGGTGGGAAAAATACCAATGAATTAATACCCCTCCGCGGAATCGCTGAATTCGCCTCCCAGGAGCGGAAAAAAACCATATTCCATAGCCGCGGGGTCCCTTCCCTCACCTTTAGCATTGTCGCCGACCCGGATACCCCGAAAAATGAGCTCATGAAAGCCATAGACGCACGGTTCACCACCTTAAAGGAGGGAGGGGGGCTGCCGCAAAATCTCAATTGGGATATCCGGGACCTGAACCGCGGGAAAGCTGATATAGCCGCACCGGATAAAGCATTAAGGACCCTCCTTCCCTGTATCGTTATATTCACCCTTCTTCCATGCCTGTTTCTTTCCAAGACT
>CAYXSD010000009.1:32299-51397 GCA_964466335.1 uncultured Spirochaetales bacterium
TCCTCTATGCCGAACCGCTGGACCATCGGTCTCTTCCCGCTCTATTACCCCCTCTTCGGTTTGCTCGTCTCTCTCATGCCGTTTCTCGGAATGAGTTCCCTCCTAACAACATTTCTCGCGGTCTATTTTCTCGGCACCATAATTTTTTCCATCCTTATTCCATTTTCCCTCACTCTATTTTATACTGACTAGGATGATGGATATAATGGGAAAGACAGCCTTGATAACCGGGGGTGGACACCGCTTAGGAAAAGCCTGCGCTTTGGCTCTGGCCCACAGGGGGGTGCATATTCTGCTGCACTACTTTCACAGCAGGGAGAAAGCGGCGGTCACGGCCGAAGAGATTCGCGACTTAGGTGTCCGTTGTACCATCCTGAAAGCAGACCTCTCAGACCCGGCGGGTGGTAGGTCCCTCTTTGAAAATGCCCTCCAGGAAGCGGGCGGAGTGGATATTCTTATCAATTCGGCTTCCTTTTTCGCGGAAAACACCATGCTCGACATGGAATGGGAGGAGCTTCTCCACTCCACCGCGCTCCACGGGTACAATCCCCTGACACTTTCCCGGCTCATGGCCGCTCAGAAGAGGCGGGGAAGCATTATCAATATACTGGATGCGAGAAACATCGATTACGATTACCAGCACTTCAGCTATCATTTAGGAAAGCGGATGCTCCACTCTATTACTAGGACTATGGCCCTGGAATTTGCTCCTCTTCTACGGGTAAACGGTATTTCCCCGGGAATCGTCCTACCCCCGGAAGGTGTGGGGGATGATTACCGAAAGAAACTCGCCTCCAGCGCCCCCTTAGGAATGACGGGGACCCCGGAGCACATAACCGATGCTCTTCTTTTTCTCTCAAGAAACGATTTTATTACCGGACAGATAATCTACGTCGACGGAGGCAGGAACATGAAGGGTGCAGTCTATGGATAGGATCCATCTTACGGACCTTCTCTGCCGTTGTATTATCGGAGTAAATCCTGAGGAGAGGGAGAACAAGCAAGACGTTATTATAAATATTACCCTCTATCTCAATCTCTTCAACGCATCTAGAAGCGATGCCATCGACGAAACAGTGAACTACAGTGATCTTTCCAAAAGAATCATCGGTATGGTGGAAAACTCCCAGTGCCAACTCATAGAGCGTCTCGCCGAGAGAGTGGCGGAACTTTGCCTGGAACAACCAAAAGTAGAGAAGGTGCGAGTCCGTCTGGACAAACCCCGGGCCATTCCCTACGCTGCCTCAGCGGCGGTGGAGATCTTCCGGCAACGGATACCGGCGGAGAGTTACAATTCGGAGGAACGCTTTACCCTTTAAAAGGCGCGTTAAAGAAGTGTAAGATTCGATGTTATTTAAAGTAGAACTGCATAAGCTGGACAAAATAGTAGATCTTTTTGTACACATTGGCGATTCGCTCTTCGATGTCCTCTTCGAATTCGACTTCCAGCTCTTTCCAGTTAATAATAAGCTCGTGGGGATGCTTTTTATGGTCCTCTAGGACCACCTTCAAATTCTTTCCCAATGCAATGAGGTTCTGGGCGGACTCTTTAATAATTCGCCCCATCTTATCATTGATTTCTTTCAAGAGTTGTTTAATAATGCCCATGGCGTTCTGGTCCCTCTCAATTTTTGGAAGCAGGGCCTTGAACTTTTGACCAATCTCCGCGTCTTCAGCGACCTCATCATCCAGCTTTAGCAACTCATCGGAGAGCTGCATAAGGCTGTGAAATGCTTCGGAGAGCTTCTGGGACATTACATGGGTGGACCATTCGGCCTTTATAAGAAGGACATCCACCACTTCTTTTATATCCCTCTTAAAATAATCCAGAAGAAAGGCCTTGAGATAGTTTGCCGGGACCACATAAATATACCCCCCCAGCATCTTTTTGGAAAATGCCATATTCGCCTTCTCCGTATAGTTTTTCATTCTGGAGACCGCACTGGTACCAAACACAAGAGTAGCAAGTTTTTCTATCTTGTCGTTCCTGTTCTCGTTGATGATCTTCTGGATCGCCATCTCAGCCTGGGTTTTTGTCTTCTGGAGAAATCCCTCCACGATCTTTTCCCGGGGAGCGTAAAACTGGGATTTATAGTAGGGATCTTCTTCGATGTGCTTCACAATTAAACCGAGGACCCCAGATTTTCTCACGTCAACTATGACCTTGAGGGTCTTTTTCCACTCCTGCCGGTTTACCGCGTCCTGGCCCTTGTACTCTTTGAGGGTATCCATCAGATTATCCCATTGGGCTTTTTCCTCTAAAAGTGGCATTATCTCCATGAAGTCCTTGAGATCGTCGACAATGTATTCACCGTTTATAGATTCGAATTTGGGAGTATAGCTGAAATTTCGTTCCGGAAGATTGGAATCGAATTTTTTCAGCAGGAAATAGTAATCAAAACGGAGGATCTGGGAAAAAATCAGGAAGAGATTGTAGAGGGCGTTGATTTCCTTCACCTTTTCGGAATCAAACCCTGAGAAGAACTGTACCAGCTCTTGTTTTAACTCTTCCGCTACTTTTTTAACCCCCTGTTTCGCGACACGTTCACGGATGGATTCCTCCGAAAGGTGTTCAATAATCCGCTTTTGGTCCTTACTCATGTACCGTTCAATGGTGATGGTTTTCAAGGCAGCGGAATTCTCGGCATTTTCCAGAATTACCTGGGCAGGACCTAGAGCATGATATATATCGTAAAAGAACCGGGCCAACCCAAGCTGGGCTTCCTTCCCTTTGGGTTTATAGAACTTGTACTTCTGTTTCTTCAGGGATTTGGCGATATCCTTGAGGATCTTCTTCTTTTCCCGCTCCGGGTCCCCACTTCCCATAAAAAGAGAGAGGATCTTTTGTATAATCCCCCCGCCTCCATCAGGACCCTTGGCTCCGATATTCCCTGTCCCACCTTTGACGGCATTATCTGACATGACTGTATGGTACGGAAAATTGTGTCTACTGTCAATCTTAGGTCTTAGGAAAAGGACCGGGCTTCTTTGACCACCTGCTTTGCCTTTATCGTTACTTGAAGTTCTTCAAAAGCTTCAAAATCAGGTTCGCTGAGTTGACCCGGGCGTATACCCGAAGATAGGGTTTTTTCAGCAGACGGGGCAATCTTTTGCCGATAACATTTTCCACCAGACGGAAGTAAAAATAAGGAGTCTCTTTTGTAAAATGGATGTCCCTCGCGGAAATGAAAATCGTTTTAATTTTTTTTGGCAGCTTCCGTAAGGTACTTGATTCAAATTGCTCTTTTAACTCGGAAATTCTTTTATCTTCCTTATCTTTCTTTCGGAGAAGAGCCTCAAAAAGCTCATCTATCGTATATGCATAGACCCTCTCCATTTGAAAGCTCGATGCAGCGCAGTCCAACAGAGGATAGAGCAGTTCTCTCTCTGAAGAACTCTTTTTAGGCAGAATATGTCTAATCGCTCTTTTTCTCTCCCCCAGGCTGGATTCGACATCAAGTTTTTTCTCTTTTCTGCCTTTGGGATCATTATCAGAAACAAAGCGCGCCAGGGTTTTTACCCCCTCATCGCTCTCAATGGTCTTTTCAAAAGCCGTTTCCCAGGCCTTGTCGGGAAGGATAAAATAATTGCTCCCCTTATACTCCCCGAAGGCCTGCATCGTGTCTAGATACCCTAATGTGTTATAATTATCAAGAAAATCCCTGTCGAAATCGAAGATGCTCCCCATATCTAAGGAATTCTTAATATACACTGTATCGCTGCCCTCAATATGCGGACGTCTGCTGATACCGGCGCCGGAGATATCCACCACAATGATTTTTTTGTAGCCTCTGTCCCTGGCCATTGAATAGGGGATGTTGTTAAAGAGAGCTCCGTCCATATACTTCTTTCCCCCGATAATCGGGGATTCAAATCCGGGAACTGCCGAGCTGGCCATGAGATAGTCAATTACTGTTCCAGGTTCCATGTCCTCAAGAAAAACGTACTGGGGCCTTAAATCGGATATGTTTATTGTAACAACACCCAGATCGTATCCGGAGGAACGAATTTTCTCTTCATCTAAATATGTATTGAGCAGATTTCTAAGGGGAGTCGTGTCCAATCCTCCTTTCCTGCTGATTATACTTGAATAAAAGGAGCGGAAGGCTGAAAGCTTACATCGGGGAATTTTTAATTCTCCCTTCTCTATAAATCGTTTTGGAACATTCACCACAAAATCCAATCCGATCTTTGTTCCTATTTCTTCTAAAACGTCATCCAGGTTCTGGACCATAAACCCAGCGAGAATAGCCCCGATGGAATTGCCGATAAAGGCATCGACCCCTATCCCAAGCTCTTTCAGGGCCTTCCACACTCCAATGTGATAGACCCCTTTCGCTCCGCCGCCGCTTAAGACAAGGCAGTACCCTTCTCCGTGATTATAGACTTCTCCCATAATCTTCTATTTGAACTGTACCTCTACGGTTTGGTTTTGCTCTACTTTAACGCCGGGCACATTGTTTACATATGCCTTGGTGGCCTCCAGGGATTCAGCCTCGGCGGCCGCCAGCTTCTTTACCAGTTCATCGTTGCTCATAATCTTTCCGAAATCCATGTCCATGAGGGTTATCTCAGACCCGTTTCTGTGGGTGGCGTTCGTTTTCACAATGGAACCGTTGAATTTTACCAGCATGGTGAGCCGCATATCCTTGTAGAGCTGTTTGGCCATATCGATGTCTTCCTGTTTCGGTTCTGCTCCAGCGGAACCTGCACCGTCCTGGGCATCATCTGAATCTTTTTCGTCGGGAAGATGTATCTGTACTGTGGCGGTGGGCCCTTTCTTAAAGGAAAAGGTAAGATACTCAGGAGCCTGTTCTTCATCACCATCATCCGATGGAGCTGGTACCGCGTCTCCCGGGTTCTGATTTACTCGAAGCGTATTTATGTCGGAGAAACTGTACACCACCCGGTAGCCTTCCATACTGGAGGTCTCGAGTGGTTCCGCCGTTTTAAACCGCACTCCCTTTCCCATTCCGGCAGCGTTAGCCTTAAGTTCTTCCGGCTTGTACATGAAGGACCCCTCACTGTCGTCTTGACCCTCCCCGCTCATGGCCGCCATTCCTTGGAGCATCTCCACAAACTGCTTCTGCATAAGAAAACGCTGTTCCACAGTACCGCTGCCGTCCTTGTTCACGCTAATGATGGTCCTCATATCTAAGCAGCCGGTAAATAATAAAACCACCGAAAGAAGGAGCAGGGCCCCCAGCAGTTTCGGTATTCTCTTCATGGATACTATCTTTTTCATGACTTTTTAAGCCTCCTTTTTTTTGACCTCTTCAATACTTGTTGATAGTGTTGATGTGGTCCTTACTATAGAATATGCTTCAAACTCCCTTTTGGCAAGCTATGGAAACTGCAATGGACACTGCAATCTGGACATTGTCAGCAATTCTAAGAGGTGAAGTCTTACAACTTCCAAATGTAGAATTGCTCGGATTGACAGCTCCCGATATCGTCGATATCATGCTCTCTATGAATCCACTGGCAGAAGAACTAAACAAGGTACTGGAAAATTCGGTAATAGATCGGCTTCTCTCCGATTTCGGGAAGAGGTTTTACTTTCCCAAGGGGATCGTGGCCCAATCCACGGAGGCAAAAAAACAGGCACACCGATTTAATGCCACCATAGGCATGGCCTTTTCCGACGGAAAGCCGATGGAACTACCCTCCATAGCCCGGAGTGTTTCGGATTTGGGACCCGCTGAAGCTGTTGCATACGCCCCCACCCCGGGAGACGGGGAACTATTGGACCTTTGGAGGAGAGAAATCCTCAGAAAGAACCCGGAGGTCCGGGAAGACGGAATTTCCCAACCTACCCTCGTCCCCGGATTGACCAACGGAATCGCTCAGATCGCCGATCTCTTTGTTAATCCAAAAGACGCCGTAGTGGTACCGGATATGTTTTGGGGCAACTACAAACTGATTTTCGTGGAACGGAAGGAAGCGGAAATAATCGGCTTTCCTTTTTTTAACGAACAGGGCGGGTTGAACGTCGAAGGCTTCAAAGAGACCATGCGTGCAAACATAAGAAACAACCGAGTCATGGTAATGGTAAACTTTCCCAACAACCCCACCGGCTACTCGCCCAGCGAGGAGGAAGCCGATGCTCTTACGAAAGCGATAGGGGAAATCGCCGAGGAAGGGGTTGATGTCCTTGTCGTAACCGACGATGCCTACTTCGGCCTCTTCTACGAAGAAAACACCTATAAACACTCTCTCTTTGCCAAGCTCTACAACCTCCACCCCCGAGTGCTGGCGGTAAAGGTCGACGGTGCCACCAAAGAAGATTTTGTCTGGGGATTCCGAGTCGGGTTCGTCACTTTCGGCGCTAAGGGTATTACCCAGGAACAGTACGAAGCCCTGCGAAAGAAACTCGCCGGCTCGATCCGCTCCACCGTTTCCAACTCCAGCAGACCTGCCCAGTCGGTCCTCCTAAGGGCCTTAAAGAGTGAGGGGTACTTGGAAGAAAAGGCTGAGTTCGCCAAAATACTTAAGGAACGATATCTTAAAGTCAGGGAAGTTGTTCAAAATCGGAACAAGGGGCTTGCCCTGAAGCCCTTACCATTTAATTCCGGATACTTTATGAGCTTCTTTTTCGAAGGCGGAAGCGCGGAGAAACTCAGACTGGAACTCCTCCATAATCACGGAGTCGGCACCATCTCCATCCAGGACAAATACCTCAGGGTGGCCTACTCCAGTGTGGATAAGGAAAACATCGAAGAGCTCTACAACACCATCTTTGAAGCAGCAGATACAATCGCAGCCTCGTAAATCCACAGCTTACCTCAGGAAGGAGGTAGGTAGAATTCTCCTTGGGAAGTCCCCCGCTCCCTAAGTTCCTCCTCCAATGCTCGATAGATTTTCTGTTTGTCCCAGAAATTAACCGGAAGCGATGGTTTTCCCCGCGGAGGGTCGCTGGTAAGCCGCATAATGACCGTATCCGGAGGAAGAAGCTCCACCGCCTTGGCCAGATACTTCACATGCCGAGGGGCCGAAGGAAGCACCAGCTCACCCTTTAGGTACTCCTCAAAGAGGGGGGTCCCTTCGGGAAGAGTCAAGTTGTGGATCTTAATCCCCTCCGGTCTTAAGGCAGCTACCCGGCGGACCGTTTCCTCAATATCCTTCCATCCCTCTCCGGGTAACCCGAAGATGAGGTGCACTGTCTTCTTTATATTCCGTTCCCTAAGGAGTTCAAATGCCCGTTCAAACTCCCCGTAGCCATGACCTCGATTGATCCGTTGTAAAGTCTCCTCCCGAGCACTCTGAAGCCCCAGTTCCACCCAGACATCCCTTTGCTCCGTCTTGTAGGATGCGAGGAGATCCGCCGTTTCAGCATCCAGACAATCCGGTCGGGTAGAAACAATAAGCTCCCGAAAAGCGGCAAGGCTAAGGGTGTAATCGTAGATATCCTTTAACTTCTCCACCGGTGCGAAGGTATTGGAGAAAGCCTGAAAATAGAGAAGAAAAATCTCCGCCCCGTAGCGTTTACGCATAAAAGCGGTCCCCCGGCGGATTTGCCGGCGAAGCTCCTCTCGGTCACCCAAAGCCGGCCCTCCCGAAGGATCATCCAGATACCCCGCCCGGGAACCGGCCTCATCGCAGTAGGCGCAGCCCACCGTATCCCGCTTTCCTCCCCGATTGGGACAGGAGAAGCCGGCATCCACAGACACCCTGTAAGCGGGAACACCGTACTTCTCCTTAAGATACCTGCTGTACTGTCTACATCTTTCTACCATACCCAAAGAATTATGGACCGGGTTCCTAAGGATTGACAAGGCCGATGGCCACGCTTAAGGTGTTGACAATTAAGGAGGTAGGCTCCCATGCTTCGCTACATTCTTCCATTTCTTTTGTTATGGGGGACCCTTATTACAGGTTGTTCCAATGAAAAGGACCGTATTGCCGTCCTCTGGGCAGCCCGACCGGAAATAGCCTCCTATGTAGAGGTTTTTAATTCGGAACAGGAGTCCTACCGTATTGAATTGGAGTACAGAAAACATCCCGCACAGTCTCTTTTGACCGAGAACACCCCTCCGGATATCATTATTTCAGATTACCTTATCAATTCAAAGACGGAGGCAAAGTTGGAAGACCTCTCTCCCCTTCTGAATGAAGAAGAAGGAGAGATAAAAAGGGAATGGTTTTACGCCCAGCTTTTGGCTCATGGACAAGGGGGGGAGCAACAACTGGTACTGCCTATCTCCTTCAACCTTCCCGCTATGATCTTTCGAACAAGCGAATTAGAGGGAAAAGTCAATCCCTTTCTCCTCACTCTGGAAGAGATTCGTGAACTCAATAGAGAATTCATTCTTCAGCAGAACGGAGAAATAGATGAGAAAACACCTCTCACACATATTGGATACTCACCTCGCTGGGAACCGTCTTTTCTCTACTCCCTGGCAGTGATTCTGGGAACAAATTTTCGAGAGACCTCGTCGGGGTTGTCTGCCTGGAACCAGTCCAATTTGGAGAACACCATTCGATATGCCCGGGATTGGATTAGCGGGGACAACGGGGGCTATCACCGCTGCCGGAATTTCTCCGACAAGTATCTCTACAGCCCGGGATACAAACTGGTAAACTCCGGCAGGGTCCTCTTCAGCCACACCGATGCCCGTACATTCTTTACCGTACCTAAAGAACATCAGGAAAGCTTCAGTATCCGTTGGTTCGGAGACGAGGGTAAGATCCGGATAATGGAGGACATCCTCAGTTTCGGTGTCCCCCGGGAGTCTAAAAACAAGAAAGCCGCCTACGCTTTTGCAAAGTGGTTCTTTAACCCGGAGAAGCAGGCGGAACTTCTGAATACGACAAAATTCAAGCGTATTCGTACCTTCGGGATCGGGCAGGGGTTTTCCACCTTGAAGGAGGTTTCAAGGCGGGAATTTCCCCTCCACTATCCTCTTCTGGCGGGACATATTCCCCCGGAAGAATATCTCCAACTCGGTAACTATATGCCCCTTCGATGGGAGGATATAAAGAAGGAGGTCATTATCCCATGGCTTATCGAGGCGGTGGCGGAGAATGGCTCAAAGGTACCCTTGGAGGCAAGGCTCCGGACCTGGTACCTCCAAAAACCACTTGAATAGTTAGTTCAAGTTATATGTACGTTTTGTTCATCTTTTTTCGTTGACAACCTTTCACATCTATATTATGATTATTGACATAAGATAAATTTCTCATTTCGGAGGTTATTATGGCAACAGTTGAGATGAAAAATCTCACCAAGGTGTACGAAGGCGGCGTGAAGGCCGTGGACAAGGCTAATATTACCGTCAACGATCAGGAATTCGTTGTACTGGTAGGCCCGTCCGGATGTGGTAAAACCACCACTCTTCGTATGGTAGCCGGTCTTGAGGACATCACCGATGGTGAACTCCTCATTGACGGCGAATTAAAGAACGATGTTCCCCCAAAAGACAGGGACATCGCTATGGTATTCCAGAACTACGCGCTCTATCCCCACATGACCGTGTACGACAACATGGCCTTCGGTCTCAAGATCCGCAAGTTTCCGAAACAGGACATCGAGGCCCGGGTAAATGAAGCCGCTGGAATTCTCGACATTGAAGAGCTTCTGGACAGGAAGCCAAAGGCCCTCTCCGGTGGTCAGCGGCAGCGTGTGGCTGTAGGAAGGGCAATTGTCCGGAAACCGAAGGTGTTCCTCTTCGATGAACCCCTCTCCAACCTGGACGCGAAACTAAGGGTACAGATGAGAGCGGAGATCTCTAGTCTCCACGTCAGACTACAGGCAACCATGATCTATGTGACCCACGACCAGGTAGAAGCCATGACCATGGCGGACAAGATCGTGGTAATGAAGGGCGGACTCATCCAGCAAATCGGAGCACCCCTGAACCTCTACAATCAGCCTGTTAACAGGTTCGTAGCCGGATTTATCGGATCTCCTCCCATGAACTTCATGACCGTGACCCTCAAAGAAGAGGGTGGAAGTATGATCGTAGACGAAGGGGATTTCCAGATAGACATCAGCAAGACCAGACACGTGGAATACCTAAAAGATTACGTAGGAAAAGAGTTGGTATTCGGTATTCGGCCGGAGGACCTCTACTCCCAGGAGGAGATAGAGAAGGGCGCAAACATAACAGCGGAAGTGTCCGTTGTTGAGCCTTTAGGCGCGGAAATCCACCTCTACCTGAACACCTCGAAACACACCTTCATCGGTGTGGTGGCCCCTAACCAGATGTACAAGGTTGGGGACAAGAACAACTTCAAGGTGGATGTCGATAAGGCATGCTTTTTCGATATGGAAACCGAAAAGTCCCTCACCTACGAGGCAATACACGCTAAATAAGATAGACTAAATAAGCTTAAATAAGCTAGAGACACGAACATTACCGGCCGCCTTCGGGCGGCCATTTTTGTGTCCCGACGGAATCCAGAAATCCGTTGAATCAAAACAGGGGGCGGGTAAATATGGGGAGGACCTCCGGGAGTTCTCCGGGGAGCCCTCCGAAAACTCCCCGCCACATGGCGGGACTTTCCATGCACATATACACAGGGTAGGGGCCCGCCTTATCCAACCACTCCTTCATCCTCCGATATATCTCCCGCCTAAGAGGCTGGAGATATCGGTACTTTCCATCCCGGGAGAGGACAAACTCATCGTAAAGATAGGGTCGGTCGCCGATCTTTTCCTTCAGCGGCGGGGTATATCGGATTGTTCCAAGGGAAACCCACACCACTTTTTCCCGGGGAAATCGGGAGAGGCTTTCCACGATCCCGCGATATTCTTTCTCCCAGCCGGGATAGCGAATAATGGGATCAAAATGGAAGGCCAGGTTGTACCCCTTAGCAAGGGCGCTTTCCGCGGCGGCAAGCCGCCTGTTAAGGGACACCGCTCCTCCCTCTTCCCCGGCAATAACGGATTGGGGATTTAAGGAAAAAGCTATAACGGTATTTCCTTTTCGCGGGAGCGAGAGGAGGTGGTCAATGAAATCGGTTTTAGTTTTTAGCTCCAGCCACAGGTTATGCAAATCCGCGGTCCCTTCTATATACTCCCGGGAGAGCTCGAAGAGAGGGTCCAGCTCCAAGGAATCTCCCACCTCGCCGGTGCCCACACGTATCATGACTTCGGGATTAGCCTCGGCGATTCGCCGGAGCTTTTCAATCGGACCCGCGGTATCAGCATAGACGGTAACGGGAGAGAAGTTGAGGTACCACTTCATAATGCAGTAGCTGCATCCCAGGGTACAGCCCAGGTAGGCGTCGATGGTGAGGTAATTGCAGCAGAGGTGCCCCGCCGAACCGGGGCAGGGCCCCAGGGCTTCCCCCCGGCTTCCCGTTATGTAGAGGGTGCGGCTGTTGGAGTGCTCTTCAGCGGGCCCCGTACCCGGAGGAACGGTAATCAGCGGGAGTTCCGGTAAACGGGAAAGGGCCCGCTTCACCGGGGGAAGGTCCAGGACATCCTCAGTAACATAAACTCGTTTAAAGAGTTTTTTATAGTACCCGAAAGAGCTCATCTGATTGTTCCCGTATTGCCTGTAACCGATGTATCATGGTATCCAGCTGGGCTGAGCTGTTCACCGAAAAACTGAACCTGAAAGAATCGCCTTCGAAATTGGGCGGCGCCTCCATTTTCAATCCCGTCCCGCGGAGATACGTTTCCTCGAAACGGAGAAGGGCTTCCTCTCTTTCAGTCAGTTCGGGAAATCGAAGCCGCCTCGCCTTGTCAAAGGCCTTCTCCATGGATGTTTCGGAAAGTATCTGGGAAAAGGTCTTCACCGCCTTCGGTCCTCCCCCGCCTTCCCGTTTGACAATTTCGTAAAGATAGAGGAGAAGAAGACGCCTGCGGCTGTGACTTAAGGGCATGCTGCCCTGCTTGCCGTCCTCTGTGGTTTGCAACATCCGTTTTAGATACACCTGAACAGCCTCCCGCGGAAGGTCCGAAACGGTGTGGGCCGTTTTTGTATCGATTACCTCCTCCTCCACGCAGTTTCTTAGCGGACCGGGGAGAGTCAGCACCTGCTTTACTTGGACCAGGTAGGAACCCTTCGTGCTGATGAGTGGCGCAATCTCGCCGGCCCTCTCTTCGGCACCGCGTTTTTCAAGGAGTTTATAGATCTTACATTTCTCCTTAAGGCTGTATCGGTCCCGCCGGTTCTCCAAGGAGAGAGCAAGAGAGAGAAGGCTTACAGGATCCACCTCTGCCGCCCTTACTCCCCAGCACTCTTCCCCGCCCATACTCTGGATGTTCCTCAGGCGGGGGAATCCCCAGACTACCTCCTCCTCGGTAAAAAAAACCGGGGCCGCCCCTGCCTGCGATTGAGGGAGGCGGGGAGAATCAAAAATATCAAAATCTCTCTTGAGCTTGGACAGCTCGGAAAGGCTGATCTTTTCCATAGGAAGGAGTGTAGCAGAGTTGCCATATTCCTTCCAGCGAAGTCAATGAACAGGGAAGGGAAAGCCATAGATAGCGCATCGACAGTGTCTACATACAGCTTTTAAGATGTTGCAGACCGATCCTCAGTCCTTCTTTAACCTTATCCTGGGAAACACCCAATCTTCATTTTTTCTCTCTCCATTATTAAGAATGTACTAGTATTAATATTGTATGAAAACCATCTTGTATCCATTCTCATATCTTAGCAATTGTGATACATATACATCATGAATTGTAGAAAGGAGCGTAAAAATGGTAGGGAGAATTATACTTATTGTCGTTATAGTTATTCTCGTTTTCGGCGGATTGATGGCCCTTATGGCCACCCGGGGATTGAAAAAGGTGAAGAACCTCCCCTTAGCGGACATCGATATCTCTTCCATTCCCGATGGAGTATATGAAGGAAGTTTCTCAGGATACAGATGGGACAACACCCTTCGGGTTACCGTTAAGGACGGGAAAATCACCGATTTTGAGGTAGTAACAGAGAAGATGAGCAAAAGCCCCCAGGTAGTGAACGAGATTAGGGAAAAGCTTATAGCCCGGCAGGACCTTCATATCGATGCTGTCTCCGGAGCTTCGGTGAATACCCGGGCTTATCTAAAGGCAATCGAGGACGCGCTGCAAAAAGCAGAGAAATAACCGGCAATACAACACTATTCCCCTTTAGGGAGCGGCGCGAGAAATTGGAACCTGTGGTCCGCCTCAGCTATGGGGCGGATTTCCCCCTTTTTAGTAATCAGGACCCCTCCTGCTGAGGGCCAGGACTCGAGAAGCCTCGTCCCCTCCTCCTTTCCAAGCACAAATACAGCCGTTGAGAGGGCATCCGCCTCGGCCGCTGTGGGAGCAAGTACTGTCGCTGAGGCAAGGTCCGATTCCGCCGGTTTCCCCTGTCGGGGATCGAGGATGTGCTTTGGTCGTTCATAGACAGCCGAGGTCGACACGGAACCCTCGCTTACCTCAAGATAACCGCATACTTCAGAAGTTGCCTTTCCGGGAGCTCGAACTCCAATTCTCCAGCTCTCCCGCTTCCCGGACGGAGGAATTTCTTCCTCCGGTCTTGCTGAGGCCTCCTCTCCCCCCGCTTTCTTCCTCCCCCGGACCAAAACGTTCCCTCCCATATCGATCAATACCCCGCTCAAGGAAACCTCCTTCCTAGCTGCCTCCCGAAAGACCAGGTCCGCCGCAAGGTCCGCGGAAGCTCCCTTCCCGATACCCCCGAGATCGAGAAACCTTCCCGGACCCTCCAAAAAAGCAGTATGGTTCTCCCGATCAAGAACAAGTCTCCCTAAAAGTGCCCACCGATACTTTTTTCGGCCTCGGAGGATCCGGCTATCCCTCCGCCAAAGAAAGAATCGGGGAGATAAGAGAAACAATGAAGAAAAAAGAGGGGGCCGAAAAGGTTTTCCTAATTCGTATCCATCCATAAGAAGGTCCAAGGCAATGTCAAAGGCACCGTTACTCGCTTCTGTAATCCGAAGAGCTAAGGCTAAAAGCTCCTCTGTCTCCGGGGATATCCTAATACCTTTCCTCTTGGATTTCTTCTTTGCAATACAGTGTCTCTTCGTTCTACGGTTTATCCGAGAAACCTCACTGTCTCCTTCGAACCTGCTCCAGAGCCTTTCCAGCCGCAGGACTTCCTCCTGGGCTAGATCCAAAAGCTCCTCTTTGCACTCGGTACCGTAGAGTACTATCCTTACAACTGTGTCCATGGCAAAAAAAGTTCTGTGTACCGCACTGTTGTTAAGAACACTCTGAGAAGAACTCATTTTTTTACCCCTCTGAGAAAAATCCTAAGCTGCCGCGGGTATCCCTCCACAGTTTTTTCCGGGTCCCGCGGATCGATAAAATCCGAAAGGGACTCCGTGCCCACCCAGGGGGTCCGTCGTTGTTCCTCTTCGGTAAGGGGAAAGCTTCCCAGGGTCTCCACGCGGGTAAATCCGGTCCTTTTAAGCATGTTCTCCGCCGCCTTTGCGGTGGGGAGGAACCAATAGCCTGGGGCTTTCATGTAGCGGTCCTCCGGGAACAGGCAAACCGGGTCTTCCCCGGGAATACCTGCGGTTTCTACCAGTATTTCTCCCCCCCTCCTCAAAGACCGTGCCACAGACTGCAGAGCGTGGAGGGGATGACGACGATGGTAGAGGATACCCATGAATAGTACCAGGTCAAAGAGCTCCGGAAAGAGGGGAAGGTCCTCTGCCCCCATCAATTCAAATCCCATAGAGGAGGACTTTAAGAAGCGTTGGTTTAGGAGGAAGTGGAAGTAGTACCGCTCCATTGGGTCCAATCCCAGCACCAGCCGGGGTTTCTCCGGCAGTATTCGACACATGTAATAGGTGTTGTTACATCCCACATCAGCAATGATCTTTCCGGTAAAATCCGGTCCAAAGAGGTCTAAGACCCGCTGCCACTTGAGGTCGCTTCTCCACTCGCCGTCGACATTAGTACCGAAGTAGGAAAAGGGGCCCTTCCGCCAGGGCTTGAGGTCCCTAAGTACCTCCTTCAGTGTCTGTAATTGCTCTTTCTCCAACTCTGCGGGATCTCCGATTTCCACCGTTCCCGAGGAGACGGCAAAATGCCGGGTCCTAAACCGGGGAAGATACACAAGATTTTTCCAGTACCTACGAACCGACTCTCGGGAAAGAACGGTATCTCTCCGCCGTCGGCATTCGTCGATACCCTCCCAATTAAGAGTTTTTTCGGGTAGATCTTTGAGGGGGTCGCGCGGGACACTAAGGTTTTCTAATAATTCCCTTTCTTTGTGCATATCCATATTAGTGCGGAATTAGTATGATATGAGACTTTTCTATTTCTTCGGTCCCTCCCTCTTAACGCAGAGAAAAGAGGAAAAATTGTACCAAGAAAAAAAGACGTCCACCGAATTGAACCCGGCATCCAAGAGGAGATCCCTCTCCTCCTCCACCCGATAGGGAATAAGTACATTCTCCAGGGCCTCCCGCTTCCTGCTTATTTCCAGCTCCGAATACCCCATGGAACGCTTAAAACGATAGTAATTGTCCGAAAAGACCCTACTCACCTCGGGGCTGCTTTGGAGGGTTTTATCGCTAACAATCAAGATCCCCTCCTGAGAAAGATCTTCATGGATTTTTTTCAAAAGCCGCCTTCTAAAAAAAGGAGAAACAAACTGCAGGGTATAGTTAAGAATGACCGCTGAGGCCCGGGGGAAGGAGGCCCCCGCAACGTCCTGCTCAAGGACCTCCGCTGAAAAACTCTTTTGGTCAGTACAAGCCTGTAAACGCTGCCGCGCCCTTTGGCACATAGCGGAAGAATTATCCATTCCTATTAGTTCAAGGTGCTTTACCCCCTTATCCCTCGCCTTTCCGCAGAGGAGCTCCAGGGTTGTACCGGTTGAACACCCCAAGTCATAGATTCGAGACGAGGGCTTATAAAAACGAAGTACCAGGTCCGCGGTCATCTCCTCTACCAGACGGTAGTAGGGGATGGAACGGGAGGCCATATCGTCGAAAACCTCGGCCACTTCCTCGTTAAACTCGAAGGGGGGTATTTCCCTCATCCGCTCCAAATAGAGTCTGTCCTTATTCATAACGGGGGTAAGTATACAGCGAAGACCGGTGGTAAGAAAAGAGTACAGGCGAGAAGGGTGCTTAAAGATGAGCCTTTTCGGCTTCTCTTCAGCTAATCTCACCTGTTTGATATAATACTACAATGCTTGGTTTTCTTCGTTCCATAAAACTCGCTGTAATTCTCATTTCTCTTCTCGTTGTACTTGCCGTTATCGGGGGCACCCTCGTCCAGCATGCCCCGGATAGTACCTATTTCGATGCCCTCCCCGACCGGCTGGCCCGGCTGGTCCTCCTCTTCGGTTTCGACAGGGTCTTCTCCTCTCCCCTCTTTCTAACTGTTTCCGGATTGTTCCTCATTAACCTGAGCGCTTGTACCTTTCATCGCTTACGAAAGGAACTGCGCAAAGGCTGGAAAGAAGGAAAGTCGCGGTTCGGCCCGGACCTGCTTCACCTGGGGTTGATTGTGCTGCTTATTGGAGGCTTGATAACCGCGGTATTTCGGGGAGATACGACCATTTTTCTTGCAGAAGAAGAAAGTGTGGAATTGCCCAAGGATATACACCTTACCTTACTGGAATTCCGCGCTTTCTCCTACGAGGACAATAGGCCGAAAGATTGGATTTCCACGGTGGAGGTAAAACGGGAGGGAGAACTCTTTCTCGCCAAGAGGGACATCGAAGTAAACCGGCCTCTTCGAATCGCGGGGTATACCATTTATCAATCTTCCTACGGTATGAGAACAACAGCGTTCTTCACCGATGGAAGTAACAGCTTCCGCATTCGGGGTGGGGAATCATTGGTACTGCCCGGAGGAAGGGACCGTCTCTTCTTTATGGCCCTCGCAGGGTCGGAGGAAGAGTCGGAGGAAGAAGGGCAAATAGAAACTCCGTCCTCTTCCCTAAAAGGTTTATTTGTTCTGGAAAAGGGGGAAGAAAAAACAATCCATAGGGTATCCGGGGGAGAAAAGATCGAAGGCTATACCCTGTCGCGGATGGAACAGGATAGGACAACGGGACTGAAAATCGCGCGAGACCCGGGATATCCAGTTGTACTTATTGGAATTCTTGTGGTAGGATGTGGATTGTTTCTCACCTACTATGGGAAAATAAAAAAAACAATTACAAGCGAGGACACATAGTACATGCCCACTATCGCCTTTATCCTTCTCGCCGCTGCCGCGGTTATAGAAATCATATTCCTCTTTATAAACAAGGATTCCGGCGGTCCTGTTTCGCATTGGCTCCTATTAGCGGCGGCTCTTCTCCTCCTTGCTGAAATCGTACGTCGAAGCGTCCAGATCCGCTTCATCGCCCTTACCAGCACCTTCGAGTCCCTCCTCTTTTTTTCCGCCTTTATTGCCCTTCTAGCCTTTGCCTATCGAATGCAGAAAAAAATCGCGTATTATCCTCTGGTCCTCTTCGGCGGGACCATGCTTGCCATGATTTTTCTGGCCGTCGCCTCATCCCCCTTGGCACCGGCCGATGTAAAGCCCCCCATACCGGCCCTTCAGTCGGGATGGCTCATTCTCCACGTAAGCTTCGCCTTTATCGGCGAGGCCTTTTTCGCCCTCTCCTTCATCTCCGCCATTATCTTTCTTGCTGCCAAGGACGAGGGCCAAAGGAGGACCTTAGACCGGGTTACCTATACCAGCGTGGCCGTCGGGTATCCTTTCTACACCGCCGGCGCGCTTATCTTCGGGGCAATCTGGGCGGAACAGGCCTGGGGAAGGTACTGGAGCTGGGACCCAAAGGAAACTTGGGCATTGGTTACCTGGTTGGTGTACACCGTTTATTTGCACCTCCGCTTCATTCGCAAGAACACCTCCGTCCTACCCGCAGTAGTGGTGATTATTGGATTTATCGTTACTATTTTTACGTTTCTCGGGGTGAACTTTCTTCTCCCGGGACTTCACAGCTACTGATAGGCTAGAACGGATAGGCTAGAACAAATGGATAGAGGAGATGGGTCTCTCCCATCGGTTCTAAGATCGGCTGATCCACACCGGGGAGGACACGGCGAGGTTACCGTCCTTCAGTACAACCCGGCAATGATAGAAATCTCCTCTTCTCTCTTCGACATTATCGGTATCTTTTATCTCAATCTGCTTCCCTGAAGTCTCCCCATTGGGAGAATGGACTTTCCAGAGTTCCGTATTCTTTAGGAACTGCACTTCCTTAATAGGAGTGGGTGCCCAAACCGAAACGGCCATCTTACGCTCTTCGGTAAACGGAATCTCCGAACCCATAGCTGCCCCGTTTACGGAAAAGCGGAGTACGATCCTCGTGTCTGTGAGGGCATAGGTACGGCGCGCGAGAAATGCCTCGAAGAGGGAACGCCGGGTGAGCTCTTCCGCCCAAACAGCACAGAGCCCGCCCCTGTAAGGACGCACGTCATCCACAGAGCCTCCGGGGCGTGCAGTGTGGGTGTCCGATCCCCCCACTAACCCCATCTTCACTCCTTGGCGAAGCCCCTCGTATACGCCGCCGGGACGATAGGGTTTAATCAGAGGGCGATCGGCCTGCTGAAATCCCTCGGAAGACCCGTGCATGGACCAGATTTCGAGAATTCTGTCCACATCATTTTCCAGAGTCTCCCAGCGGGTGCCCGGGACATGGAGGTTTAATGCATATCCTGGATGATGACTGATAATAAAAGCATCGGCACCCCGCAGGGCCTCGTAGAGGCGGGCCGGGTCCGCGTACCGCGGATCGTCCACCGGCAGGTAGGGCATGTCCCCGCCAAGATAGTGGACCACCTTGTCTCCGTAGGCGGAGTGCTGCCACTCGAAACCGAGGAAGGTCACAAATCGACCTTCTTCCAGGAAATACTCAGCCATATGTTTAGCGATAGTCCACTTCTCATTATCGATCCACCGGTGGACCTGAATGGGGAGGGACTGAAAATCTAAACGCTTGTCCTCCCTTGCCCATAAATAGCAGTCCGAGGGATACCCCTCCGCTGTGGACTGGAAGTCATGGGAATGCATGTCCCCGAAGAAGACCCTCTGTCCCTCAGTTTCTTCCGCAGGAACACAGATGTTGGAACCTCCGGTTATGGGTTTTTCAAACCCGCCGCGGGCAGAAACATCCCCGCCCTGTGATGCATCACACTTGTCCTCCGCACCCAAGCTGCATTCGCACTGTATCCGGA
>CAYXSD010000010.1:0-47096 GCA_964466335.1 uncultured Spirochaetales bacterium
TGACTAACATTATTACGTAATGAAAGGTATCAAACCCCAGGGCAAGCCCTGGACCTGGGACGCATAGCGTCCCTCTCCGACCCAAGGGTCAGGGGTGCGGAATGCTCAGGAACTGCTTTGGTTGATCCAGGGTGCTCGGGCGGAGGAGAAATGCGACATTCTCTTCGCACCCTTCGCTTCCCCCCGGGAAACACCCCGGAAGAAGTACCGCCGCCTCCTCCGATTCCTCCCCGCCCGGGCCTACGACAACTCCTGTTTCCTGGTTTCCTGCAATCTGATTCAGGAGTATCCAAGAACTGGTCGTTCCCCAGGGGTAGCGATGATCATAGGACCAAAGGGAAAAATCCTTAAAAGAAAGATCTCCCACAGAGAGTCGGTGTGTAAAGCGGTGCTCAATCTGGATGAGATAGACCGGATCCGGAACTCTTCTATGGCTTACTTTCGCGGGGACGGAGGAGTGAGAAAAAAGTAGGATACTTCCCAGATCCTAATCTCTTCCTCCGTCCCTCCATATCCCTCCATACCTCCCTCCTACCGTCTTCAGTACTCCGCAGGCTCGTGGGAGTAGTACTCGGGGATAAACTCAGAGTAGTTTTTTATGATTTCTTCGAAGAGGAGTCGACCCGTTTCCGCCGTGGCCACTGTCGGGTCCCCGTAAACGCCGCTTTCGGATCTCACCACTCCCCAGGTGGACCAGTAGAGCTTGAGCTGTCCGGGAATCTCCGAGTAGATGTCTCCAGGGAAAAAGCGGTTGTGATACTTTATGGTATCTTTATTTGTTGCTCGGTCCAATTTCACCAATTCAGGGGCCAAATAGAGCATCAAGGCCGTCTCTGCTTCTCCCGCGTGGCCACCGCATCCACCCTCTTTGGACTTCCTCACCTTCCCGCCAATGGTTTTCGACATAGCAAGAACCCGGGTTATGGCAGTGAAAACGTTGTAATCGCTTCCGATTTTCCTTACCGCCAGCTCTAGAATTGCCGGATTATTCCCGTGAGCGTTTATAATAACGATCTTCTTGAACCCGTTCTTCACCAAAGAGGCAAGGATATCGTAGATCATCTGAATCATCGGTTCCGGTTCTCTGAAGCTGATGAGCCCGGGCCAATGGGCCACCTGCCGCACGGAATAGGCAGTCCATACCGTGGGCATCACCAATACGGGAATATCCCCTTGGATCTTTTCCGCCACCGCCCGGGCGGTTTCCGTAGCAATACGGGTATCCGTAACCACGGGAAGATGTGGACCGTGTTGCTCAATTTGCCCCACCGGCAGGATAATCAGCGTATTCTTCTCCGCTGCTTCAGCAATTTCTTCATAAGTGTGATCGTGATAATAGATTGACATAGGTTACGCTCCTTGTGTGCAATATACATTATTTTTTCACCCTTGTAATCATCGACAGTCTATTGACCACATTTATTACGTAACTTTTTTTAAAATTATTACGTAATGAAAGGTATCAAACCCCAGGGCAAGCCCTGGACCCGGGACGCATAGCGTCCCTCTCCGACCCAAGGGTCGGGGGTGCGGAATGCTCAGGAACTGCTTTGGTTGATCCAGGGTGCTCGGCAGATCCGGGAACTGCTCTGTCTATCTCAACGAACCCGTTCCCACACTACCGTTTCTTGTTTCCCGCCAGTGGATGGTGGAGAGGGCCTGGTTCCACTTCTCCCGGACCATGGCAGGTCCGCAGAAGCAGCCGGCGTAGTTGAGACGGGAACGGTCCTCAGCGAATTCAGATAGAGCGCTCTTAAGGGGAAGCCTGGAAAAATCGGCGGGTTGGGCGAGTTTTTCGAAAAGGGCCACCTTTCCCTTAGAGCCCCTGTAGGCGCTGCACATCTGAAGGGAAGCTTCCAGCTCTTCTTCGGGTATGGTGATCCAGGCATTTTCGATCATCGCCGATTCCGGCTGGCCTGAAAGAATGACATGAAGATGCGCATCGAAGGGGGTCCCGCCGTTGGTGCAGGTACTTCCGGTATACCGGAACCTGTAGTGACGGGACCCTTCATTCGCATCGATGAGTTCGAGACGGTCTTCACTCCACTCCCTTAAGGCATTTTCGGCTATGGAATAGGTGAACTGCTTATTGCCGTCGTCCATGAAGCAACCGTTATTTCCCGGCGAGAATGAAAAAGAGATACTTTTTAACATCGTACTCTTTTTCTGCATCACTATCGTACCGGGTGACCGCGACTGATAACAGAAGCAGCACAGCCGTTACTGCAAACAATACAAACATTACAACCACCTCCGCGTGTATAGAATATACAGAACCATACCGGTCCCGTTTTGTCTTCTGGTATGAATATAATAACGAAGATGAAGAGTGGTCTTGTACTTTTAAATGAAGTTTTTGTAGAAAATAACGTTGTGATGAGAATTCCTTAGAAATTGCATAGAAAAACGCTCACTTTAGGTGGGAACAACCTCCAAGCTGCTCTTTTGGGGCATGGGGCCTCCACCTTTCTTTCTCCTCCGGATTAAGTCCCTTCAATCTCTCCCTCCAGTTCCATATAGAGTTCTTTAAGTTTTTCCAATCTCTCATCATCTACGTCCCAGTATCCCCGAGATTGCGTTTCGAAAAGGCGCTCTATCATCTCCAGGAGGGCGTAGGGATTGCTCTCCCTTATCCTGTGCCGGATATCCTCATTGAGGAGAATCTTGTCGCAGGCGGCGGTGTAGATCTCGTTATCCACCGCGCCGGTGGTGGCGGAGAGCCCCAGAAGATTCTCCAGTCTGTCGGCGATCTCCCCCGATCCTCCATAGGGGTCTTTTAAGACCCCCTCTATCCACACAGGGTTGAGGAGCCTCGTCCAGGCCCCCCGGCGCACTGCTTCCTCGATCTTCTCCGTTCTCACCCTGCCCTGGTAGGTATCACTGACCAGCATGGCCGGTTTCTTCCCGCCCCGACTCTCCACGGACCTGGAGAGTCCCCCGAAGAACTCGTAGAAGTGGTCCAAATCGGTCATCTCGTAGTCCCGGGAGCTCCGGACCTGACTTACCATTTCTACCCGCCTCAGATTCGCCTCCAGGAGGTCCCGGTGCTCCTCTCCGTATCGCCCCTTGGTGTAGATGTAGCGCATACTGTTCATGAAACTCTCGGATAGATCTTCTTCCTCCTTCCATACCGAAGAATTGACAATCCCCGTAAGCCCTGTGCCGTACACCGCCTGCGCGGGGCCGAAAAGCCTCCCCCGGGATAGGTCCCGAGCCTCCTCTGCCTCCGTCCCCAGTTCGATAAGCTCCCTAAAAAGCTCTTCCGATGCTGCTTTGAAATAATTCTCCTCCCGCCCCTCCTCCAGGGAAGCCACAAGATGGAAGGCTTCGTTGAGCATCTCCATACAGTGGGGGAAGAGGTCTCGAAAAAACCCGCTCATCTGTAGGGTCACATCGATCCTTGGGTGACCCAGTTCCGCGAGGGGAACCGCCTCCAAACGGTACTCCCAGAAGTCGTTGATGGTCCGAACCCGTACCCCCAGATACTCAAAAACCTGTGCCACGCTCTCTCCGTGGGTCTTGGCTGTCTCCAAACCCCAGAACACCAGGGCCACTTTCTTCGGGTAGCTGCCGTTTGCCGACTTGTACTGTTCCAGGGTATTCTTGGCGATCTTCCTTCCCAGTTTCTCCGCGGAGGGACTCGGGACCCTCCTGGGATCGAACTGGTACATGTTCCTCCCTGTGGGGAGGATCTCCGGATCTCGGGTAACGTCTCCCGCCGGCCCGGCGGGAACATATGAACCATCCAGGGCTTTACAGAGTGCTTCCAACTCCCGGTTTTCGGCGACACTCCGGTAGAGCTCTCTCACCCTGAACTTCAGGGCTTCTTCTGAGGGTCCGAGTTCCGGCATCTCGGAGAACCCGGACCTGTCATTCTCCCCGTCCTCCTTCGGCGTTTCCAGCTCTGCCCTGATCCAAGCTTCTCCGAGCCTCTTTATCCGGTCCCACTCCTCCCGAAATTCATCGGGACGCTCCAGCATCTCTTCGTAGGGGCAGCCCAATCCGTCGGCAATCTGACCGGTCAGGGACCGGTCTTTCCCCTCCACATTTTCGTCCCCCGGTCCTTCATTACTCCTATTCGTTGTAAGGAGCGGACCCCTTTTCAGTATTTCGTAGATCAAGGGGAGGGCCTCTTCCTTGGTCCAGCTCCTTCCTAAGATATGGGGACCCTTTGGAATGAGGGAAGTACCGTACTCGTAGAGTCGTTTTTCCAGGTTTTTTACCCCTTCCCATTTCCAGCCGAGAGATTCAACAAGGGTCCTCATCTCCCCTTCTATCTCCCCGCCCCGTTCAGCGTCAGTGTTTTCCGCCATGGACAACTCGGAGACAAGGGCGTTCAATTCCTTTATCTCCCCGGAGAGCCCAGCCTCACCGAAGACAGGTTCCATGTGGCTTAGCATTACCGCGTGACTTCGCCGCTTTGCTATCATCGATTCGGAGGGGTTTCCCGAGTAGTAGAGGTAGATATGGGGAAGCGACCCTACCAGATAATCGGGATAGCAGGAACCGGACATGGCCCTCTCTTTTCCGGGGAGGAACTCCAGGGTACCGTGGGTCCCTACATGGACCAGGGCGTCCACCTTTGCCTCCGCTTCCAGCCACTTGTACAGCCCTATGTACTGCTGATGCGGAGGGATGTAAGGATCGTGATACTGGGCGATGTCCTCAGTCCTTTCAGAACGGGGAGGCTGAAGGATGATAAGGATATTCCCGTACTCTAAGACCGGAAGCTTTACACCCTCGGGAGTGGTCATAATCTTACCCGGAAAAGGCCCCCACTGCCTCTCCACCCCCTCCGGATCAGGCTGTCCCCGGGTCAACTCCTTGTACTCTCTCCGGGAAAGAACGACCCTCCCTCCCCGGGCGCCTTCCTCGGCGTCTTCCTCTGTCCCCCTCAGTTGTTGCCGAGGTCCGGAGCTGCCGGGGAGCTCCTCCCCCTGCCAACGCGGTGAGTTTACTACGCCGAGCGCGAGCATCCTCTTCCGAAGCTCCTCTCCGCCGCACCGCCGCGCGCGATATCCTTCCTCAGCCAGCCGGTCCAGGACCGCCTCCATGGAGGAAAAAGTGTCCAGGAAAGCCCCGCCGCCGAGGTTTCCCTCTCCCGGCGGATAGTTGTAGAGAAGAAAGGCCACTTTTTTCTCGCTGTTCTTCTTCGTCTTAAGCCTGGCCCAGCCTTTGATCCTGGAAATAAGCTTTTCCACTCGTTCGTCGATGAGAGCTATATCACCGGGGGGCACAAGAGCTTCTGAGGCAGCCTTACCTCCGGTAATCCTTTCGCTGCCCGAGGCGCCTATGGGATAGCTCTCGATTCCACCGTCCAGTTCGGGGAGGAAGTAGTGGAGCATGAACTCCCCCGACCGGACTCCCTGTTTGTCCTTTAGCCACTCCTCCTGGCTCCGTTTGGAGATGAAAAAGGGGTGCAGGACGGGTACATCCAAGCGTGTAAGGAAATCCACCGCCTCCTCAGCACTTCCTCCCATGGGTCCCTGTCCCAGCCTGAAAGCGATACAGTTACAGCAGACGTGGAACCTGCTTCTTCTCTTATCTTTTCCTCTATCTTTTCCTCCGTCCCTCTCTTTACTCTCTTTAGTTTTCCCCCCGACTTCCCCGGGGAAGCTGATGGATTGGATAAATCGAAGTTCTTCTCCGTTGAGCCGGGCCAGTGGAACAGGAACGACATTGACTCCCGCTGCTTCGAACCGGAGAAGGAGATCGGCAACGGCAGGATGCGTATTAACAGGATACTGGGACTGACTGTAGAGGAGGAGCGCCATTGGTTTTTCCGGAGTAAACCGATGTTCCTCCGCGTAGCTTAAATAATCAGTATAACTCTTTTCCTCTTTTGGGTGTTGTATCACCCCCACTTGGACAATCTCAGGAGCCTCCGGTTTCGGGAGTGAAGAGATCTTGAAGTAATCCCTCCCTATACAGTTGATAAGACTTTGGATGTTCTTCTCCGTGGGAAAGCGCCAGTACTTACCAATCCAGATGAAATTCCTTACATCCCGAAGGGGGCCCACGGGAAGGGCCTTTCCGATCTTTTCCATGGAATCAATCATCCGCCTCATCTTGTCCATAGCGGAGACAGCCCCTTTTTCCTTTTTATTTCGCTTTTCCTTTTTTCCCGTCTTCCCCCCCATATTGCCGGACATGCTTTTCATAGTGAAACTGCCCAGCCTGGTCAATCCCCGCATTTTCTTCAATGAGGTGTTAATGACCACAATATCTCCTGAGAAACCAATAAGCCTGGTAAAGAGCGTTTCCCCGAAGTCCTTGGATACCCCCATGAGGTCGAGGAGTACCATATCCGATCCTTCCAGGTCCCGGAAAATCGGGGCCCAATCCTTCGGACCGAAATGGTCCCCCCCAACGTAGTGGAGCAGGATCTCATACTCCGAGGACGGAGAGTCCGCCGAAGGGTCCGCCGTATATCGTTCCAGTTGCGTCAAGGCAGAAGCCCCCACGGCTATGCAAACTAATCTCATTGTTCCTCCCGAATTATTGTATGGATGGTGTTGACGACCTCCTCCTCACTGAAGGCGTCGAGGTGGACATAGACAGCCCCGAGACGGTCAGCTAAGTTCTTGGCTTTGCCCAGTCGCACCCAGCCGGTCTCCGTATCAATGACGATAAACCGTATCGGCTGTTTCGACAGGCCTCGGGAAAGCCGCTCTATTTCCATCTCCGGATCTTCCCTTCCCAATGCAACATTGTTTTTCCCATCGGTAACGACCACCACGTAAGGGACCCCTCGACGGTCCTTTGCCCGGAGCCCTGAACAGAGCTTACCGGTCTTGCGGAGCCCCTCGGCCAAGGGGGTCTTCCCGCCGGTGGGTATCGTTTTGAGGAGAACGTGGGCCCGGTCCACACTTCTGGTGGGAGGGAGTACCACCTCTGCTGCTTTCTCCCGGAAAACGACCATACCCACGGTGTCCCGCTTCTGATAGGATTCCAGCAGGAGGGAAAATACCGCCCCCTTAGCCTCCGCCATTCGGCGGTGGGCCCCCATGGAAGCGGACCCATCGACACAAAAGATGATGACCGCCCCGGTCTTCGTCTTCCTCCTCTTCTCCAGGATATCCCGCCTCTCCACCAGGATTCCGCGAATCCCTTCTGCTTCTCCCTTTTTCGCTTCCCCGCGCTTTCTCCTCTCCGTCTGATAGGGAGCGGCATTTCGCAGGGTGGCGTCCACCGCAATGTCTGTAGGGTTCCTCCGTCCCCGGGGAGACCGAGTCCCGGAATACCGGCCTCTTCCCTCTCCGGACCTCCCCGCCCATCGCCTTCCGGCACCGATAATTCCCGGGGCCTTACCCTTTTCGCTGAAGAAATGAACGGGAGCACGAAGCGGTCTCCCAATCTCATAGAGAAGGCTTTCCCTGCCTCCGTCCCCCTTCTTTCCCTTCTCTCCCTTTTTTCCCTCTCCGGGATCTTCTCCCAACTCCTCTCTCTTGGAAATTAGTTCCTCCATCAGTTCCGGAGAGAGGGACAGAGCATTCTGACGCTCTTCCGGTCGGTTTTCCGGATGATCCTCCGGTTTTTTTTCTTCAGCCCGGGCCGGGTTCCTCTGTCCCTCCTCTTTCTTCTCCTCTTTCTCTACTTTCTGTGGTTCCTGTTCCCTCTGTCCCTCCTTGCTCTCCTCCTTGCTCTCCTTGCTTGAGATGTTTTGCCTCCCCCGAGGAAGACGGTGAGGAAAGGAGAGACGAATGGCGTCATTGAGTTCTTCCTCTCCGGCGGGTGATTTGCCCCTGAGGGCGGCCAAGGCCCTAACAGTCTTCACTGCCGCGATTTCTCCCCTCTGTCCCTCAAGACCAAGCCGCTCGGCCGCTTCGGAAATCTCCCGGAACAGATCCTCGGGGAGCACTGTTTCTAAAAGATGCTCCCGGGCGAAACGGAGTTTTTCGCGAAGTATTTCTTCCTGTTTTTCTCTATCTCTATCACCGTCTCTATCACCGGCATTGGCAGCATCTCCTCTGTCCCCGAGAAAACCACCGAGAAAACCGGTTTCGTAGGCGAGACGGTTCTTCACGATCTCCTTGCGGACCTTTGGGTCCTCTTCATGATGAACGGCGACAAAGTGACCGAAGCGGTCCAGAAGCTGAGGGGGACAGGGGCCTTCCTCGGGATTCATGGTACCCACCAGGGAGAACCGAGCTGGGGCCTCATGAGAGAAACCCTCTCTTTCTGCCTTCACCCTTCCCGTTGCGGCGGTGGAAAGTACAACGGATTGGATCTCCGCGTCCAGAAGATTGATCTCATCCACATAAAGCACAGCGCCGTGGGCTTCGGCGAGAAGGCCCGGTTCGTATACCCGCCTCCCCTCCTTCACTGCCGCCTCCAAGCGGAGAGACCCGACTACTCTGTCCATGGTGGCATTCAGGGGAAGGTTCACCAACCGTACCTCCGGCAGGAGGGCAGGGATACTCCGCACCAGGGTGGACTTCCCGCAGCCCTTCTCCCCGGAGATGAGTACCCCGCCGATACCGGGATCGATAAGGTTGGTCAGAAGAGAGAGTTTAACGTCCTCCATACCGGAGATCCCAGTAAAGGGAAACACGCTATTCATCTTCCAAAAGGGTTTTCAAGGAAAAACCGGTCTCCTCGAAGGGGGAGCGTCTTCTCCGGTGGGGAAGAGCGAGCTCCGCTCCGGAAAGGATATCTTCCCGCTGTACTTCCGTCCGGCCGTCCAGGGCGGCAAAGATCCTGGCTGCCTTCACCATAGTTATGTCTCCCCGGTGTCCGTCTATGTCGGCCTTGAGGGCAATGCCTACCGCCAGGTCCATCATCTCCTCGGGGACTTCCACATCGGAGAGGAGCTTCATGGCGCCGGCTACCCTGGCCTTGAGGAGCTCCTCCTCCGGCATCTGCTTTTCTACAAAGCCGGCGGGGTCTTCTTCATACAATAGCCGGCGCTTCATTACCTCTATTCGGGAGCTCTTTTCCCGCTCCCCGGAGATTTCTACGGAGAGACCGAAACGATCTATGAGCTGGGGACGGAGGTCCCCCTCCTCCGGGTTCATGGTCCCTACCAGGACAAACCGGGCTGGATGGGAATAGGATATTCCCTCCCGTTCAATATAATTCACCCCCATAGCGGCGGCGTCGAGAATGATATCGACAATATGGTCCTCCAGGAGGTTTATCTCATCGATGTAGAGTATGTTTTCATGGGCGTCGGAGAGGATCCCCGGTTCGAAACGCTTCGCCCCGGTGGTAAGGGCGTGCTCAATGTCCAGCGTCCCCGCAACCCGGTCTTCCGTCGCCCCCAGGGGGAGTTCCACCACCCGCTTCCCCGGCATAAGCCGCTCCAGTCCCCGGACTGCCGTTGACTTCGCCGTACCCTTCTCTCCGCGAATAAGAATGCCCCCCAGGCTGGGATCGATCAAACAGAGAAGAAGCGCGTTTTTCATTTTTTCCTGACCGACGATTGCGGTAAAGGGATAGTATACGCATAGGTCTTTTGTATCGTCCATGTTCAGTCCACCGCCTTCTTTACCTGATACACCGCCAAAAAAAAGAAGATAACGCCGAAGGCAATTAACACCGGATAGTGGAACAGGGGCACTGACCGCCCGAGAAATGCCCCGCGGATGGTAACCGAGGCGTGGGTCAGGGGAATAATCTTTGTAATAGCCTGGAGGAATTGGGGGAGTTTCTCCAGTGAAAAAAAGGTCCCTGCTAAAAAGGACATTGGCACGATGACGAAGGTATTAAAGTAGCTCATGTCGCGGTGGGTCTTTACAAGGAGGGCGATAAACACCCCCAGGGAAGCGAAGAGAAAACAGTTCAAAAGAACGGGAATAATAATAAAGGGAGGTACTCCCCGGTGCGCGCCGGCGGTAAGGGCAATCAGGAGCATGAAGACAAAACTAAAGAGTCCTTTTGTCATTCCGAAAAAGACAAATCCCATAACAATGCGAATAGGCTTGGCGGGGGCGAGGAGAAACTCCTCGAACTGTCTGGTGATAAACCGGGTTATATTGATCTCCGTACCGATGCTGAAACTCTGGGTCATCCCGGACATAGCCATAAGACCGGGGAGCATGAAGAAGAGATAGGGCACCCCCTCAACGGTAAGGTCTGTCCCGATTCCCCATCCGAAGGCGACGGCGTAGAGAAGGGGGGAGAGGATAATGCTCAGCACCGTCTTAAAAAACCTCCGTTTTATAATCATCATGCTCCGGAAGTACACTGCCCATACTTGGATCATAAGAGGGCCTCCTCACCGGTGAGGTGGATAAAGACATCCTCCAATTGGGTCCGACGGACCACCAGTTTCTGGTACCCCTTCCCTTCTTTTTCGCCCTCCCCGTTCCCTTCTCTCTCCGCCTTCTCTCTGGTTAAGAAGTGACTCCTTTTAATCAAACCATTAGCAAACGTTTCCCTGCACCAGGGACCGATCTCCTCTATAAGGGCTTTAGGCGTGTCCACACGAATAAGTTTTCCCTTATGAATAATCCCCACTCGGTCGGCGTAGTTCTCCGCCTCTTCGATGTAGTGGGTGGAAAAAAATATCGTTTTGTCTTCGGAGTTGAGGCCTTTCAGGAGACCCCAAATTCTCTCACGGCTATGGGCGTCCAACCCCACCGTGGGTTCATCCAGAAAGATCATCTCAGGTTTATGGAGAATCGCCCTTACAATCTGGAGCTTCCTCTTCATTCCCCCGGAAAAATTTCCCGTGGGAACGTCCTCGTATTCGGAAAGACCGGCAAACGCGAGGAGAGAAGAGACACGCTCTTTTAGCATCTCTCCCCTTTGCCTGTGCAGAAAACCGTGGACCAACATATTCTCCTTCGCGGAGAGGTCCGTGTCCACGTTGAAGTGTTGAGAGACAAGACCCAAGCCACTCAGGTATTTCTCCCTATTCTCCTTTAGGGATATCCCCGAAAGAGTGACCTGCCCGGAGCTCGGTTTCGCGAGCCCGCAGAACATCTTAAGGCTGGTGCTTTTTCCGGCGCCGTTGGGTCCGAGGAAGGCGAAGATCTCTCCCCTTCGAACATGGAGGGTAAGGTTGTCAACCGCTACTATCCGACGGTTAAAAATCTTGGTGAGGTCCTTTACCATAAGAATTTCAGGCATAGCGGCTCTGGAGTGGTATAAAGTAGGGGCATTCGTACTCCGGGTCGTGGAGGATCTTTACCTGAATATTAAAAACCTCCCTTAAAACATCACTGTTAATGATTTCCCTTGGGGTCCCCGACCTGTAGACTTTACCGTCCTTAAGAACGATGAGTCTATGGGAGTACCGGGCCGCCTGGTTTAAATCGTGAAGGACCATAAGAATGGTAAGCTCCATCTCCCGGTTCAGCCGGCTAATAAGTTCTAAAAGCTCAAACTGGTGGCTTATGTCCAGGAAGGTAGTGGGTTCGTCCAAGAGGAGGACCTCCGGGTTTTGGGCCAGTGCCATAGCAATCCAGGCCCGTTGCCGCTCCCCTCCGGAGAGGGTCAACACCAGCCTGTGCTGAAGGGCGTCCATTTTGGTCATGCATATTGCCTCATCAACCGCCTTAAAGTCCTCCGGTCGCAGCCGGCCGGTAACTCCGAGATGAGGAAACCGACCGTAGCTTACCAGGTCCCGGACGGAAAAATCGTCAGGAACTGAATGTATCTGGGGGAGAATGGCCATCTTTTTCGCCAGGAGTTTTGTGTCCAAAGAGAAAATAGACTCCCCGTCCAAATACACATTTCCCTTCTCGGGTTTCAAACTCCGAGCCATGGTCTTCAGAATAGTGGACTTTCCCGAACCGTTAGCGCCGATGATGGTAACAATTTCACCCTTTTTCACATCCACCCCGGCACCTTGAATAACATTGGTTTTTCCATAGCCTACAAAGAGTGTATCAGCCTGAATTTTCACGTCGTAACCCTCCTCTGAGTAAATATAAAAAGAACGGCGCTCCCAAAATCGCCATAATAATCCCCACCGGGATTTCCACCGGGTCGAAGAGCATCCGTGCCGCGATATCACATAGTATTACCAACCCCGCACCGAAGAGGGCGCTTCCGGGAAAAAGATATCTGTAATCGCTTCCAATAATAAGCCGGGTTATATGAGGGACGATAAGACCCACAAAGCCCAGAAGACCCACTACACTTACCGCGGCGGCAGCCAGGAGTGAGGCTAACGCAATAAGCATCATCCTTGTCCGCTCTACTTTAAGCCCCAGCCCGGTAGCCACCTCGTCTCCCAACATGAGCACATTGAGCCGCTTGGCAAAGAGATTGACAAGAATAAAGCCCCCCAAGGCATAAGGCCAGAGGATGTAAAAGTGCTTCCAGGTCCGGGCAATGAGTCCCCCCACCATAAATCCGATGACCCCCTGCACCCGCTCGGGGTAGAAGATCATAAGAGCGTTGGTAAATGCTCCGAGGAGGGCGGAAACCGCCACACCTGCCAAGACCATTCTCATCGGTTTAATCCCGTTCTTCCACGCCAAAAAATAGATAAGGATGGTGGCGGTAAAGGCCCCGATGAAGGCAGCCGGAGTAATCAAGTAGAAGAGATGGGGAAGAACGATCATGATGATCATGGCGGCCACCGCTGCCCCGGCAGATACACCAATGATATTAGGCGCCGCTAAGGGGTTTCGCATGACGCCCTGGAGAATGGCCCCGGAGAGGGCGAGGCACATCCCCACAAGCCCCCCTACGATTGTCCGTGGAAGGCGGATGTTCCAGATGATCTGCCGGTTTACTCCTTCAGCATCCACAAATATGGCTTGGAGCACTTCAGCGATGGATATCCGTAAGGCCCCGACGCTTACGCTGAAAAGAGCACCCGCCACCACAATAGCTGCCAAAACAAAGAGTACTGCTATTCTGTAAGCCGTCCTTTTACGGACCGCTTCCTGGGCCTCCTGGACCCGGGAAGCGGCATCCAATACGCTTGTCATTCTCCTCTTTTCATCCCTTAATTCCTATTGGTACATCAAATCAGCGATCAGTCTGAATGCTTCGGGAAACCGCTCGTTCGGTTTGTATAGGAAGAGATCCGAGGGAAGATAATGAAGGCGGTCATTCTGAACCGCTTCTACCCCGGCCCAAGCCTGGTTGGACATAAGATCCTCCTTCATCTTCTCCTGGACTTTGGGAAGATTACCCATAACAGTAACGAAAATAACGTCCGGATTTCTCATAACAATGTGCTCCATGCTGAAGGTGATTCGGTCTTGCCCACGCTGGGGCGCTCCCTCCTCTGCAATATTTTTTCCACCCAACATCATGGCTATATGGGCGGTATGAGCTTTGTTTAACTCGGCGGATACGTCCCGTGTAGAGGCGAAAAGAGAGAGGAATTTTATCTCCTTGCGGTCTTTATATTGATTGATAATATCCTTTACCTCTTTTTCCACAGAGGGTACAATCTTCTCGACTACATTCTCATTTCCCACGATCCTGGCAAAAAGGTCGAGGACATTCACGAAATCATGATAGTTCGCGTAGTTAAGCATGATGTTTTCTACACCGTTCTGGTCGAGGATTTCTTTTACGTTTCTGTGGGCGTCCATACTCCCGCTCAAGACGACAAAGTCCGGCTGGAGAGAGACTATCTTCTCCGTATTTGGGCTCGCCACATGCCCTGTTGTCTCAACGTCCATGGCCTCCTCCGGGACCCCGCGGCCGCTCCTGGTATCCGGACGGGCTACCGCCGTACCACCCGCCATGTACCAGAGCCCCAGCATGGAGGTGTAGTTCACAATGACCCGCTTGGGTCTCTTGGTGAGGTTAACCTCATTCCCGTCGTAGTCCAAGGCGGTAATGGAATCCGCGGTCTCTTTCACTACAATAGGATTGTCGTACCCCTTCTTCTCTTCCTTTGATGAGTCGGTTGAGGTTTCTGCTGTTTCCCCCGAAGCCTCGGTTTTTCCCTCAGCTGGCTCGGCTCCCTTCTCCTGTCCTCCGCCGGCCCAAAGAGGGGCCGCCCAAAGCAGAATGACAATAACAAGCAGGACTGTGAGAACACTGTTCTTTTTCTCTAATTTCTTTTTCATTTTCTTCCTCCCGGTAGTTTTGCTCATGAAAGGTTTGCTCATACTCTAGATGTCTTTCCTAAAAAGATGTACCACTCCTGCCGGGGCTTAAAAGAAAAACGGACCGTCCGGGGCAATCCCGAACGGTCCGTTTTTCCGTTCCTTCTTTTATTTATTGGAAAGTCCCCGCTTTCACGAAAACTTTCCTCATGGTGCAGTACAACCATCGCGCATACACCATGCACATTCTGTTTCTCGGCAGGTTTTCTGGCTCACGGGTCATCCTCCTGCCGGACCTTCCCACCCCCTGTCAAAGGCTCTCTATTACAAGACCCTCAACGCGAAGCAGTGGTTGAACACCCCGAATGTTCTCATCCATAGTATCCCTCCGGCATTCGTCACCGATTACAGCGGCGGGTCCGCTCCCGATTTCCACGGGATTCCCTTTTCACCCGGGGCATTTCCGCTGAATTCCGTAGCTATCGGCTGTATACCTCTAACCACGGCCGCAAATTTACCCGGGGCACCGCAAACAGTACATCTACTGTAAAAGATCTGCACCGATGGTACTTCGAAAATGCACAGCTGTCAATACGTCACATATAATTATGTCATATATAGTTTACTCTTGTCCTTTTGTTTATTATATTTGTAATGTATAGGAGGTCCCATGTTTTTACGGCAATTATTCCGGCGAGTTCGAAAATCTGCTGGTATCTCTTCCATCAGCATAACGATACTATCCTTGTTTTTTCTCCTCGGCGCGCTCTCCTGTGCGGCGGACCGGGAAAAAGTCAGGGAAAGCCAGGAAAAGACGGCAGTGAAAGAAGTAAAACAGGAACAAACGGAAACCGATTCCTCCGACGGCTCCGTCGATGTTCCGCCTGCAATGGCCGCGGCGTTCAGCACCGATTTCTCCAAAAAGGATATTTCATTCGATACGGTGATCTCCGGGGGGCCGCCAAAGGACGGTATCCCGGCCATCGACAATCCTCGTTTCATTACAACCGATGAAGCATCTTCCTGGATTTCTCCAACTGAACCGGTCATTGTCGTAAGGAAGGGGAGTACCTCAAAAATCTATCCTCTGCAGATCCTCATGTTCCACGAAATCGTGAATGACACCATCGAAGGGCTTCCGATAGCGATAACCTACTGCCCCCTTTGCAACACCTCGATCGTCTATATTCGGGAGGTTGGGAATAAAACACTTGATTTCGGCACTACCGGGCGGCTCAGATACAGCAATCTCCTCATGTACGACCGTCAAACCGAAAGCTGGTGGCAGCAGGCCAATGGGACAGCGGTAATAGGCGAACTCCTTGGAGAGACTCTGGAACTCTATCCCGCTCTCACCCTTCCATGGAAGGGGGCACGGGAAGAGGCGCCCGAGGGAAAAGTACTTTCCCGAGACACCGGATATCAGCGCCCCTACGGCGAGAATCCGTATGCCGGTTACGACAGCGGAAGCCCCTTTTTACTGCGGGGCGCGGATATCTCCGAAGAGTATGATCCCCTTGAGCGGCTTCTGGTTCTGAAACTGAACAATGAAACAAAACTCTATCCCTACTCGGACCTTCGGGAAAAGCGTGTAATTAACGATACACTCGGCAATACCGATATAGTCGTCTTATGGTTCCCCGGCACCGCTTCAGCCTTGGACTCGCCGAACATCGCGGAGGGGAAAGACGTTGGAACGGCCAACGGCTTTATAGCCGAGGCGGATGGAAAACCCCTCAGCTTTACAACCCAACAGGGAGAGATAAAAGACCGTCAAAGCGGAAGCACATGGAACGCGGCGGGGCGGGCTATTTCCGGTCCACTTGAAGGCTCCGAGTTGAAACCGGTCCCCGCGGAACAGCACTTTTGGTTTTCGGCCTATCTCTTCACGAAAGCATCCGGCCCGATCAAGTAGCACCATCCTCCCCCATCGCTTCCCGCCTTTACCCCATACCCATCCGTGGTTCTTATACCTTTACGGCGTTTCGACTCTTCTTGATCCCTTAAGGTGTTACTTAGGCAGCATAATGTATAATTTCTACCCTGCAACCCTTACCTTCTCGGCCATGCCGCGGCCGACCATTATCTTGCCGTCCTTGCCCACTTCAACGAGATAGGGGGTCCCTCGGGACCCCTGTATGACCTTGACTTCAGCGCCCAGGACAAATCCCAGGTCCATGAGTTTTCTTCTAGCTTCTCTGCCTCCGAGGAGGGCGGTCACGGTACCGCCCTCGCCGGGGTGGAGATCCGTTAAAACACGGACCTCGTTTTCCGTTGTTGATTTTCCCGCATTCGGTTTTCTCATTTAAGCCTTCCTCGTCCTCCCCATCCAGCGGAATACACCGAATATTGCCCCTAGGAGAAGAAGCGGGACAATAATCCAGACAGCCTGGTGGGCAACGGTTATCTGGTAGTACAGCGTTGCGGTAATCCAGGCTAAGACGGTGAGGTAGGTAACGGAGAGCCAGCCGAAGCCCTTACCTATTTCACGAATAGCAGCGCCTAAGGCCGCCACACAGGGAAAGTAGATGAGAACGAAGAGGAGATAGGCATAGGCCTGGTTTTTTCCCTTGGAAAAGTAGGTAGTCATAGCGGAGAAGACCCGTTCTTCCGCTTCCACTTCCTCCGCTACCGCTGCCTGGTCTCCGCCGGCGAGGATACCCGTACCGAAGGGGTCCGAGAGGCCGCCGAAAACACCGGATAACCCTTCCGGGATGGAGGCGAAGGCTGCTCCCACCTCGGCGCCCAGGGTAAAACCCTCCTCTTCCGCTTCCTCCGTCCCTCCGGAATCGGCCGCCGCTGCCGCAGAAGCATCCATCTGGTTGTAAAGAGAGTTTAAGGTCCCGACCACCGCCTCTTTGGCGAAGAGACCGGTAAAGATGGCCACTGAGGCGGGCCAGTTGTCTTCCTCTATTCCCATAGGTTCAAAGACCGGTGTTATGGCCTTACCTACCACGGAGAGGGCCGAGTTCTCACTGTCCTCATTCCCGATGCTCCCGTCGGTGCCGATGGAGTTCAGGAATCCCAGGACCGTTACCACGATTACGATTACCAAGCCCGCTCGAATCATAAATACCTTAAGCCTCATCCAGGTGTGGTACATAATGTGTTTCATCCTGGGAGCGTGATAGGGGGGAAGCTCCATTACGAAGTGGGAGGGTTCTCCCTTAAAGAGGGTGTTCTTTAAGAGAAGGCCGGTAAGAACAGCCAAGACGATCCCCACCAAGTAGATGGAGAAAACGATGTTCCCCGCCGCTGCCCCGAAGAAGGCCGCCCCGAAGAGGGCGTAAACCGGCAGCCTGGCCCCGCAGGACATAAAGGGTACCATAAACACCGTCATGTAGCGGTCCTTCTTACTCTCCAAGGTCCGCGTGGCCATGATAGCGGGAACGGTGCAGCCGTACCCTACCAGCATGGGAACGAAGGCCTTGCCGGGCAGACCGATCCACCGCATGAACCGGTCCATTACAAAGGCAGCCCTGGCCATGTATCCCGAATCTTCCAAGAGCGAGAGCATAAAGAACATCATGAAAATGATGGGAATAAAGGTGGCCACCGTCTGGATACCCGCTCCGACGCCGTGGGCCAGAAGGGTAACGAGCCATCCCGGAGAGCCCATATTCTCCAGGAGGAGGCCGAAGCCGTCCACAAATACCGCGCCGAAGAGGATATCGAAGAAATCGATAAAGGCCCCTCCCACGGAAATGGTGACCCAAAAGAGAAGATACATTACCGCAAGAAAGATCGGGATCCCTAAGATTCGGTGCATTACCACTTGGTCCACCTTTCCGGTGAACCCTCTCCGGTCTTTTTTTCGGGAAACAATGTCCTTTACCGTTCCGTGAATAAACCCGTACTTGTAGTCTGCCAGAAGAACGTCCGCCGTGTCCCCCAACAGGGATTCAACTTTTCCTGTTTCATCATCTATATCTTTACTGGTTAGAGGACCATCCTGGACGACCTTCTGTATGATCCAATCATCCCCCTCTAAGAGTTTTAAAACCACCCACCGCGGATCGGCGCCAAGGGTCCGGGCGGTCTGTACCACCGCCGGAGATCTTCGATTTATTACCTCTTCTATCTCATTTGGATAACGGACCTTTTCATTGGAAATCTTAGGATTTTCCAGAACCGAGTCGAGTTTTTCCTTTACCCGCTTGATCTCATTTCCCTTGATCGCGCTGATTCCGATAACCGGGACCCCTAAATGCTTTTCGAGATGCTCCAGGTCAATGGAAAGCCCATTCTTTTCGGCCACATCCATCATATTTACCACCAGGAAAAGGGGGACCTTCATCTCTATAAGATGGGTAGTGAGGAAGAGGTTCCGCTCCAGGTTGGTAGCATCGATAATATTGATAACCACTTTCGCCTCTCCGCTTAAAAGATAATCCCGGGCCACCTTCTCGTCCTCTGAGGTGGCGGAGAGGGAGTAGATGCCAGGCAGGTCCACCAGCCGAACATTTCTATCTGCAGTCTTTACCGTTCCCTCCTTTTTCTCCACCGTTACACCCGGCCAGTTGCCTATTCGCTGTTTGTTCCCGGTGAGTCCGTTAAAGAGGGTGGTCTTCCCGCTGTTGGGATTTCCCACCACCGCAACTACCGTTTCAGCCACACCCCGCTTTTGACGAGCCTCAGGGGAGGCTCCTTGGTCATTTTTTTTATCTATTACCGCCGTATCCATTTACGATCCTCTCTTTAATAGTAGTACTTCCGCTTCATCCTTCCTTAGGGAAAGATGAAATCCCCGCACATCGATCTCCACCGGATCACCTAAGGGGGCTATCTTCTTAAGAGTTATCACCGTCCCCTTGGTAAGCCCCATGGAGAGGAGCTTTCCCCGGTAGGTGCTGCTTCCCGCCTCGTATCCCGCCACTTGGGCGGATTCCCCGGGAGAAAGGTCCTTTAGTTTTTCCGTCTTTTCTGTCTTTTCCATAATGTTACCCCTATTTATCCATTGTCTCTCCGAAAACTATCCATACATGTTCCATAGAAATTCCACATTGTTCTTTGAAGCCCTATGTAACATAGACTATCAATATAATATTAGAGGTATCTAATTATGTCAAGAAAATATCCCCACATATCCCGAATTTTTTTTTAGTTCTTATTATTATAGCGGCGAGGCCTTCCCTTAGATGTTGGGGTTATCGGTACAGCGGCATCTGATACATCGGTAATAAGACAGTACCGACTTATACCTCGTAGCCTCGGGGGGTTATGATGAACCTCCCCTTCACGTAGGTGTGGCTGTTCCCGATAATCAGTGTGGTCCCCATCTGTACCGAGTCGGCATGATCGGGAAGCCGTTCTAAGTCGGTGATAATCCTCTCCTCCTCTACCCGCCCCGCATTGGAGACGATCCCTACCGGGGTTGTGGGACTGCGGTGGGGAAGGAAGATCTCCGGGAGGAGGAAGAAGAGCTCCGTTCTTCGCCGGCTCTTGGGATTGTAGATGACGGTAACGAAATCCCCTTCGGCGGCGAGGCCGAGGCGTTTGCGGATGAGTTCAGTATCGGTGAGGAGGTCGCTTAGGGATATGACGGCAAAGTCGTGGGTAAGGGGGGCGCCCAAGGCCGAAGCCGCCGCAGTTGCCGCTGTGATCCCGGGGACCACCTCCAGGGAGAGGCCCTCCTGCTCCTCCTCTGTTGCAAGCTCTAAGAGGAGGCCCGCTAAGCCGTAGACTCCGGGATCACCCCCGGATACAAGACAGACGGCCTTTCCCCGCCGTGCCGCTTCCAGCGCGGCATAGGCCCTCTCCTTCTCCTTCTTCATTCCCGTGGTTATCAGTTCTTTGTCCGAAATAAGGTCTCCGATGAGATCTATGTACCGGGGATACCCCACAATCGTTTCCGCCTCTTTCAGGGCATTAAGCGCCCTCGGGGATAGTTCGCGGTGGTCCCCCGGTCCGCTCCCAACTACTTTTAGGTTTCCGCTCATTCTGTTTCTCCTCTCTCTTCGCTTTCTGTTTTCCCTGCCGGGGATTCCGGCAGTCCCGGTACCTCCTCCGCTAAGGCGAGGGTCACCTTTCCCAAGATCCTCTTGCCTGTATGGAGGCGGGCCCTCTTAGCCGCCAGGAGGGCGCAGGGTTCCGCCACAGCCTTCACGCCGAGCTGCCTCTTCGCTGCCTCCGTTTCGGTGAACTCCCCGCAGTACGAGTTGATTGTATCGGCGGAGAAAAAGAGAAGGGGAAGGCCCAGGGTTTCCATTGCCTCAAGAAGCCCCTCCTCGTCCCTCTTAACAGTGATAGTAGCGGCCGCCCGGATAGCATCAGCTCCCGGCATATTCGGCTTTTCTTCCCCGGAGGAAAGAAACTTAAGGACCGCGGCCTTCACCTCTTCCGCTGAAACCCCGCGACGGCAGCCGATACCCAGGGTATACCGCTTCTCTGCCTCCGTGGCGGTGGTAATGACCGGGCGGGCAGCGAGAGCGGCAGCAACCTTGAAGGTGAGCCGGTTGGCCCCTCCTTCGTGGCCGGAGAGAAGACTTATAGCATGACGGCAGCCGTTGTCCACCACCACCACCGCCGGATCGGAGTACTTACTCTTAATATGGGAAGCAATCATTCTCACCACAATCCCCGTGGCCATAATAAACACCAATCCCTCGTACCGATGGAAAAGCCGAGCGGTAAGATCGAAGAGACCGCCCTTCTCAGCGTTATGATGTAGTTCCGCCCCGGGAATTTGGGAGATAAGATATTCTCCTATCCGTTTTCCGCTCTCGTTGGTGGTAACCACGGCAATGTTCATTAGTCCTTTCCCTTTCGATACCCGTGGGTGAACTTTTTGTCGTAGAGTTTGGATTTTTCATAGGTCCCCCTTTCCGTTTGGGCCCTTAGGACATCTCCCACTATAACCAGGGCCTGCCGGGTAATCCCCGATTCCTTTACCTTCTCCGCAATGGTAGTAAGGGTACCTAAGACCTTCTTCTCGTCCTTCCATGAGGCCCGGTAGACTACCGCAACAGGGGTCTCCTCTGAATAGCCCTCTTTGAGTTTTTCCACAACGTCCTCGATTTTCCCAATGGAGAGGAAGAGGACCATGGAGGCGCCGTACTTTGCCAGAGCGCCTATGTCCTCGGATTCGGGGGTCTTGGTCCGTCCGGATATACGGGAGATGATAAGGGACTGGCTTACCCCGGGAAGTGTGTACTCCTGTCCCAGGGAGGCCGCGGCAGCGGAGAAAGAAGAAACTCCGGGGACCACCTCGAAGGGGATGTTCTTTTCCTTTAAAAAATCGATCTGTTCCTGGATCGCGCCGTAGAGGGAGGGATCTCCGGTGTGCAGACGGACAATGATGCCTGCTCTGTCCCTCTCCCGCTCATAGAAGGTGGTTACCTCGTCCAAATTCATGGAAGCGGAATCGTAAACCTCGGCTTTTACCGCCTCCTCTAAGAAGACCTCCGGATTAACCAGAGAACCTGCATAGATAATGACCTCCGCCTCTCCAAGGAGCCTCCGTCCCTTACAGGTAATAAGTTCCGGGTCCCCCGGACCCGCGCCGACAAAGTATACCTTCATTATTCCTCAGCCTCCGCATCTCTATTACCTAATTTTATAATCATTGCCGAGAGGTATCCCTCCGTCCCCGGAGGAATTGCCTCCGTCCCCGCGGCTAAGATCTCCTCGGGAAGTCCCAGTTTCCGGGCGAAATAGGCGTTCTTTCCCAACCCCTCCGATTCAAGGAAGGTTAAAAGCTTTCCCAGTCTGGCCCCGATCTTATAGAGAACGATGGTATCAAAGCCGTGAAGAAGGCCCTTAAGTTCCGCCGGATCATCCGGCAGGGGAAGAAGGGCGAGCCGCTCCCGGCCCTCCACCAGAGGGACCCCCAGGGCCGCTGCCACAGCGCTCATGGTCTGAATACCCGGAATAACCTGGAAGGCCACCGTTTCTGACATCCCGGCAGCTTTCTCCGCTTCCGCTACATCTTTTAGGGCCCGGCGGAGGTAGATCCAGGTGCTGTACACCGAGGGGTCCCCCAGGGTGACGAAGCAGCCCCACCCTTTCTCCCGCAGTACCCGATATACCTCCTCGGCGGAACGATGCCACTTCTCCTCCAGGGTGAGTTTGTCCGTCACCATGGGGAACACAAGCTGATGAAAAGACTTCCGGTCCACTCCGGCGGCGGAGATAATCTCATCCGCCCGGGAACCGGACACCTTGTCCCCGGCGGGGACGAAAACCACCGGCGCCTCCCGCATCAATTTCAATCCTTCTACCGTTATTAGTCCAGGGTCCCCGGGGCCGATTCCGATCCCGAAGAGTTTCATCCCTTTTTCAACATCATTACGCATAGTTCATCTCCGAAATCCCCTGTCCCTGCCAGCTCAGGTATGGTGTACGTGTCTATTCGCTCCTCGGGATAGGAGAGGTCCCTGCCGACAAGGGCGGTCCCCTCTCTTCGACCCGCTTTAAGCAAGCTTGAGGCCACCACCGGGGGAGTGTTCTTAGGATCCGTTAAGAGTACCAATAAGGGCGAACGGTCGTAGGCCTCCACCACCTCGGAAAGCTCCCGACCGTGAACGCTCATGATAACGGCATTGTTCCAGAGGGTCCCCGTTCGGGCCATAAGAACCTGAAAAGAAGAAATCCCCGGATAAAGGGTCAGTTCCTCCGGTGAGAAGCGCTTCCTAAGCAGGCCGAGATAGCTGTAGAAACAGGGGTCCCCGGAAACCAAAACGGCAACCTTCCCCGTTGAGCTTGCCTTCTCAATTTCATCCAGGGCCGCGGAAAAAGGAGACGCAAGCTCGCGGAACTCCTTCGCCTCGCCCATCTTCTTCCGGTAGGGTCCGATGTGCCGGGGAGCACCGAAGAGGACCTCCGCCTCCTCTATGGCTTTTAAGGCGGCGGGCAGGAGATACGCCGGGTCTCCCGGTCCCATGCCGACTACCGAAATCGCTGCCATTTTTCTTCTCCCATCAGGTCCGCCGGATATGCCCCCAGGGGCTCTCCCTTTATATCCAACACAACACATCCGGTAATACAGTCTTTCGCAACCGATTCCTTCAGTCGTTCCGCCGCCCGCCGGGCAATGAAGGAGAAGGCCTCACAGTATCCCGCTTCTTGTATCAGGCTGATGCTCTCCTCTGCCATTTTCAGCTCCAATAGTTTCACCACCACCTCCTTAGGAGCGCCCACCGCGGCGGCAGCCGCAGCCACCGTTTCCAATCGGGCGTCGCCGTACTTAGCGTGGGTGTTCATTACCCCGGCAGCCACTTTGGCCGCCTTGCTTATGTGGGCGGCAAAAAAAGCCTCCTTGAATCCCCAGTGACTCAACTGTCTGAAGGCGAAACCTACGTAATCTCCCACGGCCACCCCGTACTTCTCCCGGACCTTCCTCTTCTCGTAGAGAAACCGCTCCCCCACAAAACCGGGAATAACGATCATCTCTCGCTGCCCGGTTTCAGCGGAGGCTTTAATAAGTGCAGCCAACGAGGCCATCCAGGCTTTGGAAGACCTCGGTTCGACCACCCCGCTATTACCAAGAATAGATATTCCCTCATCTATCCCAATCCGGGGGTTCCAGGTCGTCTTCGCGAGCCTCCGTCCCTCAGGAACGGAAATCTCAATTTCCAACCCCGGCAGGGCTGTTGATCCGGAAGTTTCTTCCGCATGCACCACATAGGCTGAACACTCCCGGAGAATCATCTCCCGAGGAGTCGGATTGATCGCCGCCTCCCCCTTTGGTACGCGCATACCCGAACGGGTTACCACCCCTACCCCCTCTCCTCCGATGACACTGACCCCCGGCTTCTCGGTCCGCCGGGCCCGTGCAACAATAAGGGCGTTGTTAGTTACATCCTCATCGTCCCCGGCGTCCTTCCTGACCCCTGCCTCGGCGTACTCCCCCTCCCGGCGGCAGAACTCAACAGGCACCCGGATCGTCTTGCCGGCAAAAGGCTTTGTGCTCCTAGGCAGGATAACCGCCACCTCCGCCACCTCCGCCGCAGCCGCCCCGGATGGCGCCTCTCCCAAAAGAAGCGCCACCGCCGCCTTCGCCGCAGCCGCCGCGCAGGTACCTGTGGTAATTCCCCGCCTGTACCCATCCACACTACCGAGTATAGTATCGTAGGATGCTTTCTTCTTGTCCTTCTTCGCTGCCATGCGGGACCCCCTAGCGTGAGGCCTCCTTTTGCGCCAAATGGAGGAGGCCGTTTACAATGGCCGCGGCAATGGTGGACCCGCCCCGTTCGCTCAGGTTGGTAATGCAGGGGAGTTCAGTCTCATAGAGGGCCTCTTTCGATTCCAGGGCCCCGACGAATCCTACCGGTACTCCTACAATGAGGGCAGGTTCCGTTTCGCCCCGCCGGATAAGGTCCATAAGCTCGTAGAGGGCGGTGGGGGCATTCCCGACGGCGGCGATCCCGCCTCTTAGGGGTTCCGTTGCTTTGCGCATACCCAGTGCTGAGCGGGTGGCCTGGGCGGTCTCGGCCTCCTTCCTCACATCCTCGTTGTTGAGAAAGCAGTGGACACCCCCGCCTAGCTCATCCAGGATGGACCTTCTTATTCCCGTTCTTACCATTTCCACGTCGGTTATCACATTACCGCCCCTCTTCAGAGCGTCTATTCCCCTCCGTACCGCGCCCTCTCGGAAGTGAAAGGTCTTAGCGAACTCCACGTCCCCTGTTGTGTGGGCAATTCTGACTACTATTTCCAACTCTTCGGCGGGGGCGGTAAACTCCCCCAGCCGGTCCTTAATAATCTCAAAACTTTTGCTTGTAATTACCTCACCTCGTAAATGTTCCATCGATTCCTTCTCCTTTGCATGTCTTTACAAAACGTTCAGGCCACCTCAAGTCCCCGGCGAAGTGGATATGAAAATACCCCGCCAGGGTGTTATTCTTTAAAAGTCCGTCCAGAATAATGCCCTTTTTGTCCTCTTCCCCTATAGTATCATTCCCGGGGTCTTTTGTTAGTTCGAAACTGAATACCGAGTCGTCCTCCGTCCCTTCCAAGCGGGACCAGTGGAACACATGACCCCAGAGGGCCCAGTCCTTCTCCGCGATGGGACTGCTCTTTATGGCCCTGCCGTAATAGTAGCCCAAAGCGGAGAGTTTTTTCTCCATCACCACTCTACCCTTGAACACCCCGGCTAATGTAAAGGACCTTCCCTCGAAGTCGACCAATTCCTCCATGAGGTACATCAGCCCTCCGCACTCGGCATAGATGGGAAGACCTGCCTCGGCGGAAGCGAAAACAGCCTGCAGCATCTCTCCGTTTTTCTCCAGGTCCCCCGCGAAGAGCTCCGGATAGCCTCCCCCCAGGTAGAGTCCTAAGACCTTTGGAGGGAGTCCGCGGTCTTTTATGGGGCTGAAGGGAACAAGTTCCGCCCCCGCCTCTCTTAGAATATCCAGATTATCCTCATAGTAGAAGTGAAAGGCATCATCCAGAGCATACGCTATTTTTACCCTCTCCGTCTTGGAAATAACGGTGGGATTTTGTAAAAAAGCCATTCCTTTTTCAGAAGTCCCCCCTTTTTTCAGAGGGCCACTTTCTTTAGCAAGATCGATTATTCCCGCAAGGTCTACAGTCTCCTCCAGCATCTTCGCCACAGTATGGACCGAGTCGGGGAGGGCCTTTCGCTCCCAGGCGGGTACCAGCCCCAAATGTCGTTCCGGCAGCACAATGTCCCTATTATGGGGGAGGTATCCAAGGACGCGAATCTCCCGGGCGCCCTCTCTGGTAGATTCCTTCAGCATCCTCTCTACCGCAGTCTTTACCATTCGGTAGTGTTTTTCACTCCCCAGATTGTTGAAGATGATGCCCCCAAAGGACAGCTCCGGGTCAAACTCAATAAACCCCTTCACCAGGGCGGCCGCGCTTCTCGCCATGGCTTTCGCCGATACCAGAAGCACCACTGGCGCCTCTAAGACTTTGGCCAGATGGGCGGTACTCCCCCAGTCCGCGGGAACTTCCAATTTTCCCGAAGCGGCACCGCCGGTGCCGGAAAACCCATCGTAGAGGCCCATTACCCCTTCAATAATGGCCAGCGGCCTCCCCCCTCCCGTTATATGCCGCGGGTCCTCGGACAAAGCCCGCTTAAAGAGGAGACCAAGTACCTCTTCCTTTTCCATTACCGTATCCAGGTTCCTCGCGGGACAACCGGCGGCGAGGGTGAGAAACCCGGGGTCAATGTAATCCGGCCCCGTTTTAAAGGGTCTCACATCGTATCCCCGCGCCCGAAGTGCCAGGATGAGTCCCATGGTAATAGTGGTCTTCCCGGATCCGGAGTTGGTGCCGGCAATGATAAGCCGGGGGTAGTGTTCTGGCATGGCGTTAGTATAACCGGGACAGAGAAAGAAAAAAAGAGGGCCCCCCCGCTCGATTAATAAACCACATACGGTATTGAGTCGCTTTCAAGATTAGTCGCTATGTAAAGCAGCTGTATTGATAAGAAAAATAGTTTTCCCTATAATTCCAGCCATGAACAATGTTCTTTTTGCCTTCGGGCTCACTATCATTGCCGGACTCGCTACAGGAACTGGAAGTCTTCTCGCCTTTGCCTAAAGGAAAAAATGCCGATACTCTAGATGAACTATTTATGAAACGATTGACCTTATCATTACTACTATTAATCCTTCTGGTTTGCGCCACCCCTGATCTTTTTTCCCACCCCCATATGTTCCTGGATACGGAACTTGTCGTATGGGACAGCCCCGAGGGAATGGAAGGTTTTACTGTTGTCTGGCACTTCGACAAAGTCTTTACCGCATCCATAAAGATGGACTACGACAGGAACAAGGACGGGATCTTTAACAAAGAGGAGACCCAGGCTATATACAACAATGCTTTTATCAACCTGAAGCATTACGACTACTTCACCTACATTATGTGGGAAGGCGACACCTATATCCCCAGCAGTGTGGAAAATTTTCAGGTCCGCCTGGAGGAGGAGGGCCGTCTGGTCTACGAATTCTTTGTCCCTTTTCAGGTCCGCCCACAGGGGTCCCCCATAAACCTCCGTATCGCGGTCTACGATAAGTCTTTTTTCTGCGATGTTGCCTACGCGGAAGAGCGGCCGGTGAAAATCGCGGGGGCTGAAGCCTTCGATCTTTCCTATGCAATTCAGAGGAACAAAGAGCTTACCATTGAATATGACAACACCGTAATTGGCAACGGAAGAGAAGGGACCGAGTACACAGGCATAACCCATCCCCTGGAAATGAAGATTTCACTGACGAAAAAATGACTGTTCATTCCCTATCTGATTTCCCGCCAAAAATAATCTTCCCTGTTCTTCTCTGCCTTTTTTTCCTCTCTGGGCTCCCTCTCTTCTCCCAGGCAAATCCCTTTCTCAGTACCGAGGAAACGGAAAAAACCAAAGAAAACAAAGAAACCGATGAGACCAAAACAGGGACTGAAGAGGCTGAAGAGAGGAAAAAGAGAAAACCTGTCTTCTCCCCCTACTCCGGAAACCCCGGTCGGTGGGTGGTACAAAAACAGAAGCAGCTCCAAGACCTCATCGCCGACATTCTCATCCCGGAAGGTAAGGGGAGCTCCGGCGCATTGCTCCTCTTCGGGGGCGCTTTTCTCTACGGTCTTCTTCATGCCTTAGGGCCGGGACATCGGAAGATCATCCTTACCTCCTACTTCTTAGCGGAGGAGACGAAACTTCCCCAGGGTGTCCTTACCGCCCTGGCAATCGGCCTTCTCCACGGAGGTTCGGCCCTATTGATTATCTTCAGTATCTTTTATATTGCCTCGGGCCCGGTACTCCAGGGGTTTAACTCCCTCTACCTGAGGGTGGATGTCATCGCCTATCTTCTTTTAATTATATTCGGGGTGTTCCTCCTCATATTTCACATTGTTCAACAGATTAGAGGAGATTACGATACACCCGGAAAGGCCAGAAATCTCAGTCTCATCGTTATTTCCGGACTGGTCCCCTGTCCGGGCGCCGCGACAGTCCTTATTTTGAGCCTCAGTGTGGATGCTCCTTTTACCGGGGCCCTGCTGGTAATGACAATGTCCCTGGGAATGGGGACACTCCTTATCGGGCTGGCGATAATAACCATCTTCTTTCGGGAAGCCATAGTAAAGAAATTGTTTTCCGGGGACTTTTCCGGGGACAGAGGAACCGGAAGAGGAAACGGAAAGTGGGTAGAATTTGCGCTGGAAGTGGGAGGCGCTGCAGTTATGGTCCTCTTTGGCCTCTTTATGCTCGCGCCTTATCTAGCGTAGAGGCGGATTGTTCGTTTCTCCTCTTTCCACAATTGCTTCAGGAAGGGAATCGAGTTTTTTTACCCTCCCCTTAGGCTCCTCTTCGATATCGATGCATACTCTATAAGGTGTCCCGCGGAATATCAGGTCGAATTCGACTCCTTCCCAATTATTCGGAAGCTCAGGATTCAACAGGACCTCCTCCGGTTTCACCCGAAGTCCGCAGAAGTTATCAATAATAATCTCCAAAGTCCCGGCCATGACCCCACAGTGGACCCCCTCTTCCGTTGTCCCGCCTTGGGTGTCGTAGATATCACTCTTTAGTGCCTCGCTGAACCAACACCAGGTCTCCTTCTCCCGGTCCGGAAGGTAGGAGAGAATGGCAGTGTGTACCACATAACTTAAGGTGGACCCGTGAGTGGTGCGGTGAATGTAGTATTCGTAGTTTTTTTCCAGGAGTTCGTTGGGGTCCTCCACGGGACAGCACATCCTCTTTAACACCGAGGCCACCTCATGCGGGGGGAGAATGAACCAGGACATAAGAACATCCGCTTGTTTCGCCAGCTTGTAGTTATCCGGCGAATCACCTTCGGCCTTTAATATACGGTCCATCCGCCGGACATTTCCGTATTTCTCCCGGTAGGCATTCCAGTCCAGCTCCTTCAGATCGAAAAACCCATCGAATTGGCTTATAATTTCTTCCTCGTTCATAACCACTGAGAGGTTGGTTGCGATAGTATTCCACTCCTCAAATTCTTCCTCTTTCAAGCTAAGCTTTTCTCTGAGCTCCTTCTTCTTTCCTTGATTCATCCCTTGAAACTCTTCCCTTACCCGATAGAGGAGCCAAGCCACCAGGATATTGGTGTAGGCGTTGTCTCTTAGACCTCCTTCGTCTTCGGGAGTCCCCGGATATCGCTCGTGGAATTCATCTGGGCCCATGACCCCGGATATATGGTAGTGTCCGTCCGCCTCGTCGTACTCTGCTATATCCGCCCAAAACCGGGCAATCTCCAGAAGCATCTCCACGCCATAGGTATCCATAAACTCTTGATCTGCCGTGGTGTAGTGATACTCCCAAATATTATGCGCGATAGCGAGAGAAATATGCCGCTGTAACCGGCTCAGGTCTATGTCCCACTTCCCGGATACGGGGTTGTAGTGGAGCTGCTGCGACTCCCGCTCACCGGTGTCCGCGGACTGCCAGGGGTATAGAGCACCCTTAAAACCAGCTTCCCGGGCTATTTCCTTGGCCTCATTCAATCTTCGGTATCGATAGAGCAGGTGGGAACGGGTCACTTCGGGGAGGACACGGTTGAAAAAGGGCGCAATGAAGATCTCGTCCCAGAATATGTGTCCCCGGTAAGCCTCTCCGTGGAGTCCCCGGGCGGGAAATCCGGTGTCCATCTCAACGTTATGCGGGGAGGCTGTAGTCAAAAGGTGATACACATGAAGTCGCGCCGCTCGTTGAGCGAATCGGTCCCCCCGGATAAGAATATCCCCCCGTTTCCAGAGCCTTTCCCAAGCAGCTCTATGGGACGAGCGAAGACCTTCGTAAGAGAGGGAAGCCAAATCGGGAAGAGGTGTACCCTCTATAGGCCAGTCTCGGTCGGTGGATATCCACACAATCTTCTCCAAGGTATAGCTTCTTCCCTCCTCAGCCTGGAAGGAAAAAATCTGAGATATCTTCGAATTTCCCTCTTCGGTCCCTTCTTCGACTTCTTCTTGGGAAAATCGATGATGGCCCCTCATAAAAACGGTAATCTTCGACTGGGTTGTTCTGCTTCTCAGAAGGACATCACCGTCCATAGTGTCAGTCTCAGCTTTTTCCAGATGGACCTCCCGTAAGGGGCGGTACCGTTCCACTCCGTAGTTCTTCACATCCCCGTCCAGAGTAGACCTTAAGGTGATGGGCGCGGAACAATTCAAGGGGGTTACCGTATACCTCAATACCCCTACATGTGGGGCCGCCATACTGATAAAGCGGCTTGTCTCAACCTGGACCTCCCGCCCCTGGTCGTCTTGAAAAACCGCGCGATGATGGGTCACAGCTTCTCTCATATCGAGCCACTGACGCCAGGAAAGGACCTCTTGCTTCTCCGGATGGAGGGCTGCTCCCTTTGCTTCGGTAGAGAGAAAGCAATCTACCCTGGTCCAGTTAGGGCAGTTAACAAAATCGTTGTTGTAAACAGTCTTTCCGTTTACCTCCGTCCCCACCCTGTTGTAGAGACCGGCAATGTATGTGCCGGGATAGTGGGTATTTCCTTCTATTCCCGCGCCGGCGAAGGACCCCCGGGTCCCGATGTACCCGTTTCCCACAGTGGTAAGGGCCTCCCGCAGCCGTTCCTCCTCCGGGTCGAAACCGTAGTACGTAAGATTCCAGGAGCTTTTCTCTATTCCTTTTGTAAACCATTCTTCTATTCGGTTGTAATCAATTTCCTCCAGGTCGGGGACAACGATATCCGCCCCCCGCGCGTAGAGCCCTTCCGGACCGCCCTCTCTGTTTACCCCTAAGACCAGGGCAAAATTCCCCCGTTTTCCCGCCTCCACTCCGACGTAGGCGTCCTCCACCATCATACATTCTTTAGGTTCCAGCCCTAAACGTTCGGCGGCAAGAATGAATATGTCCGGTTCCGGTTTCCCCTTAAGTCCCAGTTCCGCGGAAACGAGACCATCCACCACTGAACCAAAGAGATCGCTTAACCCCACTGTCTTAAGCACAAAGCCGGTGTTTTTGCTGGAAGAGGCCACTCCCACTTTCACGCCCCGGTCCTTTAACTCATGGATCAGTTTAAGGGTGGAATCGTAGATATCAACACCGTCCTTTTTTACCGTCTCCCTAAAGGCGTCGTTTTTCTTGTTTCCTACACTGCAGATTGTCTTATTTCCCGGCTCGTCGGAGGGGTCCCCCCAGGGGAGCTCGATTCCCCGGGACTGAAGAAAAGACTGGACACCGTTATACCGGGGTTTGCCGTCAACGTAGGGGATGTAATCCTCTTCGTAGGTAAACTTCGGCTCCTCTTCGGCTCCGGTCTCCCGAAGAAACCCCTCGAAGGCGGCCTTCCACGCCAAGAAGTGGGAACGCGCTGTGGCGGTTATAACCCCGTCCAAATCGAAAATGGCCCCTCGCAATTCCGGTCCTTTCATACACTCTCCTTCTTTTTTCATGTACTGCTATCTATTTCTTCAGTGCTGTGGTTAAGAGAGGATACCAGCACGTCCGGTGAAGAGACAATGGTATGCTCCACACCCATTTCCCGGAGAGCCCATGCCAAAGATTCATCAGTTGTTACGAACACTGCGGCCACTTTGGCCCCCTCGTCTCGGGCCCGGCTTACCATGGGAAGGTCTGAGGAAGTGTCCCCGCAGATGAGGATATCTTTTCCCTTTAGAGGCAGGTCCAGCACGCTGCTGAGGAAGGAAATTCCGTCTCCCTTATTAAAGTGGCGTCCCTCCTCCCCCAGGGATAGGATGATCTCCAAATCCTTCCCCGTGTCCTCCAAGCGGAAGTAATTATCATCTCCGTTGTGTCTCTCCACAAGCCGCCGGACCTCCTCTTTAAAACGTTCGGATTCCGCCGGAGGGACAGACCCATGCATGTCCTGCCTTGCCACCGCGGTTTCTCCGAACTTTCTCTGGAATCCCGAACCGATGAGGGAAAAAATATGGTTTTCCTCCCGTTCTAAGAGAGAGGCGAGGTCATTATTTAAGGCATTAAGCCTCCTCTGTTCTTCCGTTGAAATGGGATAGGTCTTCCGCTCTCCCCCGTGCCAGAGATACTCCCTGCCCTTGGAGCCGGCCAGCAGGTAGAGACCCTGAGAAAACACAGAGATATCCGCGATCCCGATATCTTTTAGGGGTGCCGAGGTAAGGATAACCGGCTTCGAAGGTAAGACGGAGGCGAAAGTGGATAGATACACGGCATTGTATCCTGACTGCACTGAGGAACGGTACCGCCCGCAGTAGTTGTTCACCGTGCCGTCCCGGTCGGTGAAAAAGGCATCAACCTGTCTGCCCCGGAGGAATTCCAGGAGTCTGTTGCGTTCCCCCATGTATCCCGGGTTGATTTGGACCAAATGCTCCTCTAAGGCCTTTTCTCCTTGGCGGAAAAAGAGGATGTCCTTCTTCAGTTCCGCTAATTCATATTTCCCATCGATGAGAATTTCCCGGTCCTGCTCATCGAGAAAGAGCAGATGGCCCTCTTCATTCCGAGGCATGTCCTGAAGCCGAGCCGACACTTCCTCAAGCTGCCTGACTTCCTTCTCCGCGAGAGTCCCCTCTTCTAGGTCCCCATCTTTCTCTTTCCGAGCAAGATACTCCGCCACCAGGGTGCGCCGCGCCTCGATGGTACTCTCCATTATGCGATAAAATTCCTCTACTCTCTCCATACAATCCCTATTTTATCGAATCCCGCGAGTTCCTTTCGGGGGACCCCATTACACAACAATATAATGGATATCCCGGGATTTTTCAAAAAAAATTACGCTATTAGGCCTCTGAATACTTTAATCCGATATGCCGGAAGGTCCGAAGCGGTAGGGGGGAAGCCCTTTAAGCCCCGGCTTTACACGAAAGAGGTCCCCGGAGAGGGGATAGCGGTCCAGCACCTCCTCGGAAAGACCCGTTCGGGCCGTGGTAATGTAGAGTTCATCCAGTTGAGGACCGCCGAAAGCGCATGAGGTGGTGTGCGGCGCGGGGACTAAGACCTCTCGAAGCTTCTTTCCGGTTAAAGGGTCCCAGCAAATGACCTTTCCCCCGCCCCAGTGGGCCACCCAGAGATTTCCCTCTTCGTCCCGGGTCATTCCATCGGGCATTCCCTCATTCTCCGACACCCGCACAACAGTCCGTCTATTTTTTAAGGCCCCATTAGACGTATTAACATCAAATGCCCAGATTTCTCGAGTAAAGGTATCTATGTAGTACATAGTCTCCTCATCCAGGCTCCAGGTAATACCGTTTGAAATGGTAACTCCCTCTAGGACCTTCGTTACCCCTTCCCCTTCTGAAGGACCCAGGCGGTACAACGATGCTGCCCCCATCCTTTTTTCTGCCGCGGTATTCATCGTTCCTGCCCAAAACGCGCCATCCGGACCGCAGGCCCCGTCGTTGAAACGATTGTCCCGGATATCCGCCTCCGGATCATCGATGGGTTTCAAGATGCATCGGGGGACCTTCTTGTCCTCGATGGTGAGGTAGTAAAACCCGGCCTCCAAGGCCGCAAGGAAACCTCCAGGCTTTCGCAAGCACATGGAACCAATAGGTTGTCCCAGTCTCACCATTCTGTCCTCGCCGGTGGCGGGAGAATACCAGTGCACCTCCCCCTGGGTTATATTCAACCAGTAGAGAAGCCCCTCCTCGGGCACCCAGAGAGGGCCCTCCCCCAGTTCAGCACCGCAGGATAAAACAGATTTTGCCTCTACCATGGTGTCAAAATAGCATAGTTAAGAGGTCATCACAATACAGGGAATTTTGCATGTGCCGGCACTGTGCAATTCCGGGGTCTGACATTACTCATCTGAAATTGGCTGTATTGATTTTTTCTCATTCCCTTCCTACAATTCATTTCAGACCCCCTAATGAGGAGAAATGCCATCGCCGATGAAATTGATCGGGAAGAACAGGTCTTAAACCTCCTGAAACAAGCAGGCTTAAGAAAAACGGAAAAACGGAAAGAAATCCTTAAAGAGCTCCTCATGAAGGGGAGGCCTCTCTCTCATTCCGATCTTTTGGAGTGCGAAACGATAGAACACATCGACCGGGTTACCCTATACCGAAACCTAACCGCCTTGGAAAAGGGCGGTATTATCCACTCGATCCTGGGGGAGGACGGGACTAGACGATTCAGGGCACATCAGGTGAATCAGCCGGGTTGTCCGGGAAACCATCCCCATTTCGTCTGTCTCTCCTGCAAAACCATGATCTGCCTCACCGATCAGAAACTCCCTAAAGTCCGGGTCCCCGAAGGGTACAGAGTAATCGGGAAACGGTTTATTGTGTACGGTATCTGCAGTGAATGTGGAGGGGAATAGGGAAAAACTAATAAAGATGTCCCATTCGGTCTTTTTTTGTGGCCAAATAGTAACGGTTATACTCGTTGACCGGGGTAACAATTGACCGTCTTCGGACAATATCTACACCCAGCTCTTTGAGCTTTTTCATTTTATCGGGGTTGTTTGTTAAAAGAACTATAGATTCAATTTCTAATCGCCTTACTATTTCAGCTGCCGCCTTGTAATCCCTTGCCTCCGCGGGAAACCCAAGGAATTCATTGGCCTCCACCGTATCCAATCCGCCGTCTTGGAGGGAGTAGGCCTTTAGCTTATTTAATAACCCTATTCCCCTTCCCTCCTGGCGTAAATACACGATTACCCCGCGCTGTTGTTGGGAAATATAGTGCATCGCCGACTCCAGCTGTTCCCTGCAATCGCAGCGGAGAGAGCCTAGGACATCACCGGTGTGACACTCGGAATGGATCCGCACCGGACAGGCCAAAGCGCCTTTCACATCCCCTTTGACCAATACTGTGTGAAGCTCTTTTTCCTTTGGATCGTTGAATCCGTAGAGGTCAAACATACCGAAGCGAGTGGGAAATTGCACCTTGGCAACCAACTCAAGAAGGGAACGTTCATCCGGGCGGAGGTCTCCGTTTTGTGCCCCCTGTTGCTCAGACAACACAGATTCAGCGTTTGCGGCATTGTCACCCCTATTATCGGGACACTGTGATGATTCAGCCTTCATATCCCCACCTTTTCTTAGTCTTAATGTAATGATATTCTAATAAAGAGAAAATGGCAACTCTGAGCAAAAGAGAAAATGGAGGAAGCACAGAGCGCCCATACGCGCTGCAATAAAAACATGCGCCCCACTATAACCATAAGCTACGCCCAGAGCGCCGACGGCAGAATCGCAACAAAATCGGGACAGAGCCGGTGGATCTCCGGAGAGGAGACCCTTACCTTTGCCCACACACTCCGCGGAAAAAACGACAGTATTCTTGTGGGAATCGGCACTGTTCTCAGAGACGACCCAAGCCTCACCTGCCGTCTTAAAGACACTTCGACCACTGGAAAGTCTTCTGGAAAGTCTTCTGAAAAATCTTCACCGCAACGGGTGGTCCTGGATTCCCATCTGCGGGTCCCCCTGGATGCTAAGATCATTCGCACCGCTTCCGAGATAAAAACAAGGATTTTCACCCTTGCCGGGGCCCCATCTGAAAAGAGGAAGGCCCTGGAGAAAAGGGGTGTTCTCCTCCATTTCGTGGAGAAAGACGAAGAAGGATTGAGTATTCCCGCTGTCTTAGAGCAACTCTATAAGGAGGGAAGCCGAAACCTCTTCGTAGAGGGGGGCGCTAACATCATTACCTCTTTTTTTCGCCATAGATTGGTGGACACCCTCTTCTTAGTATGCGCTCCCATGATAATTGGTGAAGGTATTTCAGCCTTGGGTGAGCTTAACACAGAATTGCTGGAAGATGCTTTCCGGGGAAGCACCATCGGGGTCTCCCAAAAAGGGAAGGATATAGTATGGGAAATTCGCTTTCCCCAACCCAAAGGACTGGAAAAAGCGGTGAAAACCCGGGCCCTCTATTTCACCGCTCCTGGAGAGGTAAAAGTGCGGGAAGAAGAACTTCCCTCTCTGAAGGAAAGCTCCTTGATGAAGGTAGAATCAAAGATAATTGGTATTAGTCATGGTACGGAAAGACGGATATACAGAGGTGAGTTTAATCGAGACGCCTCCCGGGACGGACTTACCGCTTTGGAGGGGAGAATGGACTATCCCCTGAAGTACGGATACATGAACGCGGGTATTAACGAAGAGGGGAACCGGGTGTTTGCCTTCTTCCCTCATCAGGAGAGGTTCTTCATTGACCCCGAAGACTGTATTCCCTTTCCAAAGGACATGGATTTTGAAGACATTCTCCTCTACCCCAGTGTGGAGACCGCTTTTACCGTTGTCCTGGATACCGCGCCCCTTCCGGGGGAACGGGTCCTTGTAATCGGTCAGGGGATGATCGGCCTTCTCATTACCGAGGTCCTTACCCACACCGGCAATGCCAAAGTGGTAACAGTGGAAAAAAACAACTACCGGGCAGGGTTGTCGCGACAACTCACCGACATATGTCTTCATCCCGATGACCGGAGACTTGAAACGACAATAAAAGAGGTCTTTAACGGCGAGTATCCGGAAAAGATAATCCATGTGAGCGGGACCGAGGAGGGTCTGTCCCTGGCAATTTCCCTAGGCGGGTTTGAAACAACTATTATTGAGGCTTCTTGGTACGGCAACAGAAAAGTCAGCGTACCCCTGGGGAACGATTTTCACAGAAAGCGGCTTATCCTTAGGAGCAGTCAGGTTTCCACCCTCCCCGGCTACCTCCGTCCCCGCTGGGACCCTGCAAGAAGGACGAAAGAAGTAAAGGAGTTGATAAAGCTGATTCGTCCCTCAAAATACATCACCCATCGATATTCCTTTAGCCGGGCCGCCGAAGCCTTTCGGGATATCAACGAAGAGAAAGAAGATTTGTTACAGGCTGTACTTATTCCTTAAAAGGAGGAAACCGGACTATGTTTAAAAGCGGAGTAAAGGAGACCCTTCAGGCCCGACATTTCCTTCGGGGAGATTTCGATGAAGAATCAGTACCCCATTCTCACCCCTATGAAGTGGAGCTCATAGGCGAAACCGAAGGGTTGAATGAGAACGGGTTTTCCATGGATATCGCTTTGATGGAAAAGACCCTTCGTTCCGTACTGGAAGAAATTGATGATGTTCTTCTGAACGATCTTCCCTTTTTCTCAGATCGGCAGCCGAGCTTGGAGAACCTCTGCCTCTATCTGTGGAAAGCCTGTCTCGAGCTCCTCAAAAAATCATCTACCTGTATACCAACAGCGCTGATTATTCGGATATGGGAGTCCCCCACCGCTTGGGCAAGCTACTCAGGGAAGGTGGAATGAAGCAGGATGGAAGCAATCCGTTTCTTCTCCTATTAGCTCCCCCGCCGGAGAACCCTTTTACCGGAGGGTATCTTTACAACAAGCGGACCAGTGAATGTTTAGGAGAGCGCCAACTCAGCTACCGCTTCTTTCCCGGAGAGGAAGACCCGGCTGTCCTGAAGGCTGTAGAAGAGGCAGGATATATCCTCTTCGACAGCATCTACCTGACCCGGTTGGAGTATCGGAACATGATACTCTCCATAGCGGAAGAATATCCAAGAAAAGCGGCTTTTCTCATTCACTATCTTCCCTCCTTCGGTCCTCTCCTTTCCTCTACTGAGAGGCAGGAATTGTGGAACCTGGAGCGGGACCTTCTATATAAAGCTCAATTCATTGTTGTCACAAGCCGATTTATGAAGAGAGAGTTACTGCAAAGAGAGATTCCGGATGAGAAGATTTTCGTTAACAGTCCTGGTATATCCCGGCCGATACAGAAGGACCCGAGCATGCTCAGGGAAAATGATAAAAGGACGGGCCTTCTTACCGTGGCAAACTGGTCTTTACTGAAGAATCAGGTGTTTCTCCTTTCTGTTCTAGAGAATTATTGCTATCTTGATTGGGAGTGGGTGATTATAGGAGCATATATGCCGGAAGACCCTTATTATCTCTTTTTTCAAGAGAAGGCGGAAAACCTCGGTCTCGGCAAGCGGGTATCAATAAGAGGTCCTCTTCCTCCGGAGGAAACAGCATTGGAAATGACAAAGGCGGAAGTCTTCCTCTTTCCCTCCATTCAAGAGAGCTATGGAATGGCCATAGCGGAAGCTATGGCAGCAGGGCTGCCGGTAATCGCGAACAGGACGGGGGGCATCCCTGAATTGGTCGAGGATGGTAAAGAGGGGTACCTCTGTAATCTGGGGAAGGAAGAACAAAATAGAGAGGATTGGGTTAATGCCACAGCGGCACTACTTACATCCTCCGAGCGGCGAAAAACCATGGGAGAGCAGGCGGCGAAACGGGCGGAGGCTTTACCCTCCTGGGAGGAGCAGGGGAAGCGTCTCTACGCCTTTACCCGGGAGAAAGAAAATGGGTAAAAAAAAGGAACTGCGATACACACAGTGGAAGTACATTCACTCTTTCTTCTCTCTTCTCTTTCTCATCTTTCTTCTCTTGGAGGGAGTGAGCTCCCCTCTGGTACTGGGAACGAAGGTCCTTCTCTTCGGGAGCTTTTTTGTTCTTCTCTTCATTGGTAGGAGGGAACTCTACAAACCGGCGAATTTTCTGACCCTTCTCAGGGTCTTTGGAATAGCACCCTTTATTTTCCTTCCCTGGCAAAAGGAGTATATGTGGCTTTACGCCCTCATTACCTTCATTATTCTCGAAATGACTGACCTAGCGGACGGCTGGGTAGCGCGAAAAACCGGTGTAACAAGGTTTGGCGCAATTTTGGATGAGGAAACGGACGCTTTTTTTACCCTCTTTCTCTCCTTCCTTCTCTATACAGAGATGGATTTTCATGGCTGGGTCCTCCTCTTTGGAGGGGTGCGTTACTTTTTCGTCCTCTTCTACTCGGTCATCGGGACAAAACGGGAGTATCCCCCCTCATTTACCGCTTTTTCCCGTTTTGTCTGTGCCATTACCGTTTCCTCTCTTATTATGGGATTCGCCGTTTTTCTCCCCCATCTCTTCCGTTCGGTATTTCTCTTTTTGGTCTTCCTTTTGCTTTCTTCCTCCTTCCTCTGGGAAACACTGATTCATCTCTTTGGGAAAAACGCCCTCTCCTATATAAAGGGATTTGCACAATCATTTATCATCTATTACTGCATACCCTTTAAAAACTTCAGAATGCGAAGACTCTACGCGCAATTCCTTGCACCGGGGTCCCTCGCCTTCGATGTGGGCTCCCATTTGGGAAACAGAATTCCCGTCTGGCGAAGTTTGGGCGCCGAGGTAATTGCCCTGGAACCAAACAGGAAATGTTTTGCCTTTTTAAAGCTCCTCTACGGGAAAAAGGAGAAGGTACTGCTTATAGACCACGCTCTAGGCGCGCATAGCGGAAAGGCCGTTCTCTACACCGACCCGGGTAATCCCACATTGAGCACTCTCTCTACGGAGTGGATTGAATCGGTAAAGGCCAGCGGTCCCTTTCAGAGTATTAACTGGTCGGAAAGGGGAGAGACCGCCATGACGACATTAGATGATATGATACGCGCCCATGGAAAACCGGATTTCTGTAAGATCGATGTAGAAGGCTACGAATACGAGGTGCTCTCCGGACTTTCCGTCCCCCTTCCCGCTCTATCAATAGAATATCTACCCACAAGCAGGACCATTGCCGAACTCTGCCTGAATCGTATCTGTTATCTCGGAGACTATGAATTCAATGTCTCCCAAAGGGAGACGATGCGGTTTCTCTGGGATGAGTGGAAGGGCGCCGAAGATGTGCTGGTCTTTTTAAGCAGCCTTGAAGAGTACGATTTCGCCGGAGATATATACGCGAGATTACGATGAAAGGGAAAGGCAGGCCTCTCTTAGAGTTAGGGTTTCTCCTTGTCCTTCTTCTCGTTCTCAACACCCTCCTAAGTACCTTTCGCTACTTTCCTGAATACGAATGGCGGTTTCTCTTTTTCCCCCTTCCGGAAACGGTGGCCCTGGGGTTCTTGCTCTGGGGTGGAACACGTTTCCTTACCGGTAAAACCCGTAAGATCTTTCTTCTCATACTTGCACTATTCTTTCTCTTCCTCATTGTCTCCTCTCTGTTGGAGGCATTCTTCCTCCACGTGTACAAACGCCCCTTCCGCGTTTTCCCCAATCTCCCTTTGGCGTCTCATTTTTTCAATATGCTTTTTACAACGGATGTTTTTGTTAATAAAACGATTTTGTTTCTTCCTATTCTTATTCTGTTTTTCCTTCTCGCCTTCTGTATCTATATTGGGTTTTCTAAATCCTCCGGAATGCTGAAAAACATTCATCTTCCCCTGGGAATACCCGTTTTTTTTGTGCTGCTTTTCATAAGCCTCTTCTCCGGACCGGCTCCCTCCCTCCTGGAGAGGGCAGTCTCCCAGTGGAGACCTCCGGAGAAAAAAGATATAAAGACCGCCTACGAGTTGGCGATACCAAAACGCGCCGCCGGTACACCTTCCGTGGAACCTGAGGGGACATTGCGGAGGCCTCTTCTGCCGGGAATCAAAAACAGAAACATCCATCTTTTTATTGTTGAGTCCTACGGTATGACTGTATACGAAAATCCCCATCACTTTGGACGGATCGAGGACTTTCTCCTTTCCCAGCAGCGTTTGCTTAAGGAGGAGGGATATTCCGTGGTAAGTTACGCCTATGAATCCACTGCCTTCGGAGGGACCTCCTGGCTGGCCGATGCCAGCCTCCTTTCGGGAATAGAGATAGACAATCAAGAGAAGTACGACAGAATTGTAGAGGAGGGAAGGAGAAACATCCTCCACTTACTAGAAGAAAGAGGCTATTACACCATTCTATCAGCTCCGGGAACAACGTTTATGACCCCGAAGTACATGAAATTCTATCAGTACCATCGATATGTTATTGAGAAGGACTTTATCTATCAGGGTCCCTACTTTGCCTACGGCGCCATGCCCGACCAGTATCAGCTTCATCAGGTCTTTACCGGGGTTCTCGATGAGCTTCCATCGGAAAAGAGACCCTACTTTGCCCAATACATACTCTGTTCGAGCCACACCCCCTGGCACTATATTCCCCCCTATGTAGAATCCTGGAGCGGATTCGATAAGGGAAACCTCTACAACGACCGAAGCAACAATACCTGGTATGAAAACTCCTGGGTCCTAGGGAGTGAACTCTTCGAAGGCTACATTCATTCTATCCGATATTCCCTGGAATCGGTCTTCGGGTATGCCCGGAAGTTCTTAGGCGAGGATGACCTTCTCATTGTTACCGGCGACCATCAACCGAAATTCCCGGTAAGCGAAAAGGGTGCCTCCTTTGCCGTTCCTCTGCATATTATTGGGAAGGACAGGGAGCTGCTTGTACCCTTTACAGGTTTGGGATACGGTTTTCACGTTATACCCCCCAAAGAGCAGAACTATCCAGGTCTGGAGGATTTCGCGGGTCAATTCATCTCCCTAGCAACAAGTGAGAAGCTTGTTCCCCGTCCCACCTCTGCCCCTCTCTCCATTCCCCGCTAGCCGATTTATTCAGCCGGTTTATTCTCCTTTAGCGGTCATTCGCGGCGCAGGACGAGATACCAGTATCCGAGAATTCCCCTTCCCAGGAGTTTCTGAAGAGCATTCCCGCCGAGGAGGTTACTCCAAAAAGGCGCCTTTAGGGGAAGCCATCCCAAAAGAAAAACCAACCCGCGGATAAGCATATCCCGCGGTCTTCCCAGCTCAAGATGTGGAGTAAGGTCCCTCTCCTCCTCCAGGATAAAGCCGTGCCTTCCGGCCTTTTCTTTCGTCTCTTTCAGGCTTGTAAGTCCTTCCGCGCACCATCCCCGTCGAAACTGGTCCAAGGCTATCCGCGTGCCCCTGGACTCTCCAAAGGGACCTTTCTCTATCTCCCCGGTTGTCTGTAAAAAATCATCGCAGAGAACAAGACGTCCTCCGGCTCTTAGACAGGAGGCGGCGTTCGCAAAGAAGATGTCTTTGTTAGGAATATGCAGGTAGGATTCCACAGCAAAGGCGAGATCAAAATGGGGGAACCCCGCCTCGAGGTCGGTAAAATCACCGGAGATTATTTTTGCCTTCTTCTGCTGCTCCCCTCCCAGAAGCCCCGTCCCTTCCAGAAGCCGATTGCCCAGCTCGGCTTGAACAGGACTTACAGTGATCCCTAGAAATCTTCCCTCTATCTTTTTAGAGAGGGTGATAATACTCCCCCCAACACCGCATCCGATATCGAGGATATCATCGGCGCCGTTCTTCCGAGCGAGATGGGCAATCTTTTCATGTATCCAGTCCATCGCCTCAAAACGGTTTCGGACCCCCTCGGCCCACACCGCCCGGTGGATTGCCAAATTCTCAGCCCCCTGCCCAAAGCGGAGAAATCGGCGGGTATTTCTATCGTAATAGCGCTGGACATTTGAAATCATTGGCTACAGGTGCACAGGTGCAAAAAAGCTCGTAAGAAGTCCCCGGAAGTCGAGGGCTCCGGGATTAGTCGATTCTTCGAATCGACTCTATAGTTACCTGTTCAACTGGTTTCGCCTGCTGGTCCACTTGGACGGAGCCTATCTTCTCTATCACATCCATACCGGAGACAACTTTACCAAAAACAGTATGTTTCCCGGCGAGCCATGGGGTGTCCGCAAGATTAATAAAGAACTGGGAACCGTTGGTATTCGGTCCGGAGTTGGCCATGGCAAGGTAGCCCTTTTTCGGATGATAGGAGGTAAGGGTATCATCGTAGGTGTATCCCATATTTTCATACACGTCTTTAAGGCTCAGGGTAAAGAGCCGTTTTTCAATCTCATCCTTACGCTCTTCAAAGTCCTCTTCCGACTGAATTCCCATCTCCATAAGGAGCGGGGCCATTACCAGCCGGTTGAAATCCTCCTGGGTCCGGATAAGTAAGTACTGATGCGGGGCCCCCTGCTTGTCCAGGGCGAGAGTTTCGTCCAGTCCAAGGTCATCGGCGTTTATCTCATCTTCGAAACGGAATCCGGGTCCGCCTGTTCCGTCCCCCTTGGGGTCGCCTCCTTGGATCATAAACCCCTCAATGACCCGGTGGAAGGTAAGGCCGTCATAAAAACTGTCCTTTTTCGTCTCCCCCGTTGTCGGATCAGTGTACTCCTTTTTCCCCTCGGCGAGATTGATAAAGTTCTCCACCGTCTTTGGGGCCGCCTCACGAAAGAGTTCCACCTCTAGATCACCATAGTTAGTCTTTATCCTTACCATGGGGTTGTCCCCGCTTCCGGGGCTTTTTTCTCCCTCGTCCTCAGTTCCCCCCTTTACCGTTTTATCTCCGGCACTCTCGGTCTTGCTCTGCACTGTTCCCTCGGAGGAGGACCCGGAGGATTCGCTGCTGCCCGACTGTCCTAGCTTCTGGTCCCACTCATCCGTACCCCCGTTCCCCTTGGAACAAGAAAATATAATAAAAAGAGTAAGAAAAACCCATCCAATCTTTTTCACCTTATTCATATGCACTCCTCTGCAATTTCTTCATCATCTTTACCCATAAGGGCACCCCAAGTCTAAACCATATTCGGGCACGTGAAAACCGCCCGCCTTCATCGCTTACTCTATCTTTCCGATTTGACTGGCCCAGGGGATAGACGTATCTTATCAGAGATGAAAAGGAGACCTCAAAACAGAGATTCCACTTCGGTCCGTCTCTTATTTCCGCCTTACTGCTCCGGTGAGCTGGACTGCGAGACATGGGTACTCCCCGAAGAAAGCCAAAGGGACCTGGGGCTCACCCTTCTTATAGAGAACATGGCGGGAAAAGAGCTTTCGGTAAGGGCTTTGACCCGGCTTATTACCTCCCTCCCGGTGAATCCTGAGATTATACGATTTCGGCAGGAGGTTTTTGAAGACTTCTATCGTTCCTCTGAAATCCGCAGGGTATTTACAACATGTATCCCAAAGATCGATGAACTTATCTACCTTCGGAAGACCAGAAAAGAACACGATATTCCCCTATTTCAAGCGGTTTGGCGTTTAGGAGAACTGGAACTCTATGTGGATATTATTGAGGAACTCTACGGGCTTCTTCATCCAATCCAATCTGAAGAAAACACCCCCCCTCTATCCGAGGGTCTTACACTCTTAGGGGAAGAGGTGGAGAGAAGAGTCGCCACCGAGGATTTTCAATCCCTTAAACGGGAACTTCCCGCCCTCTCGAGGGGGTTCAAGAGGCATTCCAGCGTCATTATAGGCTGCAATTTGGACCGCTATTTGAGGCCCGTAGAAGCGGGAATTATTTCTATGGAAGATCAACCCATCAAAGAATCCTCTACCCTCTCCAGAATATTCGGGGGAAAGGCAAAGGAGTACTCTTCTCTCACCCCCCTCCACTCCACTCCGCCTTTCAGTGAATCCGGCGAAAAACTTCCCTTAGCACCCCTCTTCCAGGACATAGACCGAATCCTTCGGGCGGGTTCAAAGGAACTTGCCAAATCCTTGGACCGCTATCTGGATACCCACACCGATTTTTTAGATTTTCTCCACAACGACGCGTTATTCTTTATTGCCGCGGCGGAGTATGTCCGGCGCCTCTCCGCCTTGGGAATGCCGGTACGCCGCCCGGAAATACTTCCCGGGGGACCCGGGGAGGTACCGCGGTTTACGGCGAAGGGTCTGTACAATCCCAACTTAGTCTTCCGGCTTAAAAGGGCCGGCGAGGGGAGCATCTCTGAGAGGGTGGTCACCAACGACATCGATTTCAATCAGCAAGGGAGGGTCTTTATTCTCACCGGCCCCAACCGCGGCGGGAAGACAACCTTTCTTCAGTCCCTGGGTCTCTGCCAGATCCTCGCCCAGGCCGGGTGCTACGTTCCCGCGGAAGAAGCTAGCTTGACCCCGGCGGATCTTCTCTTTACCCATTTTCCCTCCCGGGAAGAGGCCTCATGGGAGGAGGGAAGACTCGGCGAGGAGGCAATAAGACTCTCCGGAATGTTCGACCGTATTACCGAGAGAAGTTTGGTCCTTTTAAACGAGGCCCTTACCAGCACAAGCCCGGCCGAGGGAATCGTGCTGGCCCGGGACATTATCCGGGGATTAAGTCTCTCCGGGGCCAGAGCGGTCTTTGCCACCCACTTTCATCAGTTGGGGCTGGAAACAGAGGAGCTCTCTCTAACACCTTCGGACATAAACGGGAGAGAAGCTTCACGGGTAGACAGCCTGGTGGCCGAAGCGGAGAAGCGGGAGCGGACCTTTAACATTAGCAGGAAACCTCCGGAGGGGACGAGTTATGCCCAAGACATCGCGAGAAAGTTCAATCTTCACCTTCCCGCCCTTAAAGAAAAGCTCCTGGCAAGAAAGGAAAAAACTGAAGGATAGTGCACCATTTAGTACTTCTTCTAGTACTTCTTCCAGAAGAGAGGAGAAAAGAGGACTAAGACCGTGTAGATCTCCAATCTCCCGAGCATCATCGCAATGGAGAGGAACCACTTTACATAATCGGGAAAAGAGGCGTAGTTCAAAGTGGGTCCTATCTTTCCGAACCCCGGACCGATGTTCCCCAGGGTGGCCAAAGCGGAAGTGAAGGAGGTAATTAAATCGTTCCCCGCGCTCCCCACTACACCGGTAATAAGGAGTAAAAGAAGAATATAGAGAAAGAAAAACCCGGAGATACCGTAGACGATATCCTTCTTAATAAGCCCGCCATTTACTCGAATATTAAACACCCCCCTGGGGTGAATGAGATACTTGAGCTCATTAAATCCCAATTTAAAGAGGGTAACAATGCGTACCACCTTTATTGCTCCGCCGGTCGAACCGGCACAGCCTCCTACAAACATAAGAATAAAGAGGACCGTCTTGGAGAGAAATGGCCAGTCTGCAAAATCCGCGGTTGCGTACCCGGTGGTAGTGAGAATGGAGGCCGCCTGGAAACCGGCGTACCGGAGACTAATCCCCATTCTTGGGTACAAACCCTGATGGTAGAGATTTACTCCTATTATCAGAGAAGCCGCAAGGAAAATGGAAATGTAGGCCTTGAACTCGGAGTTCCTCCGGATCGAAGGCAAATTCCCTGTAAACAGTCGGTGGTAAAGAATAAAGTTTACCCCGGCCATCATCATAAAAACGGTTATTACCACGTGAATATATCCCGAGCTGTAGTGTCCTACACTGGCGCTCTTTGGGGAAAACCCTCCCGTTGCCAGGGTACCGAAGGTGTGGGTCAGGGCGTCGTAGAAGTCCATTCCGCCGAACATGAGGAGTACCGTTTCCAGTACGGTAAAAGCGCAGTAGATGAGCCAGAGGATCTTCGCCGTCTGGGTTATCCGCGGGGTGATCTTGTCCACCGATGGTCCCGGCGCTTCCGCCTTTAAAAGCTGGAGCCCGCCGGTCCCCATAAGAGGGAAAATTGCAACAGTGAGCACAACTATCCCCATTCCGCCTAGCCAATGGGTCAAAGAACGCCAGAAGAGTAATCCCTTGGAAAGTCCCTCGATATTGGTGAGAATAGAGGCCCCCGTGGTGGTAAAACCGGACATGGTCTCGAAGAAGGCATCAGTATAGGAGGGAATCTCCCCGGATATAAAAGCAGGAAGCGCACCCGAGAAAGAGGCGGTTATCCAGGCCAGGGTTACAAAGAGAAATCCCCCTTTTACAGAGAGAGGCCGCGTCTTATCCTTAGAGGTCCAAGGATAAATAAGGAAAAAGGCCGAAACGTTAATTCCCACCGGTACGAGGAAGGGGACCGTCAAATAGAACTCCCCCGAAAGAAGGGCCACCAACAGAGAGAGGAGGAGAAAGGAGCTCAGGAGGAGGAGAAAAACAGAAAGGACCCTAAGGACCACAGTAACTCTCATGTATTAGTCCTCTCTCACTTTTGGGTATCCAGATATTTGTCCAATTTTTTTACCGATTCTTTTGTTGTAATTAGGACAATGTGGTCACCGTATTCAATGACAAACTGCCCGTAGGGGAGTAGACTCTCTTTGCCCCGGGTAATGAACATGATCAGGGTGTTCTTGGGGAGCTTAAGTTCCTGCACCTCCTTCCCGGCAAAGGGACAGCCGGATTCGCAGGAAATTTCAAGTATTTCTAATTTCCCCCCCGATACGGCATGGACGGACCGGACGTTCCCCTTCCTTATAAATTTCAGAATCGTATTTACCATGGTATTGTTGAGGCTGATTGTAGCGTCGATAGAAAGGTGTCCGGCAATATGAAGGAAGTTGTTCTTTCTTACCAGGGCAATGGTTCGTCGAATCCCCAAAGACTTCGCGTAGAGCGATGTAATGAGGTTCAACTCCTGATTACCCGTTGCAGCAATAAGAAGATCAAAGGTATTTAGGTCCCCTTCTTCTAAGATTCCCTCTTCAGATACATCTCCCTTCATAACCAAGACATCCGGGAACCGTTCCGCTAACTGTTTACACTTGTCG
>CAYXSD010000011.1:0-27491 GCA_964466335.1 uncultured Spirochaetales bacterium
TAGAGCGTTAGATTGCGGATCTAAAGGCCGGAGGTTCGAGTCCTCTTGGGCACGGAAGTGAAGGCAGCTCCCATTGCGGAATTGTCTGTTTTTGGAGAGATGCGAGAGTGGTTGAATCGGGCGGCCTCGAAAGCCGTTGTACCGCTTGTCGGTACCGAGGGTTCGAATCCCTCTCTCTCCGAACAGGGAGAGGGCTTTTAGGATCTCTCGGTAGAGGAGCTAAGGGCAGCAGTGATGCGTTTTGCAATTAGCTTTAGCCGGCGGAGTGACAGTTACGTTTGGAGAGATGACCGAGAGGCCGAAGGTGCACGCTTGGAAAGCGTGTGTACCCTTGCGGGTACCGAGGGTTCGAATCCCTCTCTCTCCGTAGTTACCCTTCAGCGTTGAAGGCCATGCCCCGCGCTACCGGTTGTTGCCCAATTCCGTCAGGACCGGAAGGTAGCAGCGGTAAGCAATTAATCGGTGAGCCGTGGTCAGCTTGGCTGGAGCTGAAGGGTTTATTTGAAATCAATGGCATATCAATGGCATATCAATGGCATATGAAGTAACCGCTACCAAAAAACGTCCCCAAATTTTCGACGAGCTTGCAGGACAAGAATTCGTCGTATCCACCCTTAAACGGTCGATCGATATGGGGAGAATAGCCCACGCCTATCTCTTCGCCGGACCGAGAGGAGTGGGTAAGACTTCGGCCGCGCGGATCCTTGCAAAGGCCCTGAATTGCGAAAAGGGGCCGACCTCACAACCATGCAACACCTGCTCTGAATGCAGAGAGATTTCCGAGGGACGCTCATTGGACGTTATAGAGATCGATGGTGCCTCGAATACCTCGGTAAACGATGTCAGGGAGATAAAGGACGAGGTCCTCTTCGCTCCTAATAGCCTGCGATACAAGATTTACATTATTGACGAAGTCCACATGCTTTCCAACAGCGCCTTCAATGCCCTTTTAAAAACCATTGAAGAGCCGCCCCCGTACATTGTGTTTATCTTTGCTACCACGGAGATCCACAAAGTGCCGGCCACTATCCGTTCCAGATGTCAGCAGTTCAACTTCAGACTGATTTCCGCGGAGATTATCCGGGGGCTCCTGGAGAAAGTGGCGGAGGAACTGAACGTAAAAGCGGACCGGGACGCTCTCTTCTGGATCGCCAAGGAGGCCACCGGCTCTTTGCGGGACGCCTATACCCTCTTCGACCAGGTAGTGTCCTTCTCCGAAGGCCATGTAACCTTGGAGCGGATCAGGGAGAAACTCGGTCTTTTGGGAATGGAGAAGATCAACGCTATGTTCGCCGCCATGAATAAGGAAGACCCCGAGACAGTTATGAGCATTGCTGAGGAGGTCCTCGCCAAGGGGGTCTCGGTGGAACAGATGATCGTGGATTTGGCCGAGTTCTTTCGAAACCTTCTCCTTCTGCGGCAGGGAGTTCGAAACGAGGGGGTCCTAGGATATCCGGTGGACAGTTTTCCTGAGGATACTCGAAGATTTACCGTTTCTCAATTAGAGAGTGCCCTCCATACCCTCTTGGAGCTTCATCGGAACATCCGTTTTTCCCTGAATCAGCGGTATGAACTGGAGTTGGTCTTAAGCCGTTTATCCTATCTGGGCCGGCATATTTCTTCCGCTGAGATGTATAAGCGTCTTGAAGCCTTGAAAAAGGACCTGGAGAAGGGAGGAGACCTTGTCCCCGCCGCTATTTCTTCCGGGCCCTCAGATGAGAGGGGAAAGGTACCGGAAGGGACTGAGGATATTGCCGGCGGACCACCCTCCTCAAAAGCCTCTGAGAATACCTCACCGGAGGCATTCGGCAGGGAACTCATTCAGGCGCTAAAAAAGAAGAAGCTCGCTCTGTCTTCGGCCCTGGAAAAAGCGGAGGGGTGGGCCTGGAAGGGAGACGCCCTGGTATGTCGGTTTTCCTCTACGTATCCCGCCAACTGTGTGCGGGACGACCTTAAGGTTGTAAGACAGAAGGCGGGCGAAATGGCCGGGCATCCCGTTTCCATAGAGGTCAAAGTAGAACATAATGATGAAGAAGGCGCAACCGCCTCTGAGGAGGGGCCGGCGGCGGAGGGCGGAGGTGAAGCCGGTATCGAAATGGTCCGTCGTGTCTTTAAGGGAGAAATAATCGAGGGAGAAAACCTATGAATCCAATGGATTTACTTAAGAACTTTCAAAATATTCAGAGCCGGGTAACGGAAATGCAGGAGAAGATGAAGAATGTCACCGTCCAGGGTACCTCCGGCGGGGACATGGTCCGGATTGATATGAACGGACAGATGGAGGTGACCAATGTCAGCATTTCTCCGGAAGCGGTGGACCCGGAAGATATCGGTATGCTGGAAGATTTGCTTCTAGCGGCCTTTACCGACGGAATGAATAAGGTTAGAGAGACCCTGCGGGAGGAGATGTCGGACATTACCGGGGGAGCTCCCATGCCTCCGGGATTCATGGGAATGTAAGAACGTGGAATCCGCGAAGTGACAGTCCTCGATCGGCTTATTAAACAGCTTTCCACCCTTCCCGGTCTGGGGAGAAAGAGCGCCGCAAGGATCGCCTACTATCTCCTGAGAAAGGACCGGGGGTATGTATCTACCTTAGGAGATCTCCTAAAGTCCCTTCACGATTCGGTTATTACATGTTCTGTCTGCGGAAACTACACCGAGCATGATCCCTGTGAGATCTGTCGGGACACCGGAAGAGATCGGACCCTTGTGTGCATAGTGGAACACCCCCAGGATGTTAAAACCATCGACTCCACCAGAGAGTACAACGGCTTGTTCCATGTGTTAAACGGGGTTATTTCTCCTATAGACGGGGTGGGACCGGAGAACCTCAATTTGTCCTCCCTGGAAGGAAGAATAGAGAAGGAAGGGATAAAGGAAGTAATTATTGCTACCAACCCCACGGTGGAAGGGGACACCACCGCCCTCTACATAAGCAGAATGGTAAAAAAGAAGGGGGTAGAAGTGACCCGTCTCGCCTCCGGGCTTCCTGTGGGAGGAGATATGGAGTACGCCGACCGTACTACTCTGGCCAGATCGCTAAAGGGAAGGGTCCCCTTCACCCTTTAATCACATACACACTATAGTTCCAACAAATCCGAAAGCTGTCGCGAGGCCTTTTCCAGGATTTCCTCCAATTCTGCTTCCTCTTCAGGAGAAAAACGACTTAGCACATAGGAAGAGACGTCTCCTCGACTCGGACGGGAAATGCCTATTTCGAGCCGATGGAAGTCCCGTCCAAGATGATTAGCAATAGATTTCAATCCATTGTGGCCCCCTAAGCCTCCGCCGGTTTTTATTCCGGCGTATCCGAAGGGGCGTTCCAGATGATCATGTACCACCACCGTCTCTTCCGGGCCAATGTTGAGATACTCCGTTAATCGTGCCACGGAATCGCCGCTTCGGTTCATTAGGGTGAGGGGTTTTAAGAGGTGGATATTCCTGTTTCCGGGGTGGCTTTTTGCGTAGAGACCTTTATACTTCTCTATCCAGTCCGCGTTTTTAGCCGGCGGCCAGTGGTCCGCCGCCATCCACCCGGCGTTATGCCGGGTTTTACTATAGGATTTTCCCGGATTTCCGAGAAATACAATAAGGGATACCATACCCTAGTGTAACGAGAGGATGAAAGAATGAAAAGCATACGTTTCGATACAGCAGTAAAGAGCAGGACCCTACCTTCTTCGGCGTTGTTTCGCCGGGTCTTTTCCTTTGTGTTTCTCATCATTTTTTCTATCGTTTCCTGCACTACAGAACCACCGGTATCCCCACAGCCGGTAAAGAAAGAGAAGCAGGAAACAGCGGGGAAAAGAGCAGAAGAACCGGAGCCGGTACGGGAAGAAAAAAAGGCAGCAGAAGTACCTGAGGCCTCCCTCCCCGAAGACCTCCAGGCGGCCCTTCATAGTGCTGTTTTGGCAGAAGACTACAAGGAAGCGGAACGCCTTTTACATGCCGGGGCTGATATCGACGGAATAGGTCCCGATGGATGGACTGTCCTTATGCACGTTCTGGATGACCCAGAGCTCGGTTTGTCCCCGGTGAGGTTTATTTTGGAAAAGGGAGGAACAATCAACTACCATATCGATTGGATTTCGCCGGTGTATCTGGCAGCGGTGCGGGGGAAGGAAGAAAGTCTTTGCCATTTAAGAGAAGAGGGCGGAAATGTAGACCTGGTGGTAGAGGAAGAGCGAAACGTCCTCATGCAGGTAATAAGCGCTCCTCAGGTGAAGAAGAAGGACAAGATCAGGGCGGTGAACCTTCTGCTCGATGAGGGAGCCGATCCAAACTGGCAGGACCAAAATAATCAGACTCCTCTAATTCTTACCATTCAAACCCATCAATCTCCGACAATTGTACAATTCCTCCTTGAAAAGGGCGCCAAACCGAACCTTCGCGGACCGGAAAAGCTTACCCCCCTCATGGCGGCGGCCCTGGCGAGCTCCCCCAAAGCGGTGGTGACCTATCTGCTGGAAGCGGGGGGAGACCTCACCATGGAGCTTCCTGGAAGATCCAACGCCATGGATATGGCTTTGGCAGGGCTTAATATGGAATTTCTCTCCGCGGTAAGAGATTTTGAAGGTCCTTAATCCCCGGCAATTATCAGTTCAGTAATTCTCAGTATGGCTGAGGTGGACATTTAAGCCGTCCATGAGTATTATAATCCTCTACGATTATCGTACGACGAAGAATTTTTATACGTGAAGGAGACCCTATGGATTATAAGATAAAAGATATCTCCCTGGCCGGCTGGGGAAGACGGGAAATTGAAATAGCGGAAAAAGAAATGCCCGGCCTTATGGCGGTACGGGAGAAGTACGGAAAGGACAAACCCCTTAAGGGAGCAAGAATTACCGGTTCCCTTCATATGACCATACAAACGGCAGTTCTCATTGAGACGCTTATGGAATTGGGAGCAGAAGTCCGCTGGGCTTCCTGTAATATCTTTTCTACTCAGGACCACGCGGCAGCTGCAATAGCTGAGGCGGGAGTGCCGGTTTTTGCCTGGAAGGGAGAAACCTTGGAGGAGTACTGGGAATGTACTCGTAGCGCCCTCACGTTTCACGGTGGTAAGGGTCCAAATCTTGTGGTGGATGACGGCGGAGACGCCACCCTTCTCATCCATAAGGGTTACGAGTATGAAAAAGGGTCCGATTGGGTGGACCAACCTACGGACAATAGAGAGGAGAGTGTAGTAAAGGCCCTTCTTAAGAAGATGAAGGAGGAGAATTCCCGTTTTTGGCAAGCTGTGGTGGAAGACTGGAAGGGGGTTTCCGAGGAGACTACCACCGGAGTCCATCGTCTTTATCAGCGCATGGAGAATAACACACTCCTCGTTCCCGCTATCAACGTGAATGATTCGGTAACGAAATCCAAATTCGACAATCTCTACGGGTGCAGAGAGTCCCTGGCAGACGGTATAAAGCGGGCCACTGACGTAATGATCGCCGGAAAGGTGGCGGTAGTATGCGGATATGGAGACGTGGGAAAAGGTTCCGCCCAGTCCTTAAGCGGTTTCGGTGCCCGGGTTATGGTTACCGAAGTGGACCCCATTTGTGCCCTTCAGGCCTCCATGGCCGGCTATGAGGTAACTACCCTAGAGGACACCCTTGGTATCGGCGATATCTACGTTACTGCCACGGGCAACCGGGATGTAATTACCGCGGAACATATGTCAAAGATGAAAGACCAGGCCATAGTCTGCAATATCGGGCATTTTGATAATGAAATCCAGGTGGATAAACTTAACAACTGGCCGGGAATTAATAAGACAACCATTAAGCCCCAAGTAGACAAGTACGAATTCCCCAACGGTAATTCCATTTTCATGCTCGCCGAGGGGAGATTGGTTAATCTGGGCTGCGCCACTGGGCATCCCAGCTTTGTCATGTCCAACTCCTTTACAAACCAGACCTTGGCCCAGATAGACCTCTGGGAGAAGCGCGCGAATAGGGAAGTTGGAGTGTACAGGCTGTCCAAGGAGCTGGATGAAGAGGTCGCCCGGCTCCATCTGGAAAAAATCGGTGTAAAGCTTACCCAATTGACCAAAGAACAGGCAGATTACATCGGGGTATCCCAGAAAGGCCCCTACAAATCGGACCACTATAGATATTAGCTGAATTAGGAGAGGAGCGAAAGAATGGAAAGCAGAAAGTACCTTTTTACATCAGAGTCAGTTGGAGAAGGACACCCGGACAAGCTGGCGGACCAGGTTTCCGACGCCGTCTTGGATGCCTGTATGAGGGATGACCCTAATTCCAGGGTCGCTTGTGAGACCTTTACCACCACGGGAATGGTTCTTGTCGGCGGCGAGATTACCACCCATACCTTTGTCGATTTTCAGGAGGTCGCCAGGGGGGTGGCTAAGAGAATAGGATACGACAGACCGGAATACGGTTTGGATTACGAGTCTATGGCAGTGTTGAACACCGTCCATGCCCAGTCTCCTGATATTTCTCAAGGGGTCACCGAGGGACAGGGAATGTTCAAGGAGCAGGGCGCCGGAGATCAGGGGATGATGTTCGGTTTTGCCTGCAAGGAGACACCGGAGTTGATGCCGGCGCCCATCAGTTACGCCCATAAACTTCTTCTGAAAGCAACAGAGGTAAGGAAGAACGGGGAGCTTACATGGCTTAGGCCCGATTCAAAGAGCCAGGTCACCGTGGAGTACGAAGGCAACACTCCCATAGGAATCGACGCGGTAGTGATTTCCCATCAGCATGATGATCAAATCGGATACGAAGAATTAAAGCATGGTATTATCGAGAAGATTGTAAAACCTGTCTTAGAACCCACAGGACTGCTTAAGGAAGACACCAAATACTACATAAACCCCACCGGACGCTTCGTAATCGGCGGACCCCACGGAGATTCGGGACTTACGGGAAGGAAGATCATTGTAGATACCTACGGGGGAATGGGCCGCCACGGGGGGGGCGCCTTCAGCGGGAAGGACCCCAGTAAGGTGGACCGATCAGCGGCCTACATGGCCCGGTACGTGGCAAAGAACATTGTCGCCGCCGACCTCTGCGAACGATGCGAATTGGAGTTGGCCTATGCCATCGGCGTGCCCTATCCGGTCTCCATTTCGGTGGACACCTTCGGCTCCGGGGCCGTCCCCGAGAGCGTTATTGAAAAGGCGGTGGAGGAAGTCTTCGATCTTACTCCGGGGGGAATTATCCGAACCTTGGACCTTAAAAAACCGGTTTACCTGAAGACCGCGGCCTATGGGCACTTCGGCAGAGACGGCTTTTCCTGGGAAAATACGGACAAGGTAGAGGCCCTAAAGAAGGCGGTAGGATAAATCCGGGGACTGTTCGGAGACTGTCGGAGACTGAAAGAGGAACTATGACCCATACTGAAGAGAGGAAGACCTGGACTGTGGAGGATATCCGCGCGTTCTTCCGGTCTCTTAGGGAAGTTTCGCCCCTTCTTCGTGCTGTTGCTCTCCAAAGAGAAAAGGACCTTAGGACAGAGAATACAGGGTCCGGCATATTAAGACAGCTTACCGAGGAGGAGATAGCAAGCCTAACCCGGCAGGGAAATTACTCTTCTTCTTGGGAAAAAGTCCGAGTCTGCCCTGATTTTACTCCCGGGCCCGTTCGGGGAAGCAGGTTCGAGGGGCAATGTGTCCTGGGGAGCTTCTCCGAGGGGGGCCTGTGGGCGCGGGCGGACCATACCCTTTCCGGCAACCTTCCCCCCGGTATCTGGAACTCCCTAATTATCGACAGTGAAATAGGAAACAACTGCGCCCTCTATAACGTAGTCCCTTTAAAAGCGGTGGTATTGATGGAGGACTGCACTATTGCAGATTCCTCCGTTACGGGGGAAGGGACTGAGTTCGGAAATGATACCATCCTCTCCCTCGGGGTGGAAGCCGGCGGGAGGGACCTTCCCGTTTTTGCGGAGGTAGTTCCCAGTCTTCTTTCCTCTCTGCTTCATTGCCCCTCGGAGGATCCTAGAAGGATAGTGTATCGAGAAGAGTGGGAGCAGTATCGGAGAGAAATCGCCTATCACCGGAGCTTTATCATGAGCGGAGCTTCTATTAAAGGGGCAAAGGAGATCCGGAATGTATTTCTCGGTCCGGCGGTAGACATCAGCGGAGCGGCATTGGTCTCTAATTCCACCATCTGTTCCCAGGCGCAGGAACCAACGGTCCTGGGACCGGGTGTCCAGGTGAGAGATTCTATTATACAGGAAGGCTGCGAGGTAATAACGCAGGGACTGGTTGAAAAGGCCCTCCTCTTCGAGCACAGCCATGTAGAGAGGCAGGGCAAGGTCACCCAATCGGTTCTCTCCCCCAATACAGGAGTGGGAGAAGGAGAGGTGAGTTCCTCCTATTTAGGTCCCTTCATCGGGTTCCATCATCAATCCATGCTCATCGCCGCGGTGTGGCCTGAGGGCAAGGGCAATGTGGGGGCCGGGGCAAATATCGGTTCTAATCATACTTCCCGCGCCCCGGACCAGGAACTATTTCCCGGAGAGGGGATGTTCTTCGGAATCGGCTGTTGTATTAAATATCCTGGGGATTACCGAAAAGCGCCCTATACCATTGTGGTTACCGGTACCACTACCCTGCCGCAGAAGGTGGATTTCCCCTTTTCTCTTATTACTCCTCCTTCCAAATACTACGAAATTTCCCCGGTGTTTAACCGGCTCATACCGGGATGGAGCATTTACAACAATATGTACTACCTGGTGAGAAACGAGGAGAAGTACGAAAAACGGAACCGTTCCAGGCGCACCCGATTCCCTGTGGAAATCTTTCGGGAGGAAATTGTTCGCTATGTCCTAAACGGGCGGGACAGGCTTGCTTCGGTCCCTGAACGCAAGGTGCTCTATCGTATAGAGGATATCCCCGGGCTGGGCAAGAATTTTATGCTGGAAGAGGACAGGAAGGCGGGGATTGGGGCATACGATTTTGTCATTGATTTTTTCTCTGTAAGAGAGGTAAAGCGGCTTCTCATTGCTTCTGGGGAAACCGTCCCCCCTTGGCTGCCCTCCAGACCGGAGGAGAGATGGGGGACGCTAAAGGACCCGGCTTCCCGGGGCCTCACCCCCCAGGAAATGCCTCTCTTTGTCGGACTCCTTAACACTCGCGGATGGTGTGACCGAGGTTTGGAGGCTGTTCTTCGTCATTACATGGAGTGCTTGGATGTCATTCTCGAAAAAACCCTGTATTCGAAGAAAAAGGACGACTTTCGGGGAGAGAGGATCCAGCCGGACTATTTTCTGGTGCATCAGAAAGCTGAGGAAGACCCGCTTATAAAGAGGCTTAAAGAAAAGGTTAGTCGGGAAAAGCGGGAAACAGAACTACTGCTGAACAGAAATACTGTGTAAAAAAGTGTGAGGGAATCTAAAAGCAAGTGTACCTGGACCTTGTAACCTATGGGGGGTCCTGAGTGTTTATCAAAGGGGGATAAAAATGAAGATTCCAGAAGAACTATACTCCTTCCCCTTTCCCGCCTATCTGATTTCTTTTTCCGCCTTGGACAACTATTTCAGGATGGAACCGCCTGGACAGTTCGATGTGCTCACCGAAGGGACCTTGGTGGATTTGGCGAAGCACTTCGATGAAATTGACTATCCGGGGATCGAGGGATACGACGGAATTGTGACTACCGAAGAGGGGACTATTCGGTTTGTCTGTGCGGACCAAGGTCCGGCCCATCCGGGAGGCCGGGTTTTTTCGGTCCTCTCTCTCCTCTACGATTTTAGGAGGAACGCCTTTTTGGACCAACGGGACATATACCGGGACCTTCGGAAGGACGGTCTTGTTGTTCTCGATACTCCTCTCAGGACAGATTGGAAAGCTATCGCCGAGGGGGCAGTACTTTCTTCCAGATACGGGTACAATACTGTCCCGGATATTGGCCTCCCCGATACAGCTGCGCCCAAACTTTCACCCCTGGAGCAGAGAGATCTCTGTATACTCCTTCTTACTTCGGACCGGCCATGGATGGGGTTAGAGTATCTGTACAGGAGTGGATTTGTTCATCATCATTGGCCGGAGCTCAGCGGTTTGGAGGAGATCCAGCAGGGGAAATCCCACCACCCCGAAGGAAATGTCTTACAGCATACCCTAGAGACGTTCAAGTACCGGAAAACCAACGATCTTATTCTTTCTCTTTCCCTGCTTCTCCACGATATCGGTAAAAAGATATCAAATAAGCAGGGAGACAGTCGTTTTCACCTCCACTCGATACAGTCTGTATCTTTGGGGGAGCGTTTTATGAGACGGTTGGGTTTTTCTAGAGAAGTTATCGAGAAGGTTTCCTTTTTGGTAAAGCACCACATGCTGCCGGGGGCACTCCCGAAATTACCGCCCTATCGGGTCGAGAAGACCCTATCCTCGCCTCTCTTCCCCATGCTCTTGGAACTCTACCGATGCGATCTCCACTCCACCTTTCGCGGACCCGAAGGCTACTACCGCGCCTGTAAAGCCTACCGTGTTTTTCTAAAGCACAGAAAAAACCCCTTTAGAGACGCTGCCGGAAAGAAGATGTTTCGTCTCTACGTAGAATGATACCTATCTAGAATGAAATGTGGTAAGAAGGAATCCCTTTAAGGCCTTAAGGGAGTTCTCCATAAGAATGGATTGTTTTGGCTTATGAAGGGCTTCCTCCAATACGCCGGGGAGCTCCGGTTTTTCTCCCGTGGCTTCCTCCACGATTTCGATGAATTTGCCGGGGTGAGCTGTTGAGAGGACCATGACCTTTTCTTCCCGTGAACCTTTGTCCCGATTTTTAAGGAAGCTCTCTCCGGCAAGGACCCCCACGGCAGTGTGCGGATCTATAAACATTCCGTTTTTTGCTCTTACTCCGCGAATTGTGGCGGCGGTCTCTTTATCAGTGACGACTTTTTCGCCGATAATGGTCCGCATTTTTTCCCAGTCCCCGTTGAAAATCGCTGTAAGGCGCTCAAAGTTGCTGGGGTCCCCCACATCCATGGCGTTAGAGTAAGTCCTCTTCGATGGACGGGGGCTGAAGACGGAGGTCCTTAGGTACTCTGGTACAACATCGTTTACATTGGTTGCGGCTATGAATCCCTTAACAGGAAGACCCCAGGACCAAGCCAGAACACCGGCGGTAAGGTTCCCGAAGTTGCCGCTGGGTACACAGACCCGTAAAGGACCTTTCGCTGCCAGGCGGGACCATCCCCAGACGTAGTAGAAGGATTGGGGGAGCAGCCGTCCGAGGTTAATGGAGTTCGCCGAGGTAAGGGGGAGTTTCTTTCTTAGCTCCGGCTCCACAAAGGCCTCTTTGACCATCCTCTGGCAGTCGTCGAAGTTTCCTTCTATCTCCAACGCGTAAATATTTCCTCCCAAAGTGGTGAGCTGCTTTTCCTGAAGAGGACTGACCCTGCCGGATGGATAAAGAATAACCACGGAAATATTGTCCTTGCCGTAGAAGGCCTGGGCAACAGCTGATCCGGTATCTCCGGAGGTGGCAGTCAGGATTATTGCCTCTCCCCCGCGGTCTTTAAGGATTTTCTCCATCACCGCGGCCAGGAAGGAAGCGCCGAAATCTTTGAAGGCGCAGGAAGGACCGTGGAAGAGCTCTAGAATAAAAAGGTCGTTCTCCAGCTCCACCAGATTAGGGCTAAAGGGGAAGGCCCTCTTGCAGAGGTCTTCAGCTTCGGCATTGCCGAACTCTTCACCGAGTAGGGCCGCCGTCATTCCTGCGGCAATCTCCACGAAGGAACTCTCCGGAGTGAGGCCGGAAAAAAAACTTGAAAGATCCGGTGTGGAAGAAGGGTGATAGAGCCCGCCGTCTGGCGCCAATCCCTGAAACACGGCCTCCCTAAAGCCTGCGGGACGTATGTGTTCTTCCTTCTCTTTGGTACTTACGAATTGCATCGGTCTCTCCTATCCTAGTATAGTCTATTCTAGGCTATGCCAAAAAAGTGTGGTGGATTGCCTCTATGGCTTTTTGTGTGTCTTTCTTGTCGATCACCAAGCTAATATTCCTCTCCGAGGAGCCCTGAGCAATAGCCAGAACGTTTATCTCAGCATTCCCTAAGGCACTGAAGATCTTTCCTGAAATCCCCGGTCTCCCCCGCATATTCTCGCCGATGACGGCTATAATCTCCAGGTCCTGAAGCAGTTCGAAGCGTTGAATAATCCTCTTCTTCAGTTCCCAGGAGAGGGCCGAATGGAGGGAGGCGAGGGCCTCTTCCGCCTCTTCCTGCCGGCAGACTACGCAGATGCTGTGCTCCGAGGAGGCCTGGGAAATCATTACCACATTGATTCCTGTCTCAGCCAGGGCGGAAAAAACCCGGGAAGCGATCCCCGGAACACCGATCATTCCTCCTCCCTCGATATTTATAAGAGCTGCATCTTCTATGGAGGCAATTCCTGTAATGGGTCTGTCTTGGGTGTTCGCGGTCTTAGAGATAACGGTCCCCGGAGCGGAGGTATTTAGGGTGTTTTTTATACGGATGGGAATGTCCCTCTCCACCGCGGGGATAATCGCGTTGGGGTGGATTACCTCCGCGCCGAAGTAGGAGAGTTCCATTGCCTCCTGCACGGTGATTTCAGGAAGAACGTAAGCCTGAGGGACCATCCGTGGATTTGCACTCATTACTCCGTCCACGTCTGTCCATATCTCTACTACCTGCGCGCCCAGGGCAGCGGCGATTATAGAGGCGGAAAAATCCGAACCGTTACGTCCCAGAGTCGTTGTGGAGCCTTCCCTGCTGCCGGCAATAAAACCGGTAATAACGGGGATGCCGTCGAAAACCTGAAGTTTCCCCTTTACCAAGGCGTAGGTAGTCTCGTAATCTACGGAAGCTCTGCCGTAGGAACTGTCGGTACGAATAATCTCTCGGGTATCTATCATTTCCGCGTCTATTCCGAGGCTCCTCAAATAACCGGAAAACACGGTACAGGAGAGACGTTCGCCAAAACTAGCAATAAGATCAAGACTACGCTTGGAACACTCCTTTATCAGTTCTACGCCATGAAGAACCTCCTCTAATTCGGTGAGCATAGCCTTAACCGCACGTTGTATAGATCCGCCGATTTGCCCCGGCATAAGGTCCTGGATGGTGTCTTCGTGGGCGGCGGTAATACTCCCGAGGATGGCCCTGTAGTTCTGGTCACCCTGTTCGGCCGTCCTAGCGGCTGCGATGAGCAGGTCAGTGGTTCCCTTCATGGCCGAAAGGACTACAGCAACTTTCGTTTTTTTGTTCTCTTCCTGGACAATGGTAGCAACAGTCCTCATAAGGTTTCCATCTTTGAGGCTGCTTCCACCGAATTTCATAACCTTCATGGCCATGGTTATATCTGTTTTTTTACAAAAAATCTACCTCAGTCCAGCAATCCTTTGAATTACAAACAAATTCAAGGAAATAGAAGGTCACCTCTCAATCTGGAAGGCCTTAGGCCTTTCAGATTGAGAGGTGCTGACCTCAGTCAGTTACTTAGCGCAAAAACCGGGTAATTACGAAAGTGGCTTAATGAGCCGAGCTGTTAGAAGTAAATGAAAAAATGAAAAAGCAAGTAGAAAAATGGGTATCAACCTGTTAGTATGGAAGTGTGAGAAATAGTTTGTACGTCATAGTTCTATCTCTCCTTCTGTTTGTGGTCCTTTCCTGTGCTTCTGTCTCTAATGGCCATGGTACTCCGGATAAAGAGACGCCCACTTCCTTCCAGGGAGAGAAAGAGAAAGGGCAGCAGATCCAAAACACCAAAGAAACAGAGAAGGAACCGGACCAATCCCAGGATACGACCCCAAGTCAGCCCAAAGAGGAATTAAGCAGAGAGGACTTTGCATCCTTTGCGTTTATGCATCGTCCGGATGGATACTTTCCCCTTCACCGTAAAGGAGCTGCTTTAATGGTGTTGGGAAATATTGATGGTAATGAATATACTGACGCGGCAGTCCTCTATGTAAAGGCGGAGAAGAGAGAAGAGACCGAGGTGGATAGATTATCCGATATTTCCCGCCTTTACGATGAAGAGACAACCCCCTTTTCCTGTATGATCGGCGGTCTTCTCCAGAGTTCCGATTCTTCGATCGACCGGGGTGTCCAGGTTTCCTTAGGTGAAAAAATCGTGTTTGCCGATATTTCGCCGCTCTTTATTCGGATGGGGAATCCCTATCCCCTGGGGGTCTCTGTTGAGTTCCAGGATACCGAGGGGTTTATAGAAGAATGGGTAATCTTTACCAAGCCGGATACACCCTATCGCTTCACGCTGCGGAACAAACCAGGTCTTCGCACCCAGGAGGATGATATTAATGGAGATGGCATTAGAGATGTTCTCCTCTACGAGCAGGATTTTGAAGAAGGTACCGGGTATGAAACCTTTATTACCTGGTATAGATGGAACGGGAACTCTTTTGTTGAGAGTGCTACAACCAATGTGGTAAGGAACCTCAACGCTTTTCTGAAGAGGGTAAAATCCGCCGTATTTGCCAGCAATTGGAAACGCTTTATCGATCTGTCCCTGCCGGAAGGGAGATATCCCACTGTACAGAGGAACACCAATCCCCGGTATTCTCTCTTTGAAAATATGTTCCTCTATGTGGAGACTATATCAGGAGAAAAGACAAAATCGGAGGAAGAGAATTGGGAGTGGGAATCCGTCCAGAACATCACCTTTCCGGAGATCCTTGAAAATCCCTTTAACCTTGATCAAGGGACCCGCCATCTTTTTCCCATGGAAGTCCGTGTGGTCTACAGGGAGGCTGTTATCCTGTACCGGGTGTATGTTGAAATGGCCAAGAACCCCTTTCAGGGACCGCAGTTTTGGTTTGTTTTAGGGGATTCTCTACCCGTTGAATGACTTCATCTGCTCCGCCATTTCTCTGAGACGCTGCTGGATCCTGCCGTTAAAGGTGTCCTCGGGAAACTCACCTGTGTCATCCCTTTGGCCGCTCATCTTTCCTGTAAGGATCTCCATCCCTTCCATTACGGTTGTCACCGGATAAATGTGGAACTGTCCACTCCTAATTGCTTCGACAATCTCCTCCTCCAGGACAAGGTTGATCCTGTTTTTTTCAGGAATAAGTATGCCCTGTGTGCCGGTTAGTCCCATTTTTTTACATATCCGGTAAAAACCCTCCACTTTTTCGGTAATTCCTCCTACAGCCTGAATAAACCCCATCTGGTTTAAGGAGCCGGTTACTCCTATATCCTGGCGCAGGGGAAGGTCCGCAATGGAAGAGAGGAGGGCGTACATCTCTGAAGATGAGGCGCTGTCGCCGTCGACCTCGCTGTAGGACTGTTCAAAACAGATGCTCGCGAAGATGGAGAGCGGGAAATCCCTTGCGTAGGTGCTCCTCAGATAGCCTTCCATAATAAGGATTCCCTTGTCGTGGATTTCACCGGACAGGCCTACCTCCCGCTCTATATTTACTACTCCCTCGTTTCCGGGAGCTGTTCTAGCGGAAATTACCACGGGACGGCCGAAGGTATAGTACCCCCTTTCGTAAAGGGCGATACCGTTTACCTGTCCCACCTTCCTCCCCTCTGTTTGGAGGATGATATCTTTGTGGATAATGAGTTCGTCTAACTGTTCTTCCGGAAGATTGAACATCCCCCGGCGTTCCTCTTTTGCCCGCTCGACATCTTTTCTTGTGATCCGGTCTCTCCCATTTTTTCTAGCCCAATAATCCACTTCTGTAAGAAGATCAGTTAACAGAGAAAAGCGAGTGGTAATTTTGTTCCTGTCCTCCGCAATCCTTACACCGTATTCAACAAGTCCGGCCAAAGCCGAATCCTCCAGGGGAAGAAGGTTTCTCTCCCGTGCGGTATGCAAAAAGAACCCGACATATCGTTCTAGGAGGGGATCATTCAGATTCGTAGTAGAAGTGAATTCGGCGGAGACCTTAAATAGTTTTTGTATATCTTCGTCCTGTTCGTATAGAAGTTCGTAGAGCTCCTCAGTACCCAGGATAATAACCCGGAGGTCCATTTCCACCGCTTCCGGTTGAAGAGAGGAGCCGGGAAAAGGCCCGGCGGTGCTATGTTCCTGGATCTCCATCTTTCCCGTTTTTAGGACCCGTTTTAGGTCCTTCCAGGTATTCTCCTGCTGCAGGTGCTCCGCCTCCAGGATAAGAAATCCTCCCGAAGCATGGACCAGCGAACCGGGGCGGACCATCATGAAACTCGATCTCGTTTCGCCGGATTGGTTCGTTTTGTAGTCGATGGAACCGAAGAGCTTTTTATAGGTGGGATAATCCTCAAAGATAATGGGTACAGGAGAATCCGGAACATGCTGTTTCAGAATATTGACCCCATATCGAATGAGAGCGGGATTTCCCAAAGGGTCTTCAGGGGCCTCCCGCACAAAGAGGAAGAGGTGGTCTAAGATGTCGTCCTCCATGGCATTTATAAAGGCGAGTACCTTAGGATCGCTGTATTTCCCGCGGACCTTCTCGACTTCTCGAAGAACTGCGGGGGCAATGGTTTCACTTTTTAAGGCCTCCAACTCTTTTTTCATCGTTTCTCGTGTCATTTTCAATTCGTGAAAAAGGGTTTTCATTTCGTCCATGTAACGGTAGTAGTCTTCTCTCAGGCGGTTCCATTCCTCCTTGGGAAAATCCCCCGTCTCCACCATTTGCTGCAGTGTATCGAAACTTACCGGCTCTCCCTGGTGTATCGGGGAGAGGTCCGCCGCTCTCTGCCCCTCCTCCGCTACCTGGATAATCCTAAATCCTGAATCTGCCAGGGAAGTTTCAAAATCCGCCAGCCTACGATTTTCCTCCTCATCCACTACGGATATAATCTGGTCTTTTTCTCCCTGGTAGTAGTCGCTTTCAACCTTCATCCGAATCGCGGATTTCAGGTCCTCCACAAGATCGTGAAGGTCGCTTTTAAATTTGGCTGCATGGCCGGGAGGAAAGGTGAGGGTCCGAGGCTGTTCAGGGCTCGAAAAGTTGTATACATAGCAAATGTCCTGTAATTTTCGTTTTCCCCGCGTATGGTCCGACTTGTTCGGATTGTTCATACACTCTTTAAGGGCCTGCCTTACCGCTGTGTGGCGTCCGGTCCCCGTCGGACCGGTGACAAAGATATTATATCCTGTCCCTCCTAAGGACGTGCCAAAGGCCAGGGCTTTTAGGGCCCTCTCCTGCCCAATTAATACCTTCGCGTCCTGTTCTCTGCCGAACATACTGAGCTTTTCCGGGGAGAGCCGAAAAGTAGATTCTTCCGCGGTAAGAGTATTATCCTTTCTCTCTGCTTCTCGAAGTGGTCCCATAATGTTTCTTGTATCCTTTATTACGTTGAGCCGCTTTCAAATAAACCCGTTTTTACAGTGGTCCGGCTAATTTTGAGCCGACTAATTTTGAAAGCGGCTTAGTTGATATACCCCTTAACTCCCATTATACTAGAGGTTACATATAAAAAACAAAGGGGTAGGGAATGGTTAAAGACGAAGATATTAATGGGAAGGTCCTCTATCAGGATGACGATCACAAATTTATATGGCTTGGCGCGGACCCTCAGGCGAAGAAGGGGGTAGTGCAGACGAACCAGTATCTTATTATAGACGGCGGACGGGGCTTCCTTCTTGATCCCGGAGGGATCCACCTTTTTTCCAGGGTGGTTTCCGTGGTAAGCCGATTTTCAAACATCGATAAAATAGATACAATTTTCTTTAGCCATCAGGACCCGGATGTTTCCTCCGGTATTGCCCTCTGGCTCGGCATAAGTGAGGCTCAAATTTACGTTTCAAATCTGTGGCTTCGGTTCCTCCCCCACTTCGGAATAGTGGATTTGGATAGGGTGAAGGGAATAGAAGCAACAGAGCAGAGCATAACTCTTTCCGGAGGATCAAAGATCCATTTCATTCCCGCGCATTTTCTCCACTCCGCCGGCAATTTCTGTCTTTACGATGAGCGGGCAAAGATCCTCTTTTCCGCTGATATCGGGGCGGCAGTGTTCGACAAAGACCAATATCTCTTTGTTAAAAATTTCGACGAGCATAAGCGGATTATGGAACCTTTTCATAAACGCTACATGACCGGTAACAAGGCCTGTAAAAAGTGGGTGGATCTGGTCTCAGACTACGATATCGACATGATCGCTCCTCAGCATGGAGCAATTTTTGAAGGGGAACATGTGCCTCTCTTTTTTGATTGGTTTGCCGGGTTGAACTGCGGTATAGACAGAATCGATGAAATATATCCATAGGAGAGGAGATCGTTATGGAACAGAAGTCAGGACCTTTCGAAAATTTTGCCTCCGCTATTTCCAGATTTACTGTGGGGTACAACAAGGGCATTGTACTAAGTACGGTCACTCGGAACTCAATGGAGATTATTGGGAATAATCTGGAAAAGATGAAAAACGCCCTGGAAACGGTGGTTGCCGCCTTTGAAGAGATCCGGGCGACCTCGGAAAGCGCGACAAAGAATTCTACCACCATCAGCGGGAATATGGGGGAAATAAGCAGCAAAAACACTCAAATGGATGAGAGTATTTCCGAGCGGACATCAGACATTGACAGGGCCGTAGGCAATGCCAAAGAAATCAATAACCTCTTTCTCGATTTCGCCAAAAAATCAAGCAGTATTTTGGACATGACCGGAGAAATCCAGGATGTCTCGGACAGGACTAATATTCTCGCTATAAACGCCTCCATTGAGGCGGCCCGCGCCGGGGAGGTGGGAAAGGGTTTCAGGATAATTGCCAATGAGGTGAGGACCTTGGCAACGCAAACCGGAGATTTTGCCCGGGAGATTGATACCACTATTAAAGAATTCGGAGAGGCGATTCAGACCATCACCGAGAGAATGAACAGCTTTGTGCAACTCTTAGACAATCTGGAGCAGGATTTCAAGAATATCCGAAATACCTTTTCCAACAACAACCAGTCCGTTGTTGAAACGGGACAGAACCTGGAAATGATTACCAGTGCCATTCGGGAACAAAACGAGGCCCTTACCGACGGATTAAGCTCGCTGGAGGGAATTTTTTCCTCCAGCCAGGAAACAGAGGCGGTAGTGTCTTCTCTGCTTCACTCTCACTCCTACCTGGACACCCTGCTGAACAAAAAAGCGGATTGAGCATGGCGTCAGCAGAGGGGCCCTTTGTCCCTGAAGGAGAGGGCAGGGCGGTATTGACAGTGAGACGTTCACGTTTCATCGGACACGCCTTCGGGGTGTCCGATGAAAAGGAAGCGAGGAGAAAGGTAGAGGAGAAAAGGAGCGAGTATTCGGACTCTAGTCACGTGGTCTACGCCTTCGCCGTGGGGAAGCCCAATTCACAGACCCTGGGAATGAGTGACGACGGCGAACCGAAGGGAACCGCGGGAAAACCGGTCCTTGCCGTTCTTAAAGGAAGCGGAGTAACCAATGTTCTTCTTACCGTTGTCCGCTACTTTGGGGGTACCAAGCTTGGGACAGGAGGATTGGTCAGGGCCTATGGCGACTGCGCAAGGATAACCCTGGAGGACCTCCCGAAAAAACCCCTTATAGAGGAGATTCCCTTTTCCATAGTCCTTCCTTATGGGATATATGAGCCGGTAAAACGCCTTATTCAAGAAGCGGAAGGCCGTGTGGAGAATGAGGATTTCGGGGTGGAGGTCCTCCTTGCAGGGTGGGTGCCCGACAGCAGGCGGGATGTTCTATCGCGGGAGATTAGGGACCTCTCTGGAGGAGAGGTCTCTCTCGATATCGCGGGACAGCTTCAAAGCGAATAGTGTGAAAGAGGATGTTTTGAAGGATGAGAGTGATGAATGAGAGTGATGAATGAGAATGAGAGACGCTGTGTGTTTCGATTCTACGAGGAGCTGAATGATTTCCTTCCGGAGGAGAAGAAAAAGACCTCCTTCTCCTTCGATTTCTCCGGCACCCCGTCGGTAAAGGACAGCATCGAGGCTTTGGGAGCCCCACACACGGAGGTGGATCTGATCGTCGTCGACGGGAGGTCTGTCGGCTTCGATTATCTTTTGCAAGGAGGGGAGCGAGTGGCGGTGTACCCTGTCTTCGAAGGATTGGACATCTCCTCCCTCCAACACCTTAGGCTGGCGCCTCTTCGGGAGACTCGCTTTGTTCTGGACGTCCACCTGGGAAAGTTGGCCCGGTATTTGCGGCTGGCAGGTTTTGATACTATCTATAATAAGGATTTGGATGACCCCCAATTAGCCGAGATTTCCCAAGCTGAAAAACGGGTCCTCCTTACCCGGGACCTGGGACTGTTAAAGCGAAGAACGGTAACCCGCGGTTACTGGGTGCGCTCTCAGGACCCCACACTCCAACTCCGGGAGGTTATCCGGAGGTTCGATCTCTCCCTAAAACAATTCTTAGGTCGATGCGCTGAATGCAACGGGGAGATCAGGTCTATTGCAAAAGAAGCAATAGAAGACCGTTTGGAGGAGAATACTAAAAAATACTATACTGATTTTTATATCTGCACATCCTGCGGTAACATCTACTGGGAGGGCAGTCATGTCCAGGCAATAGCCCGCCTTTTTTCTGAACAATATCGAGCCTCAGAAGAATTTACTTAGCAGTTCCCTGGACCATAGGAACGAAGGAAACGGGAATTTCCGTATGCTTCTCTATCTTATCTCCGGATTTTATAATTGTAATAAGATGTTGGCTAAAGGAACCCACGGGCAGGACCATTCTCCCTCCCTCCGGTGAAAGCTGATTGAGAAGACTCTCGGGAATATCCGGCGGGGCCGCGGTGGTGACAATGATATCAAACGGCGCCTCTTCCGGGTATCCTTGGTAGCCGTTTCCGGTAATGCAGGTAACGTTGTCGTATCCGCCTCGAGCGAGGCGTTTCGCCGCTCGTTTTCTGTGAGATTCGATAATTTCCAAAGAATAAACATGGGAGACGAGTTCTGAGAACACTGCGGCTTGGTATCCTGAACCTGTTCCGATTTCCAGGACCCGGTCTGTTTCTTTACACTGGGAGAGTTCTGTCATAAGAGCAACGATGTAGGGCTGGGAAATGGTCTGTCCCTTACCAATGGGCAGAGGATAGTCACCGTAGATCTGTTCCAGGGGCTTGTCCGGGGCAAAGAGATGTCTAGGGACTTTTTCCATGACTCGCAGGACCCGTTTGTCCCCTATCCCCCGGGGAATAAGCTGGTCCTCCACCATCCTTTTTCTGAGGTTTTCATCCATTTCCATGATCGAAGCGCTCCCTTCCCGCTTTGATATCTTCGTACAGGGCCCGGACTTCCTGGATATAATCCATGGGAGTCTCCACATGTCCCCAACCCATCTGGACCTGAAATATGCCGTTATAGGCGGAGTCATGATAGCTAATCATAACATGGGGTATCTCCCGTTCTTCCAAGAGGGAGTGAAGAATAGAAGCCTCCACCTTATTATCCAATACCACTATGTTTTCTCTTTCTTTCTTCTTCATCCTGCTTTAATAATACTAGCAATTTTCTTAAAAGTATAATTGCTGCAGCCACTTTCAAAATTAACTAATTTTGAAAGAGCCTCACTGGTACCGGTAATCGCCGGCAGTAGAAAAGAAACACCAAAAAAATTCTTTTATGTGCAACTTTTTCCTCGATTTTTGCTCTGTAGGTATGTAAAGAAGAACAAATTTTGAAAGCGAAAATTCAGAACGATAGGAGAAGAATACATATGAAACTATTGCTAATAAACCCGGTTACCCCGGACACATACTGGAGTTTTACCCACTCCCTGCCCTTTATAAAAAAGAAATCCCTGATTCCCCCCCTGGGGCTGCTTACCATAGCCGCCCAGCTGCCTCCCCACTGGGAAGCTAAACTGATCGACATGGATACGGACAAGGTAAAGGAGAAAGATATCCTGGAGGCGGACCTGGTCTTTCTCACGGGGATGATTGTACAGAAAGACTCCTTTCAGGATGTTCTTAAGACCTGCAATCGTCTCGGTGTGCCGGTGGCTGCGGGCGGACCCTATCCTACTTCAACAAGTGATGATATGTCCGGAGTGGACTATTTATTCTATGGAGAAGCAGAAGAGACCCTGCCCAGGTTTGTAAAAGAGTATGAGGCCGGCCATCCACAGAGGGAATATCGGGTGGATGAGAAACCGGATATGACGAAGATACCGCCTCCCCGATTCGATCTGGTGGATATGAACAAGTACAGTGTGCTGGGTCTCCAATTCAGCAGAGGCTGTCCCTTCGACTGTGAGTTCTGCGACATTGTCGCTCTTTTTGGCAACCGAACCAGGACAAAAACCCCAGTCCAGTTTTTAGGAGAGTTGGACGCGGCGTATGCCACGGGATTTAATAGGAGTGTATTCATAGTAGATGACAATTTTATTGGAAACAGGAGGAAGGTAAAGGAGCTGTTACGGGCAATAATACCCTGGCAGAAAGAGCGGAACTATCCTTTTACCTTTCTTACCGAAGCCAGTGTGAATCTTGCTTTAGACGAAGAGCTTATGGACCTGATGGTGGAGTCGGGGTTCCATCAGGTATTCTTAGGAATAGAGACGCCCATCCCTGAGTCCCTAAAAAAAGTAAACAAGGGTCAAAACGTGGTGGGAGACCTGAAAGAGAGTATACGGAAGATCCAAGACCGGGGACTGGAGGTAACCGCGGGATTTATTATCGGATTCGATTCAGACCCTCCGGAGATCTTCGATCTACAGATTCGCTTTATACAGGAGCTGGCAATCCCCACGGCCATGGTGGGGCTTCTTATGGCCCTCCCCAATACCAAATTGTATCATCGTCTTAAGAGGGAGGGCCGCCTTAGGGGAGAGTCTTTGGGAAACAATACCCACGCTGTCTCGCTCAACTTTGATCCGGTCATTCCCGAAAAAGAGCTTATTGAGGGATACTATCGCGTACTGGCTTCGGTGTATAACCCTGAAGCCTATTTCGATCGATGTTTGAAACTGTTGAAACGGTTTCACGAAATCGGAAGGAAGAAAAAAAAGGGAGATAGGGGATTCGCTCCCTGGGAAGTGGTCACACTATTTCGATCTCTATTCCGGCAGACCTTCAGTTCCTACGGGCTCCAATATCTCAAGTTTACGTGGGTTGTACTTACAAGATACCCTACACTTATAGAGGAGGGGATTACCTTAGCGGTTCAGGGACATCACTTTTTTACCATTACTAAAAAGACCATAACCGCCCAAAAAGAGAAAGGCGCTTTCCTTCGGAAGGTGTTTCGTGGTACCATAAAGACGAGTTCGTATCCTCTAGGGGGATATAAAACGGCGAATTAAGAGGAGTAAAACCATATGAATCCTTCACCGGCGGCCCAAATTATTCTTTCTATCGTTCCTATTGTGGGAATTGTAATGGGAAGCGGAGTTATTTTCTTTTCTCTGCTTTGGGCACACAAACAGAAGATGTTGCGGATCGAGAAGGGAGTGTATGAAAAACAGCAGTTTGATATTCAGGTATTCAGCTTATTAACAGGGTTACTTCTTTCCAGCGTTGGAGTGGTTCTCTCAATATTCTTTATTGCCATGGAAGGATGTACCTACGGACTTCTTGGCGGTCTGATACCTTTCGCCACAGGTGTGAGTCTTCTTGTATTTTTTGTAATAAGAAAGAACATGCATGGGCTTGAGGAGTGATTATAGCAGTTCCGAGGAAAGTCTTAATAGGGGTACCTCGGACAGGCTGTCTGATAATGAGCTTGTTCGCATTGTTCTGAAGGGTTGGGGGGAGTACTTTGCCTGTTTGGTAAGGAGATACGAAAGAGTTCTTTATCATCTGGGAATGAGGTTCTACGGAAATGGAGAAGATGCCGGTGATTTTGTTCAGGATGTTTTTCTAAGGGCCTACGAGCATCTTGGGCAGTTTAGAGGAACGGGAAAAAGAGGTAAGGCCGCCTTTTATTCCTGGCTTATTAAGATTGCCTATAGTTTGGGCATTCGGGAGAAAAAAATGAAAAACGCGGCTCCCCTATCCTTAAGCGGTCTAGGGAGAGAAACAGAAGTTTTCCAAAGCAATGTAGATATGCCGGAACTAGATACCCCGGAGGAAGAACGGCTGAAAAAAGAGATGGTTCGAGAAGTGAAATACGCTATTGAGGAACTTCCTAAGGAACAGTCCTTCTGTATTGACGCGTATTTCTTTTTAGGACTTTCCTATAAAGAGATCAGTGAGGTAGTGGAGCTCCCTCTCAATACGGTCCGTTCACACATTAGAAGGGCGAAACAGGGAATGAGAAAAGTATTAAAGGGAACTACGGCAGAGGCCATGTATAGCGGAGAAGAGCTATGAAATGTAGTACATTTATGGACTTTTACCTGGAAAGAGACCGGAGGGAGAGGGTACCCTTTTTCTACCGGTATCATCTCCGCCGCTGTCCCTCCTGTAAGCGGGAGGTCCGACTAATGGGTGGGGCGGAAACTATCTGTGAGGATTCAATAACTCCCCTTCCCCGAGGTATTTCTTTTGAAGAAACAGTAATGAGAAGAATTCAGGAAAAGCAGGAGGAGGTTAGGTTACATTCAATTTCCTTCTATTACTGGCTTCTTGGCGGAGGAATCATCCTTTTATCCATGGCCTTTGTTCCTTATACCGAACCAGTTCGTACTCTTATGACCCTTCTTAAGCAGAGGTATCAGATATCCTTTAGTCTGGTAATGGGGATTGTTATTACTCTTTACTGTGTTTTCTTTGTTGTCGGGTATTTACACTCGAAAATAGAGGGGAAAACGAGAATACACCGCATCCTCCAACGGTATACCAGCTAGATCTACTACAAAGAGACATTTCTCAGCAATTCTATTTCGCCTTGACACGGTTCTTATACCACTCTTGCAAAAATTGCTGCATAGCTATAGTGTATTCTCCTGTATACCGAAGATGGCACAGGGAGGCTAGGCTGATATGGATAGAAGAATTGTTATCACTGGTATGGGCGTTATTTCTCCGGTGGGGTGCACCCTGAAAGATTTTTGGGATAATCTTGTACATGGAAGATCGGGAATCGATACCATAAAGCAGGTTCCGGATATCGAGCGTTTTTCTTCCCAAGTGGGCGGGGAGATAAAAAATTTCAATCCTGAAGACTACATTCCCACAAAAGAACTAAGACGAATGGACCCCTTCACCCATTACGGACTCGCTGCCGCCTTACTGGCAGTTAATGATGCCGGACTAGAATTGGAAAAGGAGGATCGGAACCGAATAGGGGTCCTCGTTGGTTCCGGCGTGGGGGGCTTGCAGATTCTGGAGAAGCAGCATCACGTGCTGGCAGATCGAGGGCCCTCCCGTCTTAACCCTTTTCTTATACCTCAGATGATTCCCAACATCTTGGCGGGGCATATCGCGATCAAATACGGACTTAAGGGCCCTAATTTCGGCATGAACTCAGCCTGCGCCACGGGATCCCATTCCATAGGTGAATCCATGAGGATTATACAAACCAATGACGCCGACATAATGCTGGCCGGCGGCGCCGAAGCGGCCATTACACCGCTGGGGCTGGGCGGGTTCTGTGTGCTGCGTGCCCTAAGTACCCGCAACAGTGATCCAAAGGGTGCTTCGAGGCCCTTTGATAAGGAACGGGACGGTTTTGTTATCGGTGAGGGCGCCGCTGTCTTGGTGTTGGAGGAAATGGACCACGCCCTTCGTCGGGGCTCACATATTTACGCGGAACTTACCGGCTATGGCCGCAACTCAGACGCTAACCACATGACCGCTCCAGACGCGACCGGTGAATCCCCGGCGCGGAGCATTAGGCTGGCCCTGAACGACGCTCATCTCTCCACCTGGGATGTGGATTACATTAATGCCCACGGGACGAGCACTCCCATGAACGATAAAATGGAAACCATGGCAATCAAAATTGCCTTAGGAGAGAAGCAGGCGAAAAAGATCGCCGTCAGTTCCATAAAATCCATGACCGGACATTCTCTAGGCGCTGCTGGTGCCATCGAAGCGGTAGCCAGTGTCCTTGCCATTAAGGAAGGGGTGGCGCCCCCGACTATAAACTACGAGCATCCCGACCCGGACTGCGATTTAGACTACGTACCCAATACCGCCAGAGAAATGAATATAAAGACCGTTTTAAGCAACTCCTTTGGGTTCGGCGGACACAATGTGTCGCTCTGCTTTAGGAAATTCGAATAGGTGTATAGAGGTTCCGGAGAAGCGTCCGTCGGTAATAACTGCTGTTGATCTGGCCAGCCCCATACCCTAGAGATACTTCATTGCCCCGTACATCTCTCTCATGCCGGGACCTCTAAGGATTTCTTGGCTTCGATAGTGTGGACCCATTGCCTTTCCCCCTTGTTGGTTTCCGCTTTCCTGTTACCTTTATTGTACTCTATTTTCGGTGCTGAAGAAACGACTGTCAGAGAGTATCTGCTTTTTAACGACAGTGCATATATGGTACAATAGGGGAGCAATATTTTTGGAGCGAGACATGAAAGAAAGTAAAACCATTCTCCTTGTGGAAGACGAAGCTCTTATAGCCATGGACGAAGCAGCGGTATTAGAGAAAAACGGCTATACCGTCGTGACCGCCTATAACGCGAAAAAGGCCATAGCGAAAGCCCGGGACGAATCGATCGATCTCATCCTTATGGATATCGATTTAGGGAGCGGTAAGATGGACGGGACGGAAGCTGCCGAGGAAATTCTCCGAGAACGGGAACTGCCTATCGTGTTTCTCACCAGTCATGCTGAAAAGGAGATGGTGGAAAAGGTAAAGGGTATTACCCGTTACGGCTATGTGCTGAAAAACGCGGGAGAGTTTGTCCTTATTGAATCTATCTCCATGGCCTTCGAACTATTTGAAGCATATCAGAAAGACATAACAAAACAGAAGGAAGAGGAAGAACAATTAGAACTGTATAGGCAAATTGTGGAAAGCACGGATGATATAATTGTACTCTGTAACAAAGATTCGGAAACGGTAGTGTGTAATGAGGCGTTTAAGCGGTTCGTGAAAGAATATACCGGAAAAGAACCTCGTCCGGGAATAAACTTCTACAAGTATCTGGAAAAGGATAAATATCAAGAATGGCAGAAGGAAATACATAATGTCTTAGAAGGGAAAACAGTAAGAAAAGAGGACCCCGTTACCCTTTTAAACGGAGAAAAAAAGATTTACGACGTTTTCCTAAGTCCTGTAAGAAAAGACGGAGAGATAATAGGATTTTCCGAGATATCCCGGGATATAACAAAATATAAAAAAATCGAAAGAGAATTGCAGATATCCCAGGAGCGAATGGAAATTATCCTAAACAGTATTCCGGAGGATATTTATATCGTAGATATAGATACCTATGAAATCCTGTTTATGAACGATCAGATGAAACGTTCGTTTAAGAACGCGAAAGTGGGAGATATCTGTTATGAGGTATTCCAGGGTGTCGGCGCTCCCTGTTCTCATTGTACGAACCGACAACTAATAGAACACAGAGAGGACAAGCAGTATATCATAAGCTGGGAGGGATATAACCCAATAAATGGGGTCTGGTATTTAAATTACGATAAACTCATTCCCTGGACCGAGGGCAAGCCGGCCCGCATGCAGATAGCCGCGGACATTACCGACCGTAAAATCGCGGAAGACGCGCTAAAAGAAAGTGAGGAGAAATACA
>CAYXSD010000011.1:27591-44673 GCA_964466335.1 uncultured Spirochaetales bacterium
ATTACCGACCGTAAAATCGCGGAAGACGCGCTAAAAGAAAGTGAGGAGAAATACAAAAATATTTTTGATAACTCTTTTATATCCCTTTGGGAGGAGGATATTTCCCAAACTAGAGAAAAACTTAATGCTTTGAAGAAAAAGGGTGTCACTGATTTTAAGGCATACTTTGCTGAACATCCTAGACTAGTAAAAGATTTTATTAAGACTGTACAGATTGTCGACGTAAATGAAGCCGGAATAACTCTATACGGCGCGAATAATAAAGAAGAGCTTCTTGGTCCGCTTAGTAATCTTTTTAACTACTCGGAAAAAAGTCTTGCTTTTTTCACCGAAGAGTTAATTGCAATAGTCCAAGGAATACGGAATTTAGAGCAGGAAGCAAGGGGGAAACTCCTAGACGGAAGAATTGTGGATTTATTAATAAAAATAACCATACCTACCGCGGCGGAAAAACATAATAATATGCTGGTGGCAATTACCGATATTACAGCCCGCAAGCAAACCGAAGAGGAACTTAAGAACCTCAATGAGCAAAAGGATATTTTAATGAAGGAGTTAAATCATCGGGTAAAAAACAATCTGCTCATGGTATCCTCCTTGGTGAGCCTAAAGAACGCGGAAACGGGAGAAGAAGTTGATCTGTCGGACCTGGAGAGCCGGATAGACGCGATACAGCTGATACATGAAAAACTCAACCAGAGTGAAGATATATCAAAAATCAGTCTTCAAGAGTATATTGAAGATTTAGTAGCATCTATTTATTTTAAGATTTCTCGAAAACCCGTAAAAACGACATTTACCATAGAGAATGTGCGTTTATCTACAAAGCTCTGTGTTTCTCTGGGATTAATTATAAATGAGATAGCCACAAACGCGATTAAATATGGGTTTTCCGGAAATGAAGATGCCGAGTTTTCTGTGGAATTCTCTCGAGATAAGGAAACAGAGGAATATCGGCTGATTCTCTCAAACAGCGGCAATCCTTTCCCTCAAGATGTCAGTTTTCCTAATTCCGGAGGTTCCGGCTTGGGCTTAGTCTCCGCTCTCGTAGAACAGATCGGCGGGACGGTAGAACTTAAGCGGGAGCCGCATCCGGTATTTACTATTCGCTTCCCCGCGGGAGATCAGAAAAAATAGTTTTTCGGGAAACGGAAAATAAGGCCCCGGAGTGAGTTAATCGGTACCTGTGGAATGGCCCTCTTTTTCGCGCTTATGCCCCAGCTCAATGTCTCTCTCCCCCTGGCGCTTATTGCTCTTTCCCTGCCCCGTTTCTTCTTTGAGTTCGCGATAGTGAGCAGTTTTCCCCTTATTAGCGAGCAGTACCCCGCGGAACGGGGGAAAGTAATGGCTTTTACCTTTTCCATAGGTGTCGCGGGACCCGTTGTTTCGGGCATTACCGGTCCGGCTATGTATCTGAAGTGGGGAGTATGGGGTCTTGGTCCTGTCTCGTCCGCCCATTCTCGCATTTGCGGTGCTCGCTAAGATATCAGCCCTTTACCGCGCCGGCGGTTGCCAGACTGTTCTGGACCTGCTTACTGATTGCCGAATAAATAATAATCGTCGGAATTGTTCCAATAACAAGCCCCGCTCCTATCGGGCCCCACTGGGTGGCATACTGACCAACCATAGACTGCAGCCCTACAGTCAGCGTTCTCATCTGTTGTTTGCTAATAAAGGTTATGGCGAACCGCTGGTCCTCCCGAAGGCGGTGTATGAAGCGGCAGCGGTTATTGAACAGTTCAATCCGGGGATGCTCGGCGGCACCGCTTTGGCCGAACTACTCTTCGGCCTCTCTTCCCGAAAGAGAGACCTGCAGGCGGTAAGGTTTTCCGTATCGTGAGCGCCCGTGGGGCGGGAGGTCAAAAGGACAAGTCCGATGGTAAACAGCACGTGCAGTGAAAATAATCTTATCAGGTTGAAGTGATTGTTAGACGATTTTTTCTAGATTTATTTCCGGGAAAATATTATGTATCTTCTTTATTGTTGTAAGATTTGGATTTGATCTTTTCTCTAGCCTTTGATAACTATATATATTTTTCATTCCCAACATTTCTGCTACTTGCTTTTGTGTTAGTCTCGAATTGAAGCGGTAAAATCTTAACAAGACCGCTAATGCTATTTCTGGTTCAACGGCAATGCCTAATAATGATGAATCATTTTCAAGTAATTCGTTAGGAAGAGGAAAGACAACTTTTGAATCTTTTGGTTCTTCTAAAAAAAGATTTAAAGATTCCTCACAAGCTGCTATTAATCCATCGTAGGTTTCTGCCTGTGTCTTGCAGCCAGGTAATTCAACACATTCAGCCCAAAATCCATTATCTTCTTCATGAATATTGAAATGGTAAATCATTTCGGTCCTCCCTCTGTGTCAAGTCTCTTCAACAAATCCTTTTCAAGTCCTTTCTTTAATTCCCTATGAAGCGGAATAATTTCACGTAATGTTCCCTTTCCAACTTTTACATGGGATCCTTTTTGGGATATTACCTTCCAGCCAGCTTTTTTAAAAAGCCGAAGCATTTCGTTGCCGCTTATTGGCATAGCTAATAGTACCAACTATAATTGGTACTGTCAATATTAGAGGCTCTTAAAAATGACAATTTTGAAAGAGTGCTTCCTTACTATGAAAATAATCTCCTTTAGTAATCCCCGCCTTTACAACAATGGTATTTAGAGAGGAATTGGTGTATCCATGGACAAGGAATTCAGCAAATACGGTTATTCCAGAACCTCCTTAACAGCGGTTATAATCTCGGTTTTAGAAAAGGGTTTTAAAAGGCTCGCTTTTGCGCCCATTAACTTCGCCACATGGAGGAACTTCGATCCCACCGCGTTGCCGGACATAACGATAATAGGAGTTTTCGTATTTGCCTTGTGAAGGGCTTTTAATAATTCTATTCCCTCCATGTCGGGCATAATAATATCAGTAATAACAACATCCGGGCTGAACTGCTTATTCTTCTTTAACCCGTCTTTCCCGTCGACGGCGGTTATCACCCCATACCCGTCTTCTTCCAGTATATCCGACACAGCTTGACGTACAAGCTCTTCATCATCCACCACTAGAATCGTTTTCATGATTACCTCATTAGCTTTTCAGGAATTATTATTCCCTTCTCTTTGTTTAGTTTAAAACGAATTCCCTTCATCTCCCTGCCTACTACATAAGAATAGTGACAAATTTCAATGTACACCCCGGGAAAAACGTTCCCTTTTACAATAATTTCGGCATCGTCATTTTTATCCAGCTTAAATACCAGGGTTTGTGCCGCCTCGTTCATTTTATGAATCGACTCTTTTATTTTATCCCGCAACAGTACAAGCTGATCCTTGCCGGTCTTTGCGGTTTTCAGCCGTTCCTCCACCTGTTTCAGCTTAAAGGCCAATTTTACGCTATTGTCCCGTATCCATTCCATTTTATTGGAAACGGTGTAATCAATGCCGCAGTAAATTTCCGTTCTAGGCCCCATACTGGTCCCGACCTGCGCGGCGCTTACCCCGTTCTGCGCGTAGAGGGAGCCGCCGACTATTATACCCTTCTTTCCCAGTTCTACTCGCTTTGTCGTATACACCGCGGAGTTCATAATACCCACATCTACATAAATAGTGTCCTTAGCCTCCACATAGCAGTTTTCTATGAATTTGGCTTTTATTCTTCCGTTTACCTTAATGGAACCCTTTTTCCGCCCGATTATTCCCTGCTTAACAATAAGGTCCTTTTCTCCGATGATTTCAGAAGCATCCAGAGTTTGGCCGCAAAAAATGCTGCCTCCGGAAACGATCTTGAATCCGTCTTTTACCTGTCCCTTTAGGATGACGTCTCCGGGGAAATCTATGTTCCCCGTACTGTAATCCACATCGGTATCCACTTGAAGCACTTCATTTATATAAAACGTATCCCCCTCCATTTCGAATCTTCCATCCAGGGACGCGGTGATAATTTCATTCCCTGCTTCGGTATTCTTTCCGGGAACAGGGGTCGAAACCTTCTCTTTCGCGAAGGGAAGGACTTTTCCGAAAACGGTGTAGCCGAATTCACCGTCCTGCTTCTCCGCCATTCTCGCCAGGACCTCTCCGGTTTTAACCAGAACAAATGGAGTTCTCTCACGAAAATCGATCCGTTGTGTGTCATCCTCTTTCTGTTTTTTTCCTCCGGGTTCTCCGAGCAGCTTTTCTTCAATGACATAGTGGGCCGGTATTTCCCGTATCGGAGGCGTCCCCTCGGCGATGAGCACATTTTTTATCGGTACGACTTCGGTATTGCACTTAAATAACGCCTCTTTTACCGAGTTCGAATCGACCCCATGGGTAATATTTTTCTCATTTATGATATCTTCGGCGTCGGCGGTAGATAGGCGCTGCTTTCCTTCGGAGGGAGGGAAAAAATCGGCATACACCTCCATTTCATCCTCTGAAACGGAAAGCGCCATATACCCATCCATAGGAAATTCAACGCCCTCTTCTTCCGCTGTCATGAACTTTTCCCGAACGTTTTTAGCGGTGGAGAGATCCGTACTCACATCATTACCGTCAAAAAGATCGTCTATCTGGGAGAGGGCTTCCAATTCCTGTTCCGTCTCTTTGAGCAGGTCTTCAAAAAAATAATCTCTCGAATCTTTCATAAGCAGTTACAGATTTAAAAAGGTGAGAATTTTGCCAATATCGAAGGGTTTTTTTATTAATCCCATCGCCCCCGCGTCCAGGGATTGTTTTGACAAGGCGTCCCCGGGAAACGCGGTAATGACAAGAATCTTCGCCTCCGGTTTTTTCTCTAGGATACTACGGGTGACATCGGCGCCGTTTTTACCGGGCATCCTCATGTCGATAAGAATAAGATCGTAATCCCCGCTGATAGCCTCTGCTTCTCCTTCTTGAGAATCGGAAAAGGTCTCCACTTCGTGTCCCATATCTTCCAGGATCGTTTCCAAGGCTTCAAGGATGGGAATTTCATCGTCAATCGCCAGTATCTTTTTACCCACAAAATCCTCCTTCCGTATGCGAATATAATTATGACATAGTTTCTTCCATTAATCACCGTACATAGGGAAAAAAACAATAACCGTTGTTCCCGCGCCGGGCTCGCTTAATACTTCCAGAGCGCCTTCATGCTGCCGAATTATTCCATATACCCTCGTCATACCAATGCCCGCTCCGGAACCAAATTCCTCCATGGAAAAATAGGGTTCAAAGAGGTTTCTTTTTGTATCCTCATCCATTCCGGGACCCTGATCAATAATGGAAAAATATCCGCAAACAGACTGGGGATCCCGTAAAAATGAATAGGTAATACCGTCCCCTGGATAGTCCTTCCCTGTAACAATCCTTACCTCCTCTCCCCGAGAAGACGCGTGTACCGCGTTTTTCAACAACTCCTCAAGAACTTCGGCGGCAAGAATTGTATCCACCTGTACTGTGATATTTTCACCATTCAGCTGGGTTACGAGGCGGTCCTCTGTCCCCGTATCTTTGGAAAATTCTTCAACAGATGTACCGACAAATTTATTAAGATCTACCGGTTTTAGCTCAAACATATTGGCTCCGACGAAGGTGAGAAGTTCCTGTACAATGTCGGATGCTTTTCTGACCGAGGAGAGAATCCTTGCAACCGAATCTTTTTGAGGGTTTGATTCACCAAGCTTTACTTTAAGTACTTGGGCGTGTCCGTAAATTCCGGCCAAAATATTGTTGATGTCGTGGGCAATTCCCGCGGCGAGCCGGGTCACCGCTGTCATAGCCTTTTCGCGTCCCTGCAATTCCGCAATCTGCTGTGTTTCAGCTTCTAACAGTTTCTTGCCGGTAATATCAATAAAGCTGCCTTCAACAGAGAGGGACCCGTCATCATTATTAAGCGTACAGGCAGACAGGGCAACAAGCACCACCCCTCCGTCATGTCTTCGCAAATCTACTTCCCTGTTATCAATACGCCCGCCCCCCATAAGGACTTCCTTTAGATACCTCAATTCATCCTGATCAATCCACAGGTCCAACGCGTTTATCTCCCGCAATTTTTCTCTGTTTGGGATCCCCAGGGTCTTTAGAAAAGAATCATTGGCTGTTTCTATTACTCCGTCCATGGTTATTTGAAACATCGGTACGGGGCACTGGTCAAATAATCGTTTATACCTGATTTCGTTTTCTTCACGCATACCGCGCTCCTACTTGCTATTTTATATAAAAGGTCACATGACAGCTTCTATAGCAGCCCGGAGTTCTTCCATCGTCGGAGGTTTCGATAACACCCGGTCAACATACTCCGGTTTCTCTTCTTCCATAAAAGCTCCCCAACCGGTGAGGAGAATAACCGGTGTATTCGGAGAAACCATCTTAATTTTTTTCCCTACCTCTATTCCGTCCATACCGGGCATTCCCAGATCGGTAATAACGCAGTTAATTCCTTCTCCGGCGGATATATCCCGGTTAAACAGCTCCAGGCCCTCTTCACCGCTGGCGCCGGTTATAATCTCATGTCCTTCCAGGGTGAGCATCTCCTTCAGCACCGCGAGAACCCGTTCATCATCATCTATAACGAGGATCCGGGCCGGCCGCACCGGAGAATCGGTGTTTATAGGCGCCGGCTTCTCTTCCCGGGAGGCTGTATCAGCCGGAAAAGAGAGCTGTACAGTCGTCCCCTCTTCCGGAGCGCTGTTAATGACAATCTCCCCGCCGTGGCGTTTAATCATGCCGTATACCCCCGGAAGGCCCAAACCGGTGCCTTTACCGCCTTTCGTTGTAAAAAAGGGTTCCAAACTCCGCTTCTTCACCTCCTCTTCCATACCGGTGCCAGTATCTGTTACCTCAAGAACGGTTGAATGTTCCCGCTGGTATGCCTTCAACGTTATCGTTCCACCGCCGGGGAGGGCATCCACCGCGTTAAAGACGAGATTTATGAGCGCTTCACGAATCTCGCTTGTATTACCAAAGAGAGACGGGAGATTTGCCTGTACATCCCGGCCACATTCTACGCGTATTCCTTTTTTGTTCGGCATATCCTTCCACCGGGGCCGGGACATCGCAATAACATCATTAAAAAGATCCTCTACAAGAATCTGCTCTTTCTCCTGTCCCTCGTTTTTCCTGTAAAAAGCGCGTAACCGGGTGACGACTTTCTCAATATCACCGATCGATTTCTGAATGGTCTTAAGATACCGTTCAGCCCGTTCGCTTAAATTCGGTTCCGTATCGAGGAGAGCTTCGGTATAGAGCGTTATTGGTGCCAGAGTGTTGTTAATGTCATGGGCAATGCCGCTGGCTATTTGCCCTATCGCCCGCAGCCGCTCCTGTTCCATATTCATTTTTCGTGCTTCCGTAAGTTCTCTGTATGAAGATTCAAGCTCCCGGTACAAACTCCAATTCTGCGCGGATAATGCCACGTATTCCGCCATATCGTGAAGAAAATTCCATTCATCTTCGTTTAGCTCCAGTGGTTTGCTGCTTGCCATGATTATCGCGCCGGTACGTTCTCTCTGTATCCGCATGGGAATAAAGATAAGTCCCCCGACTCCGCGGGAAAGGAGGTTTCCCATAAGGTTCCGGACCTGCTCCGAATCCGCTCTTCCCTTGAGTTCCTCAACATTGAGGGAAGTCCCAGAGGAAGAAGGCTCATACCGTAATGACCTAAGCAGCTCCCGCAGAGGGACCTCCGCTCCCGGGGTTATACCAAGTTCCTCCGCAAGCTCCCGTCCCCGGGAACTGACACCATGTATCGTATTCGTTTTATGATCTTTCTCTTCTATCAATATCCAGGAAAAGAGGAACTGAAAAGCCCTCTCTAGATAGCCCGTTGCCACCTGGAGTACGCTCTCCAATGTGTTTTTCCGGGCAATCTCACGGGTGAGGGAATTAAAGGCGTTCAACCAGCTGGTACGCTGCTGGAGCTGTAGCTCAACAGTCCGGAGTTCACTAATCTTCTCCTTAAGTTCGTTCTGGGTCTCCTTTATTTCGGTAATATTACTGAGAATATGGATTACTTCGATAACAGCTCCGTTTTCATCGAACACCGGGTCGGCTATTGATCGAAACCAGCGCTCATGGAGAAAAACCTCCAACTCATGACGCTTTCCTGTTTTTTTTACCCTGCTTAGGGGACATTTTTTATCTATACATTCAGTTTCCCGCAGAACGGTATGACATTTACCGCCGATTACAGTATCCCAAGGCTTCCCGGTAAGTTTGCGAAATGCTGAATTCGCCCTGAGTATTGTTCCATGGATATCGGTTACACAAACCGCGTCATTCATGGCGTCGAAGGTGGTTCGCCACTCTTTACCGGCACGGAGAAGCGCTTCCTGTATCTTTGTTTTTTCCGCTCGGTTCTTTTTTTCCACCAAAGCCGAACGCACAGCGGGACCGAGCCTTTTAATATGCTCCTTTATAACATAGTCCCAGGCGCCGGCCTTCATGCAGGCAACGGCGGTGTCCTCATTCATAGACCCTGTAAAAACTATAAAGGGGACCCCGGGACGTTTTTCCACCATTAGTTTAAGGGCTTTCATTCCATTGAAGCGGGGAAGCATGTAGTCAGAAATAACCAGGTCAGGGTCGAACCTGTCCAGAGCTTCCAGAAATTCCTCTTCTTGTTCCACAATTCGGTACTCACAGAGGCCTAGTTCCTTGTCGATCTCCCGCCGGGCCAGTTCAGCGTCCGTGGACAGATCCTCTACGATGAGGATTCTGATCTTATTCACTCCCCTTTTCCTTCCCCAGAGGACCCCCAGGCGGCACTTGATTTAACAACAGCCAGTAGAGGCCGATGTCATTCACCGATTGGATAAATTTTTGGAAATCCACCGGTTTTACGATATAACTGTTTACACCGAGGCGGTAACTGGTTATAAGGTCACTCTCCTCTTTTGAGGTAGTGAGGATGACAACGGGAATGAAACTCGTGCGCGGGTCCGATCGAATTTCCTTTAACACCTCCAGTCCATTAATCTTGGGTAATTGTAAATCCAGCAGCACCACCTTCGGCGTGTCTTCTACCCTCCTCCCCTGGAATTCTCCTCGGGCAAAAATAAAATCCAGGGCTTCTTTACCATTCGAAACATGGATTAACCGGTTTGTAATGTGGTTTTTCGCGAAGGCCCGGAGGGTCAGTTCCGCGTCGTTTGGATTGTCTTCAACTAAGAGAATTTCAACCTCAGAATAATCGTTCATTCCATGCCTCCATTAATTTCCGGAAGGGAAAACGAAAAGAATGCTCCCTCCCCTTCTGTTCCCTCCGCCCATACCTCGCCGCCGTGGCGTTGAATTACCCGGGCAACAATGGCCAGGCCCACCCCGCTCCCTTCGAACTCTTCCGCTTTATGAAGGCGCTGAAATAGACTGAACAGCTTATCTTTGTACTCCGGGTTAAACCCCACCCCGGAATCCCGGATGGAATAGATACAGCTGCCCTTCTCCCTGTATCCGCTTATTTCAATTCTCCGTTTTTCCTTCGGCATCGTATATTTAATTGCGTTGGAAATAAGATTGCTCCAGCCTCTCTTCATAAGTGATGGATCAGCCGAAGCCCGGGGGAGTTCGGAAACGACAAACTCAAAGCTGTTAACAACCTCCCTGGAGGCTATTTCATGATAGATCGAATGGACCATGCCGGTCATGTCCACCTCGGAAATTCTCATCTCCGTTCTGCCCGTTCGGGAGAGTTCCAGCATATCGGTTATGAGGGTATCCATCTTTTTCGTATTGTCCCGAACTACCCCAAGCAGCCGAATCCCTTCCTTGTCAAGAACACTGGAATACTCCTCTTCTATAATCCTTGAAAACCCGTCTATCGCCCGAAGCGGCGCCCGCAGGTCGTGGGAAACGGAATAGGAAAAGGCCTGTAATTCCCTGTTTGCCGCCTGCAGGTTGCGTCGCTCACTTTTTAATTCAGCGGTGATTTCGTTTAAATCCTCCACCATATAGAGCATGGCCCTCTGGCTCTTATCCAGTTTATCTACCTTTTCCTGGAGCTCCTCGGTCCGCTGGGCTACCTGTTTTTCCAACTCCTCTTTTAGTTTCAGAAGTTCCTCTTCCGCTTCCTTTCGAGCCTGAAGTTCCTGTCCCGCCTCCTCCATCTTCTGTTCCAGCTTCCGCACCAGCCGTTCGCTGTAGAGCTTAAAAAGTTCCTTCTCTTCCGTAAAAGCCGGTTTTTCAACCCCCTTTCCGGATGGCGTGTTCGATGTCACCTCCTGTACGGCCTTTAAAAAGAGATCCGGTTCGCAGGGCTTGATAATAAAACGGTCCGCTCCAATTTTCAGAGCAAATTCCTCATCTTCAGGTCCGGTATAGGTGGCGGTGTAGATAATGAAGGGGATCGCCTTTAACCGGTCATCTTTTTTCACTCTTCTGCATAGCTCGAAACCATCCATAACCGGCATGAGGATATCGCTGATTATTAGGTCTATCTCCCGGACCTCAAGGATTTCTAACGCCTCCTCTCCGTTCATAGCAAAACATACTGTATACCCGCTCCCCGCAAGAAGGGTTTCCAGGAAATAACGGTTACTTTCATGATCGTCTACAACGAGTACGTTCATTGTTCCGATACCCTTTCCCTATCTTTATCATACTCAGACAGATAGACTACGATTTCTTCGGTGAAGCTATCCGGATCAATTGGTTTTTCTATATATCCATCCGCGCCCGCCGAGAGTATCCGCTCCCGGTCCCCCGCCATAGCGTAGGACGTAACAGCAATGATCGGTACATCCTTTAATTCGTTACGCTTTTTCAGTTCCTCCGTGACTGCGTATCCGTCCATTTCCGGGAGCTGGATATCAAGGAGAATTATTCGGGGCTTACATGCCAGGGCTTTTTTAATACCCTCCAAACCACTTTCGGCGGTAACAACGGTAAATCCCTGTTTTTCCAGTAGAAACCGCATCATATAGAGGTTCTGTGGATTGTCTTCAATGATCAGTATTTGAATACTCATGCCGCTCCTCCCGCTTCTGAAGGGAATCGGAGGGTGAAGGTACTGCCCTGTCCCCAAGTGCTTTGAACCGAGATACTCCCCCCCAGCATTCCAATCAACCGTTTACAGATGGAAAGCCCCAGACCTGTTCCCTCATATTTCCGTGTCGTACCTGCGTCGATCTGGTGGAAGGGTTGAAATAATCTGGAAATATCCTCCCCTTTAATACCAATACCGGTGTCGGTGACCGAAAGCAGATACCACTTATGTTCCCTTCGGCACTTTATATTCACTTCGCCTTCATCGGTGAATTTTATCGCGTTGGTAAATAAATTAAGAAACACCTGTTCCAAACGGCGCGGGTCCGACATTACCTTGTCCACATCTTCAGCAATGTCCAGGATAATCCGGAGACCCTTTTTCTCCGCCATGGGAAAGACCAATTCCACGCACTTTTCCAGGGAATGCCGTAATGAAAAGGAGGAAAAAGCGAGGGTCAACTGACCTGCCTCAATTTTAGAAATATCAAGGACATCGTTTATTAAGGCCAATAAATGACGGGAACTGTTTTGCACCATTGCAAGTTGTTTCTCCTGTTCATCGTTTAGAGGTCCGGCCAACCCTTTTAAAAGGATTCCAGTAAATCCGATTATGGAATTCAGGGGAGTGCGCAGTTCGTGGCTCATGGAGGCGAGAAAAACAGACTTAAGACGGTCCGCCGCCTGCGCCCTTTCCATTGCCTCCGCGAGCTCCTCTGTACGCTCTTTAACCCGGAGCTCCATTTCCTGATTGAATTTTCGTAATTCCCCTGTCCTCTCATCAACACGACGCTTGAGCACAACACTCCCCGCCAGGCTCAATAGAAAAGTAACTCCAACAACTAATCCCGCGACCTTCATCCAGGAAGGGATGACGAATTTTACTTCCTCGGCTGTCCATCTTTTTAGAGATGTATAATAGATTGAATAAAGGTCCTTTTTCATATGTTTAAGATGCCGGTCGACAGCTTCAAGGAGCACCGCGCTCTCCCCTTTCGGGGCGGCAAAAAAGAGGTGGGTCGGATTAAACACCACCGCTGTATCCTCCAAACCGTATGCTCCCGCGCAAAGCTGTCCGTAGAACCGATTAGTAACTGCGGCGTCGGCATTCCCGGCTGCCACCTCTTTGAATATGGTTTCATAATCCGGAAGCGAGATAAGGGTAATTGCCAAACCGAATTCTCCCGCCAACTGCTCAAACGCGTTCTGCTGCACGGAACGTTCCAGCACGACAATCCGCTTTCCGCCCAAATCCACTATGGACTTAACGCCGCTGCCCCGGGGTGCATACACTTGAAACCAGTCGGAAAGAACCGGCTCTTCGTGAAAGTCGAAAATCTCCTCCCGGGCGGCGGAATAGGCGACATCGGGCATAAGATCAATTTCCCCTGCTTCGAGACGAACGAGGTTTTCAGCCCATCCGCCACGGCGATAATGGAGTTTCCATCCCTCTTTCCCCGCGATATCCTCTATAATATCGATAAAAATACCCGCTGGGTTTCCCGACTCATCGATAAACACCTTAGGCGGATTCTCGTAAACCCCTATTTTCACCACCCGGTCCTGCGCCCCGGCATGAACTATGGTGAACAAAAGAAAAAGGAGCATAACCCTCGGGGAATGCCGGGTTGGATTCAATCTCCTCCCCCTTTAAGCCTCTTTATCTCGTCCCGCAGCTCTTTCATTCTCAGTTCCCGATCAACCGTAGCGTCATGAAAACGCTCCAATTCCGTAACCCTCTCATTAAGCTCTCTCGTTTTTTCTTCTACCAATTCCTCTAGATGGTCCTGATGTTTCTTAAGCTCCTCCTCAGCCCTCTTCCGTTCGGTAATTTCCCTTGTGACTCCCTGAAGTCCCTCAATTCCCCCCTCTTCGTTGAGCAGTACCTTCCCGATTATCTCCACGGAGACAGGATCACCGTTTTTCTTTGTCATTTCCGCCTCAAAGGTTATCCCGGAGTTATCCGGCAGCATATTTATCGCTTTTTCTACCACCTCGGCCATTTTCTTAAAATCTTCCTCATTACAGTGGTCGCGAAGATTACTCCCCACCCACTCCTGGGGTGTATGCCCGGTCAACAGCTCTATCGAAGGGTTAACATAGGTAAAACGCAGATCCGGTGACATAAGCCAGATGACATCCACGGTGTTCTCTGCGAGGAGGCGGTACTGTTTCTCACTGGTCCGCAATTCGGCGGTGCGGAGAGCTACCACTCTCCTTAAAGACCTGGTCCACAAAAAGAATCCCCCAAGGCCAATAAGAAGGGGGAGGGCGACGATCGCAACATAACGGAACACATCGGCAAAACTCGGGGCAATCGGTTTGTACACCCCCAGCCACTTGTCGTAAATACGGTGGTATTCCCCGGTATCCTCTACAACGGCAAGACCTTGGCTGAAATGGGAGAGGAGGACCTTATTGCCTTCCTTTACGGCGTAGCCGTACTCATGGGTTGAAAGAGAACGGTTCCCGACGATCAAGTTTTTCCATCCGTTTTTATCAATGAGGTATAACGCTGTCAATCGGCTGGCCAGGGCGCAGTCGTACTCCCCCGAAGAGAGTAGACGAAGGGCCTCTTCCTGTGTCTCAACAACAGTAAGGTACTCCCCGAGGTCCTTTTCCACGGCAAGGTCGTGCATAATATCGCCTTCCTGCACCAGGATACTTTTTCCCGCGAGCTCCTCCACCGTCTTAGGTACTGCTTTTCCTTCCCCCGACCGGATTACGGCGACACCATGATTTACCGTATGGGGCTGGGAAAAATCAAAGCGCTTATCCCGTTCGGATGAGTAAAACAGTCCCTGAAGAACGTCAATTTCGCCCCTCTCTATCATATCAAGAACCAAGGGCCAGGGGCCGAGGAATATCTCGATATCCAGCCCCAATTCCCGAGCGATGGCCCGGGTCAACTCGGTGTTGTACCCCGACGGCCTCCCCTTCTCATCGAGAAACTCAAAAGGAGGATAATCGTGATCTCCGCCGACAATAATCTTGCGGGAGGGCAGTTCCGTCGCCGCGAACCATTGGGCATGCAGCCGGCGGAATGTTCCGTCCGCCATAACGAGCGCAAGCCCTTCGTTTAACAGCGCCAAGAGCTCTTTGTCTCCTTCCTGAACGGCAAAGCAGAAATCCTGCCGGAATTCATAAATCGGTTCATTTAGGACCCTTAGATCGGAGAACCCCTCCTCCAGGATAATCCTCAGGCCCACAAGGCGCTGAATAACAACGGCGTCGCAAAGACCCTCGGAGAGGAGGTTCATGGCGTCGGAAAATGTCGGGGTAGTAATTATCTCGAAGCTTGTTTCCTGTCGCCGCAGGAACTCCTCCGCGTTGTCCCCCTTCATGACAGCCACCCGTTTTCCCCGGAGATCATTCAGATTATTAATCTCCCTGTTATCCTCCTGTACGACAATTCCCCCGTAGAGGGAGAGGTAAGGAATGGTGAAATCGAATATGGTTTCTCTTTCGGGAGTTCTGCCGACAAGAGGGAGGGCGTCGATCTTTCCTTCAGCAAGTTCCTGCTTAATATCGTTCCACAGGCCTATCTCTATTTCCGTTTCTATCTTCATAGCAGCCGCCGCGGATTTAAACAGCTCCACGGAGAACCCCGCCGCGTTTCCGCTGTCATCGACATAGCAGTAGGGAGGATAATCCGGTTCCGAAGCGGCGGTTATTCGGGATCGAGGATTTTCTTGTTGTCCATGGAGACTGAAAACAACAAATAGAAGAATGAAAAAAATACCACAGACGGTTTTTTCTGCCCTACACATACCGGCGCACCACCTTTAAGAGGTCCGACTCTTTATAGGGTTTTGTAAGAACCTCCCGCATGCCGCCGCGCAAGAATTGCTCTTTATCCTCCCGTTCCGCGTGGGCAGTGACGGCAACAATGGGAATATTCTTTGTTGCCGGAATTTCAATAATCCGTTTTGTCGCTTCAAGTCCGCTTAGAACGGGCAGTCCTATATCCATCAGTATTAAATCCGGAGGAGCGGCCGTCGCCGAATCAATTGCATCCTGTCCGTTAATTGCTTCTTGAACTATAAAACCCTGCTTTTTTAAGAGACTACAAATATAGAGCCTGTTTATAGCTTCATCCTCCACAACAAGGATTGTTTTCTCTTTATCTTCGCCGGATGGATCGGCAATCTTCGTCGACGTACCTTCATCTAAACCCACTCTGTTAGAAAAAGTGCCGGGAATAGTAATTTCAAATCTGCTCCCCTTACCGGGTACCGAATGTACCCGAATATCTCCTTCCATTAATTTAATCTGGCTTTTTACAATTGCCAGTCCAAGCCCGATTCCCGGATGTGTTTTTGTATAAGGATCTTCCAACTGCTCCAGGGGAAGGAATATCCTCTCTCTTTTCTCCTCTTCTATACCAATTCCCTCATCCTCGACAACCAGGGTTAAACCGTAGTCCTTCTCCTTCGTTTCAACGCGAATAAGCCCTTTAAGAGAGAATTTGACCGCGTTTGACAGGAGATTCCACACAATCTGGGCGATTCTGCTTTTATCTCCAATAAAATCGGAGTGATTACATGTATTTTCGTACCGCAGCTGGAGACCCTTCTTCTGAATCTCCTCATTAAAATAATTGCCGACAGAGGTAACAAGCTCATCTATGGAAAAGGGTGATTTTTCTACTGTCGATCTCTCCGAATCGATTTCAACAAAATTGAGCAGATCCAGAATTATTCTGTTCAGTTTGTCCGCCGACTGCTTTGCGAGGGAAATCCAGTACCGCTTCTCCTTTCCCAGGCGAAGGTCGTCTAAAATGGTAAACATCCCCATAATACCGTTCAACGGTGTTCGAAGTTCGTGGCTTATATTCGCCAAGAAATCTTTTTTTACCTGATACGCCTTTTCCGCCTCGCGCCTCGCTCTCTCCCGCTCCAGGCGTACTTCCTTCTCCTGAAGAACGGACCGCACCGCCGGGCCCAACCGCTTAAGGTGCTCCTTAATGACATAATCCCAGGCGCCGGCTTTCATACAGGTAACGGCGGTCTCTTCGTTCATGGATCCGGTAAAGATGATAAAGGGCACATCCGGAACACGCTGAAGGGCAATTGTAAGGGCTGTCATCCCGTCGAAAGAGGGGAGCATATAATCGGACACGATAATATCGGGGGCCCATTCGTCCAACAGGGAAATATAGTCTTCCCGGGTCTCTACACGTTTACACTCGACGGAGTCGAATTCTTTGATGATTTCCCGTTCTGCTAACTCAGCATCCGTAGGATTGTCCTCGACAATTAATACTTTCAGTGAAGCTTCCATATGCTTTTCCACTTCCTCTACTTTATTGTAAACCTCTTTCTTAGCAGCCACAAGATACAACTAAGAATGTTGGGTGCGGCTTTTTATGGTGCCAATTCTATGGAACTGAGGAAGGAAAAACTGTTTTAAAATCCCTACTAGAAGTACCACCTAAGGGAGGCGGTGATCATGGTGTTCTCATTGCGGACCCCGAAGGTTCCTTCCTCGTCTCCCAGGAATATTTCCCCCCTTATGTGGCAATATAGATGAAGTACAGCAAGACATTTCAGGCGGCTTCGCCGTTGTGATGTACGACGCAGTAGGGCCTATAGTCCGATGCCGAAGCCATGTAGCTCGTATCGGAAAGTGTGAATTTGGTATTCGGAGATTTTATCTTATCCGCAGAAATTGGAGTCAGTGATAATATCAAAACTGGAATATTTTTTCTATTTTCTTCTCTTTCCCTCAACGCGTCTTTAGCCAGTTTTTGTTCGGTGATATCTTGTGCAAATATTGCAATATCTTCACCCATTGAAACTTTGGTTAAGGCCGTGCCGCGTGATGAAGCTGCACAGATTCAAACGCACCCTTCTTTGTGCTTTTCTTGCAAGGATTGTCCCGGTAGTACCCATACTATTCAGAATTAACGATTTTCTCAAAATGCCGTATTGCTTTTCGAATATACTCTTCGTTTAATCTGCCGACCGGCGAAGGAGTTTCAAAAATTCTTTTCGGAAGATGGGTATTGGTAAAGGTAAACCCTTCACGATACTTGAACTTGTATTTCTCCCGATGAATTAGCCGGCCGAGATTTTTCAACCCTTCTTCCGTAATTTCAAGTCCCGCCGACTTAAGCGCCTTTGTGGTAATTTCAGGTGTATAAATCCC
>CAYXSD010000012.1:0-41161 GCA_964466335.1 uncultured Spirochaetales bacterium
AGACTATTGCATCTCCTGCTTCTTAATGATAGTGTTTCTCATTAGGAGGATAGAAAATGACAGTACTTCCAAAAGAAGTAAGCACGGCATTTGAAAAACGAGAAGGACCGGCTGTGTTAACTACCGTAAGCAGCGACGGTACTCCAAACGCAATATACGCTACCTGTGTTTCCCTGTACGATAAATCTACCATTGTCGTCGCGAACAACTACTTCGATAAGACCTTGAAGAATATAGAAGCCGGAAGCAGTGGTTCTATCCTGTTTATTACCAGCGACAAAACCTCGTACCAGATAAAAGGACCTATAGAGTATCACAGAGAAGGCCCAATTTTCGATGACATGAAAAAGTGGAACCCGGAAAAACATCCCGGCCACGCCGCGGCCGCGGTAAAGGTGGAGGAAGTGTATTCAGGCTCGAAAAAACTGGCATGAACCGAGGGATTATTCCTTCGGTATGGAAAACTTCTCACTCTGAAACCGGTCGCCTCCGACCCAGAGGTCGATCTTGATTCCCTTATCTATCCGCGTAATATCGGTATGTTTCACCTGCCACCCTAAGAGGTCCAGTCTAGAGTTTCCCAGCAGGTCCTGTCCGGTCATAGCGCCGTAGTAGCTGGCCAGTTCCGGACGTTTGCTGGAATTGAGCTGTTTCTCCATTCTCGCAATTTCTTCATCGCTGTGTTCGGTATCGTCCATAAAACTGAGATGAAGTCCGTCTTCCTCCTGATGAAGGGAGATCACCATGCGCATAGGATCCTTGTTGAGGATGTAGTTGGCAATTCCGCTTATTAAATGAAGAACATACTCTTTCCGTTTCATACAATGCGCCCCTTTCTGTTTCTATCTTCCGGTTCTACGATGACTCCGCTTTATTATTTCTGTACCACTGAATAACGGCAATTACAAGAGTAGCCGTAAGACCGCCGGCAAACCCGTTGTTGTAAAGGTTCATGGCCCCGTGCCAAGGACCGGTGAAGGAAACCATAACCAGATGGATAAAGCCGGCGACAAAACCGGCAATAACTCCGAATTGGCCGGCAATGGGGGAAAGGGTGGTGCCGAATATTGCAGCAAGTACCGGACCGGGGGATTCAAGAGACATCCCGAAAACCAGAGTACTGGAAACGACCCCCGCTAAGACCGGAATAGAGTTCCTTATATGGGTCCCGAAGGCGGCGAACCCCATAATGGTAAACAGCCCGCCGATGACCGGCCCGTTCACATCAGCGCCAATAAAGAACACATAGGCGGAAAAGAGCAGGCCGATACTGCCGCTGTTTATTAGGGCACCGCCGATGGATTCCATGTCCATGAAATCCGATGGGAGCCTTCCCGGGTGTTTTTGGATTGCCAGGAAGTCCTTAATCCCTTTCTTTTTGCCGATAATGAGCCCTACAATGATGAGCACAACTGAAAGGACCGGGACAAGTAAATTCAGCACAAGAGAAAAATCTCCGAACCAGTTCATGGAAGCCTGAAAAGTATGTCCGCCCGCCCGAATGAGGGAAGCGACAAAAAGTCCGAAGAACCCGCAGGTAAGACCAATGTTGTAAAGATTGTACCCCTGGTGGAGATGGAGCATGGATATGGCCAGTGCGGGGAGTAAAAACCCGGTTACTATTCCGCCGGCGACAGCAAAAACGACGGATACCTGGTAGGACAATCCCAGCTCAAAGGCGATGGTGCTTACCAAGGGACCCAAGGCACTGCCGAAGAGAGCTATAATAATGTATTCGTTAAATTTTTTACCCGCGTATTTCGCCGACAGATACACGCCGAAAAAAATGGGGAGAATATTTACCGGGGTTTTACCGAAAAACCCGAAACCGATGAGGGTAAAAATTGCCGCGTAGGTGGGCCCGGAGAGGGAGACTTTGTTAACCAGCACCAGGATAAGCCCTATAAGCCCCACCAGGGCCCCGTTTACCAGAGTTGCCCCAATACCGCGAATTTCGATAAAATCGTTTATAAGTCGGGCGGGATGCACCTGCAATTCTATGAAACCGGTCAGTGCGGCCTTTGGACCATCAACAATTATGCCGGTTACAATAAGAAGAACAATAATGCAGCAGATAAGGAACAACAGAATTTGGTGATTTTTGTCCACACCGAAATAAAAGCATACCCTTTAACCGACTGTCAAGTATATAATGGTATATGTAAAGCTTGAGAATAGCTTGTTTCACTGATTTTCCCACAAAAAAATGCTATACTTATACTAAAAGGGGCAGAGGATGATAGAAAGCAAGGCGCTAAAAAAATATTCTCTTTTTGGGGGACTGGACAATACCCAGCTAGGGTACGTGTATAAGATGCTAAAAGAAGAGGACTATGCTCCGGGTGAGAAGATCCTCAAAGAAGGAGAGGTAAACAGTAAGGTCTTTTTTATTCAGGATGGAGATGTGCGGATAGATAAATTTAAGTGTCCGGAAGCTGGTGAACAAAAAGGGGAGTGCGAGATCACCCACATCGCTGATTTACACACCGGAGACACATTCGGGGAGATGGAACTCATAGACATTCAACCCTGCGCGGCTACTGTTACCGCCGCTGGGGAGGTACACCTCCTGACCCTCTCCAATGTGGACCTGCACAACCTGGAGAAGCTCGACCTTAAGGCCTTCACACTGATGATTATGAACCTTGCCCGGGAGATAAGCCGGCGCCTCAGAGTAATGGATTCCAAGTTCAGCGGATTCATTGACGGCAGACAACACATGAAACATCAACAGCAGGAGGAGGAAAACTAAAGGCCTTTCAGGACCCGGCGGGAAAACGTATAGTAAATACAGGATGAGGTTTACGTGTTATCTCAATTTCCCCGTCTATCTGTTCCACCAGTACGGAGATAAGTCGTAAGCCCAGGGTTTGGGGATTATCAAAGCCGATGTTCTTTGGGAATGGAGGACCGTTGTTGGAAATAACGAGGTGATACACGGACCCTTCTCGATGGAGGTCAATTACAAAACGGGGTTCTTCGACTTCCAGAGGGAAGGCATGTTTCACCGCGTTAGTGGCAATCTCGTTTATAATAAGGCCTAAGGATATGCACAACTTTGTGGGAAGGACAATATTATCTATATCGTTTTCCACTCTTATTCTTCCGGCAGCAAAGGTGGAGAAGAGGGTATTAAGGAGGTCTTCCGAGTATTCTCTAACATTGATACTGGTAATGTCCTCCGTTTGATAGAGCTTTTCGTGGACAATTCGGATAGCGTCGATCTGGTGTTGAAGATCGGAGAGATCTACTGATCCTTCCAAAGCGGAGTTTTTTAAACCGATAAGGGAGGAGATCATAAGGAGATTATTCTTTACCCTATGGTTAAGTTCTTTCATCAGGTAGTCTTTCTGCTCAATAACCTTCTTTCTCTCGGTAACATCCTGGGCAATAGCTAAAAGAATCGGCTTCCCCTTGTACTGGATAGCATTGATAAATATTTCTACAGGATAACTGGAGCCGTCTTTTCTAACATGCTGTACCTCGAGCCGCTGAAATTCCTTGTCCACTAATTGCTGCCATATGTTTTCCCGATCATTCCTGGAAACACTCTCCGGGTCGATATCCGATACATGTAGATCCATAAGCTCTTCTTGGGAATACCCGGTATACAAAGAAGCTGTCCTGTTTACCAGGACAAATCTTCCCTCCATATCGTGGGCAAACACAGCCAAAGGAAGATTCTCTAGAATTGTTTTAAGATTATCTTCGCTGTCCTTTAGAATGGCCTGGGCCCTCTTTCGTTCGGTTATATCGTTGTGGATTACCAAGAGAGCGGAATTTTCGTTGTAGGTAATGGGTGTGGTAATCAGCTCCACCCAAACATCCAGTCCGTCCTCCCTACAGTGCCGGTACTCTAAAGGACCAACTTCCCATTTCTTATTAGTGGAGTGTTCAAGATCCCGACAACCGTCCTGGTAGGACTTAACTATTCTCTCCCTGTCTTTGGGATGTACCCGCTGTAGTATTTCATCAACCTGAGTAGTGAGAAAACGGCCCTTTTCATACCCGTAGATCTCAGCGGCGGTTTCATTCACATATACAATCTGATGATTTTGAATCACCATTATTCCCACGCCGGCGTTTTCAGCAAGGGAACGGAAGTTCTCCTTATCTATGACAGCGGATGTTGGACAGACCATGCCATTATTCTTGGGGCCTGCTTTAGGAGTACCCGAGTCAGAAAATGCGGAAAAAGGAGAATTAAGTTTATAAAGTCTAAGGGCGTTTTCTATGGTTTCAAGGAGAAGAAACTCCCCGCAGTCCTTTGGCACGTATCCGTAGTACGTAAGTTTTTTTAATTTTTCTACGTAACAACGTTCCGCGTGACAGGTAAGAAATACAATGGGGTACTCGTTCAAATCAAGGATCGCCCGGGCCGTTTCTCCACCGTCCATCTTATTGATACCGAGGTCTAAGTCCATAAGGATTAAATCGATATTCTTCTCCCGGACTGCCTGAAGGGCCTTCTCCCCGGAATTCGCGTGTACTACCTGAAAACCGTTATTTCTAAGAAGAGTCGTTTCATTTTCAGCTATGACCGGCTCATCCTCCACTAGAAGAAGGGTCCGACTTTTTTCCATATTCATCTCCGAGTGATAGTCCACAATACTCTCTCAATACATCTTTTCCCGGAACATGGCTCCAATTACAAAAGGTATTACAATATTGTATCATGTGGATACAATTCTGTCTGTAAGAATTTACCCTATTTTTTTGTAGGAATAGTCCTACAGGATATGCATAATTTCTCTTAAATGATCAATTTTAAAATCAACAAAAATGTGGTCCGCGCCGGCCTCCAGACTTCCCGCGGGATTGTACCAGCAGGTAATAATCCCGGCCCGCTTCCCGCCTATAATATCTGAAAGGAGGTTGTCACCCACAATAAGGACCTCTTCAGGAGGAGGACCCCCTAAACCCTCTAAAGCCGCCTGAAAGATTTTCGGGTCCGGTTTTTTCACCCCGATTTCATCGGAGATAAAAATACCATGAAAATAGTCAGCTAACCCCGCTCGGGAAAGTCTCTCCCTCTGTGTATCGGTAAACCCGTTTGTAATGAGTCCCCGTTTAAGACCATCCCGTTGGGCGATTTCCCTTAGTACTTCCTCGGCCCCTGGTTCGAATTCAACGCTTTTTGAAAAGTTTTCCAGATACACTTCACAAAGCGCTTCTGAAGACAGGTCCTTATGGACTCCCGTTATCGCTTTAATTCCACCCCTTTCCAAGAGCAGTTCAAATCGCTTTGCCCTCAGTTCCTCCGAACTAATCTCTCCCTTTTCCGCGAGACGCCAGAGTTTTTCATTCTCCTCCCGATAGATGCGAAAAAACTCTTCCTTCGGGGGTATGCCGAAAGCGGAGAAAGCCTTTTCCAAACCGTAGCGTTGGCCGGCATCATAACTTACCAGGGTGTCGTCGAAATCGAATAGGATTGCTCTATACTGTTTTGTACTCATGGATTTACCTCTCCGCGAAGGATGCTTCCCGCGACAGTTTTCTCGTCCTGTCATAATCTTTCTACTCCTGAACACAGCATAAACGTTTCTTCTCTGCCGGGAAACTAGTATTGATAAGTTACCATGGTCATATTACTATAGTCATATGACTGTAAAAGCCGGTGAGTTCAAAGCTAAATGTCTTCACCTCATGGATCAAGTGAAAGAAACACATGAAAGTATAACCATTACCAAACGGGGGATCCCAGTGGCAAAGCTTGTCCCTCCGGAAGAGGTAGAACAGAAAACACTCTTCGGCAGACTTGGCGGTTGCGTGACCTTTGAAAAAGACATTATTGCACCTATAAATGAAACATGGAACGCCGCCCGGAAACACCTCCGGGCGGTTGAGATATAAATTAATGATAATTCTATAAAGCGATGCAAGGACCTTTGTTCGAACGGAGAGGCTCAGCCCTCTTCGCCCTCAACGTATTGGTCCTCCCGTTTGTCCTCCAAGGCGTACTGCTGTACCGTCTCGCCGTACTGCTTTAATCTGAAGGTACCTATCATAGCCTTAAGCTGCTGGGCCTGTCCGGCAAGCTCTTCCGCCGCGGAGGCGCTTTCCTCGGCTGATGCAGTGTTTGCCTGGGTTACCTGATCGATCTGATCGAGACCGTCGGTGATCTGTTCGATGGCCTGGGCCTGTTCCTTACTGGCAGAGGCGATTTCGCCTAGGAATTCCGCCACCTTGGAACTGCCGGTCACTATTTCTTCCAACTGGGTCGCCGTCTTGTCCACCAGCTGGTTTCCCTCTTCGATGTTCCGTATGGACTCTTCCACCATCCCGGTGGTCTCCTGGACTGCCTCGGCGCTTCGGACTGCTAAGTTCCTTACCTCTTCGGCCACTACGGCAAAACCCTTTCCGTACTTTCCTGCCCTCGCCGCCTCTACGTTAGCGTTTAGGGCGAGGAGGTTCACCTGGAAGGCTATATCGTCAATGACCTTCACTACCTTCTTTATTTCATCTGAAGAGTCGTTGATCCGCTTCATTGCACCGGCCAGGTCCTTCATCTGTTGATTGCCGCTATCGGCGTCGTCTGTTGCTTTCTTTGCAAGCCCGTTGGCCTCGGTGGCGTTGTCGGCATTTTGTTTTGACTGGCTGTTTACCTCAGTTATGGAAGAGGTTATCTCCTCCAGGCTGCTCGCCTGTTCAGTGGCCCCCTGGGAGAGGCTCTGGCTCGCCTGGGAGACCTGGTCCGATCCGGATGTTACCTGGTCTACCGCCTGGTTCACCTGGGAGAGCATATCGTTCAAGGCGCCCACCATGGTAACCAGGGAGTGTCCCAAACTGTCCTTATCCGAGGCGGGTTTAACATCCACGGTTAGGTCTTTCTCCGAAATCTGAGCTATAACTCTCTCTTTATACTGCAAGGCTTCGAGCATAAACCGTAAAGAATCCGCCAGTTGTCCTACTTCATCCTTCTGATGTACATCCAGCTCTACACTGAGATTTCCGGCCGCGATCTCCTCGGAAAACTGCACTCCCCTCGCTAACGGCGCGGTAATACCACGGGTCAGAATAATTCCGAGAATTAGGGCAAGGATGACCCCGACGATCATTCCCACTAAGGCGATGACCTGGACTCGGGCCCCATCGGCATTTGCTACTTGCACTGCTTCCTCAGCTACCACCTCATTTATATGGACCACCTGATCTAAAAGCCCAATAGCCTGGTTCTGCTTCTCCGTGGCCTCGCCGAAGGCAAGGTTATTCATGCTGTCGTAAAGACCTACGATTCGCTCCGATTCATTTTCCAGCTGGTGAAATATATCAAACACTTCTTCGGCGTTCGGTTCCATCTGGTTGTTGAAAGCGGTAAGGGCTTCGTCCGTGTTTCCCTCGGCAACGAGCGCCTTAATGGTGTCTACACTTTCGTGAAAGGGATCGTGGTACTGCCTTACCTCATCTAAGAGGGAGTCAATCTCGTCGTTCTGAGTTGAGTATCCGGCCAGCCACTTTCCGAAGTTACAGGCCGTGGGGTCCCCCCCGCCTTCGAAAGATTCTCCCGTTAGGATTAGTTTAAGGACGTTTTCCATAAGCACATGATGGTCCCCGATAAATCCCAGGATCCGAGCCTGAAGAGCATCGGGATTGAGGATGTCTGTTTCATCGATGTCCTTGGCCATGGTTATAATGCGGTTATTCACTTCCCGCCATGCCTCCCAGGCAATGACGAACTCGTTCCAGAGTTTCGCCTCCTCCGGAGTCTGGGGAAGGGGTTCGTAAATGCCCCAGGCCGCCTGATAACGCTCCCGGGATGATGTCATATTCTCGTACTGCCTGGATTTATCGTCCTTGGCAAGTCGGGGATTGAGCATCGTCCGGATGGCCGTACGGACCGCGTTTGCTTCGATCTTGATTACCTGGAGGTTTTCGATACTGGGAAGCCTTACCTCCCCTATCTCGTCGATATGCCCCTGCAGCTGCTGTGCTCCGTTCCATCCGAAAAACCCCACCACCAGCACGATAATAGCGACGATGACGAATCCACCGATTAATTTTGTTCCAATCTTGATATTTTTCATACTCTCCCTCTTACTTTTTTTCTGCTTTACCGGATTACGTCCAACCCGCTTCTTTCAGTTTCTCTGGACTAGACACTACGACGTACATCCCATGTATCTCATACATCTTTATTCATTACAAAACCAGTAATGTATATTTTAGTACTTTCAGTTCTTTTCCGCTTTTCCATTATAGTAAACCCAGTTGGAAAATACAATGATTTTTTTTGCAACCTATTTTTTTTGCAAACATGGTCTTAACGCCCGCCGCTTCAGCCGAGAGTACCTAACTTTATATTCCCGTCATAGCTTCCCTGCCGGCTGCCGGACTGTCATTAAGTTCCCTCAAGACCCGCTGGAGGAGGATAAGCCCCACCGCGAAGGCCATAGTGAAGGCCACGGGCATGGCCGCGAAGACACCCTCTATACCGAAGAACATAGGCAGGAGAAGGGCCATCGGTACAAGGAAAATTCCCTGCTGTCCCAAGGCGAGGAGGAGGCTTGCCTTTGCCTTGCCGAGGGCCTGGAAGAAGCCTCCGAAGACAACAGCGCAAGCCATAGGAACGGCCCCGGCGCTGGTCAGTCTGAGACCCATGGCACCCACTTGAATCACCGCCTCGTTCTGAGGAGCAAAGATCCCGATGATCGTCGGCGCGAAAATGGCAAGGATAAGACCGGCACATCCGGCAAACCCTAAAGAGAAGAGCATAGAAATTTTCAAGGTCCCTCGGACCCGGTTAAACTGGGAAGCACCGTAGTTGTACCCCGCTAAAGGCTGCAATCCCTGGGACATCCCAATAAGGACGGCCATTACAAGCATAAAAATCCTGAAGTTTACACTCATTGCGGCTAAAGCCACATCACCAAACCGTCCAGCCGCGTTATTCAGCAAACCCATGGAGACACTTCCCAAGACCTGGCGGGCCAAAGTGGGGGTCCCGACGGCCATAATGCCGGCGTATATCCACCTCTTCGGGGTAAAATAGGCGAAGCGCGTAATACGCAGGACCGTCTTCCCCCGGAAGTACACGCTCATGAGGTAGAGGGTGCCCACCCCCTGGGCAATAACCGTGGCCGCGGCCGCTCCGGCAACCCCCATGTTCAGACCGAAGATAAATATTGGGTCTAAGATAATGTTAAGGACAGCTCCGAGGATTTGCCCGATACTGGCATGGGAGGCGGCTCCTTCCGCACGAAGCATGTTTCCCACGCTCATGTTCAGTATCTGAAACACCGCACCTCCCAAGATTATCCGGCCGTACCCGGCCGCCTCCGCAATAATGCTGTCCGTGGCGCCGAAGAGGCGCAGAAGGGGTGCCGCGAAGAGTGCGCCGAGGAAGGAGAACCCAAGCCCGATGAAGAGGGTGGTGTAGAAGGCGGTGACCCCGGTCTTCTGCGCCTCTTCGTACTTGTCCTCCCCGAGCCTGCGGCTTATAACACTGGCCGCCCCTATGCCGAAGGTGAGTCCCACAGCGCCGATAAGCTGAAAGATAGGGAACACCACGCCGGTGGCGGCCAGGGAGGTGGCGTCTCTCAGCATTCCCACAAAGAAGGTATCCACGATGTTGTACACCGCCATTACCAGCATTCCCGCGACGGTGGGAATGGAAAGCGAGAGGAGGGTCTTTCCTATTCTCCCTTCGGCTAAGGCCTCTATTCGTTTATTCCCTTCTTCACTGGCGGCATTCATTATTGTGTTCCTTTTCCTGCCGGTTCTCCTTCGGTAAGGACGAGGAGTATCGGATGTAAAAGTATCGGATGTGAACATGTGATGTTGATGATCATTCTGTCTGGGCCTGAGAGAGGATTTTTTTCACCAGATAAAATCGATTAAAGGGAGGCATGATACAGGCCCCCGCCAAATGGCCTTTCGCGAAGGCGAGGAGCTCCCGGCTTATCTTTATCCCATGGTCTTCGGGATCGGCTGGACCGCCCATGGCACTAACCACCGAATCAGGTACGTAGATACCGCCGACCTTCTCCTTTAGAAACAGGGCGTGTTTTTCCGTTACCAGGGGCAGAATTCCAAGGACAATAGGAAGCCCCAGTTTTTCACTTGTTTTTACCACTCTCTCGGCATCTTCCATGGAGTACACCGGTTGGGTCACCGCGTAATCCGCCCCGGCATCCCTTTTTCTTTCCAACCTCTCCTCCTCTCGCTTATAGGCTTTCGGATCCGGATAAGGTGTTACCACAGCTCCGGTAGTTATTCCCAGTCCGTGGGCCAAGGAAATCAGTTCATACACATCGATGTCTTTAACATGAGAGGTTGATTTTCTTGCCTCCGGGCTAATCATATCACCTGAGGCAGCTAGAATTCCCCGCGCTTCAAGGGTCTTCACGCTCCACAGCAGACTCTGAAGGCTGAGTCTGTTGTGGTCTCTGGTGGTAATATGGATGACCGAATCCAGATACAAATCTCTTTTTGCCAAAACAGCGAGGGCAAGGGGACTGAGCTTAGGCTTGGCCACCGGGTTCGTGGCAATACTGAGGCTGGTAATTGGCAGGTCCTTCACACCTCTAAGTAAGTCCAAGAGTTTCGAGCAATCCGGTCCGGCCGGGGGCACCACTTCAACAGATAAAAAGAAAGAAGATTTCATACTCGGTAAAAGGTAACGGTAAAAGAACATTCTGTAAATACACGGAGCAATACACGGAGCAAAATGCAAAGATGTGTATGCTCATGATCGGGGAATGTATAGAATTTAATCGATAGATCTCTTTCACATCACCTGACATCACATCACCTGAGGTGTAGATTTTTTAGTTTTCCTCGACTACAATTAATATCCGAAGGACATTATGTACGATAAAAAGGGAAAACTAGCTGTAATATCAGATCCGGCAGACGGTGGACCGGAAAGAATTGTTGTTTTCGGAGACATCCACGGAGACATTAAGAGTCTTAAGGCGGGACTTGATCTCTGCGAAGAAAATGATCTTTTCCTCTTTCTAGGCGATTATGCCGACAGGGGAAGATACGGGATAGAAGTAATAGAGGGAATTTCGAAACTCATGGACACCTTCCCCGAGCGAATCATCGCCCTTATGGGAAATCATGAGCAATACACCCGTGAGGGAAAACCTATTTTCTCACCCTGTACGCTGTTAGAGGAGGCGGAGAAAAAAAAAGGGTCCTGGCAGGACTTTTGGCCCTTTTTTTCAGGATTTGTTTCCCGCCTGTACTTAAGCGCCATTCTTCCCGGTTTTGCGCTTTTCACCCACGGGGGTATTCCTGCCTCCCTTACCTCCACAGAAGAGCTAATATCTCCGAGAGACATTGCCAACGATTTACTCTGGAGTGATCCAGGGGCAAAACCGGGGGCATCGGCCAATACGCGGGGTATCGGGACCCTTTTCGGGCCGGACATTAGCGAAGAGGTGCTTGCCTCCTTAGAGGTACCCTCTCTTATTCGGAGCCACGAACCGAGGAAGGCAGCATCCGGACCGGCGGTGGAGCACGAAGGACGGGTAATTACTACCAGTACCACCAGGGTCTACGGAGGCCGACCTTTCATTCTTGTCCTCGATCCCAGTGTACCTCCGGCTGAGCAAATTTTATCCCCGGAAGAGTACCCGAAAGCTGTGCGGTTTCTATGACTCCGCTATCATCTCATTTGTGCCTTCGATTATTGCGGCGGTAAAACTATCCAGGTCATCCACCTCTTCTTGAAGCACCCGAAATCCTACCGCTCCCGGATGGCCGCCGCCGTTCTCTATATGAAATCTGTTTATAACATCTCGCAGATCAAGGGTCTTATAGGATTCGCTTCTCCGCATTCTGAACTGGATAAACTCGGTTAATTTGGGATCGTCGAAATACCCCACAAGACTCACGTATCCTCCCGCTTCGGCAAGTTTATCCGCAATTACCCGGGCGACATTCACCACCGTTTCTCCATCGTAGAGTTGGAAGATATGTTTAGACTCATCTTTGCCGAGCACAACGTGATGTATATATCCGGTAACGGATTTCCTTTCCATCATATATTTATAACATCCCTCCTCATCCTGGGAGAGTTTCTGGAGTTCTTGGAACAATTCCTCCATGTTGGAAAAGTTAGAAGATTTCCTGTAGGTTTTATGGGTGAGCATTTGATTGAACATTTCGCTAAAAAGCCGATAGAACCACTTTTCTTTGCTGGTTTTCAGATACTTACCCATCTTGGAATCGCCAATAATACCGGTGAGTACGGAAATGACAAAGTTCCTGGAGAAGATATTTTTAATTTGATACTTTTCCATAAGGTCCTTTCGATTTCGCATTTTAAAAGCAAGTATTCCGATTATCTCACAGGTGGAAGAAGCGTCGGTAACAAGGCAATACCCCTCCTGCCCGGAGTAAGCGCTGTCAGCCTCAAGATGATGGTCTAACTCTATCTCTAACGGAGCTTCTTTTTTGGCGTACTCCATAATAAGGTCCTTACCCATAAGCATATCCGGTTTTGGTGTGTCCACGTATATTATAGTGCTCACCCCTTCAGGGATATGAGAACAATCATTTATTATCTCGATGGAGTTGTAGTCACAGATTTTAAGAAGGTAGGAAAAATTTTCCTGAATATCCCCGCAGATAAAGAGATATACCGTCTTTATCAGTTTATTGAGAAGCAGCCCCATGGCGACCATAGAAGCGATACAATCTTCATCCGGATTTTCATGTCCGTTTATGAGAAATCCATCTCTGGTATCCATAGCGGTAATGATATTTCCAATAATCCGGTTTTTCTCAGCAATGGTCGGGATTTCCCGTTTGTTCTCCATGACTTTTTACTCCTTTACACAGGCGTTCCGGACCTACATCACCTTTTCAGCCCGGTCTCTTCCCGCCTCCTTCGCTCGATAGAGTGCCGAATCAGCAGCTTCTTGTACCTCTTTCACCGATTTCCCATGGCGTGGATATTCAGCAACACCGATACTGGAGGTAATGTTCTTCATAGTACCCTTATACCCCTCCAGAATGGGATGTTTTCTAAGAGCGGCACAGACAACGGAACACTTCTTCAATGCCTCCTCTCCGGTTTGGCCTGGGAAAATACAGGTAAATTCGTCTCCCCCGTACCTTCCTAGGATATCTTCATCTTCAAATACTTGTTTAAACACCTCTACTGCCACTAAGATCACATCATTTCCCGCTTGCTCTCCATATTCATTGTTAAGGTCCCCAAAATGGTCCAAATCGATCATGGCAAGAGAAAACGCACTCTTACGCATGGTTGCCTCTCTGAGTTGTTCCTCCAGGGTACTGTCCAAATATCTACGGTTGAATAGGCCTGTAAATTGATCGGTCACCGCCCTCTTTCTCGCGTCTTCGCCCCATTTCACCATATCCGAGAGAAAGTTGCCCGTATGGTGAAGACGCTCAGCGGTAATATTTAGCATTCGATAGAGAACCTTCGCGGCTATTTGCGGGTGGGAGTCCATGAGATCAAAAAAGGCCTGATCTTTTAGAGTATACAACTCTGTTTTACTTTCACATCGGCATGTAGCCGATCGAGGCGCTTGTTCAAAGATAGACATGTCCCCAAAGAAATTTCCCCCTTCAATACGACTTATAGTTAATTCCTCCCCATCGCTAAGGGTAACAATAATGGAGACTACCCCCTCTTTAACAATAAACATCTCCTTCCCCGGATCTCCTTCGCGAAAAAGTACCTCCCCCTCCACGGTAGTCCGCTTTTCCAAAATAAATTCTACTTGAGAAAGTTCTTCAGAATTCAAATTTGAGAATATTTCTATATCCGTTAGAAAGCTCTTTCCTTTTGGATTCATCCCGTCTTGACTCCCGATTTTTCTTCTTTGTCCTCGGGAAAGAGGACCTTGTTCCCTCCCCTTCCTCGGCCAATAAGGGGAAGCTCATGGGCCCGCTCAATAAACTCAAGGGGACCACTCGCGTGATCGGGATACAGGGCAATACCGATACTCACCGAGAGATGAAACTCCTCTCCGCCTGTAACTTCGCTGAAATCCAGGTCGGTCATTTCCCCGCGAAGGTCCTCCGCAAAATAGAGAGCATCATCCCGGGTAGCTTTAGGAAGGAGGATCATGAGTTCGTTTCCCATATATCGAACAAGGAGCAAATCTTTACCTACCATAGTCTGCAGTTTCGCGGCCATTATCTGGATAGCCCGGTCCCCTGCTTCATGTCCGTAGGTATCATTTATTAGTTTAAAGTTGTCCGGTTTCATGGAGAGAAGGGCCGCGGTTTTACTCGGGTCACGGGTGTACGATCCGGCGTTTTCCTCAAGGAAAGTTTTATTCCACAGCCCTGTCAACTTATCCGTATAAACCTGTTTCTTGAGCTCCTGAACCACCGGCGAGTTTTCCTTTATCATGGCATTGGTACTTCTGATTCTCCCCGCAACGACCACAAGAAATTTATGGAGAAGCCGCGCGGCAATTTCCGGATACTCCTTTAAGACCTCTCGGAACTCCCTACCCCGCTTCGGAAAGCGTAAAAGGGTGGCCTTTTCCTCCACCCAGGCCCTTACATTCCGTTTTGTCTCCTGCAGGAGGTCCATCTCCCCGAAGATCTCCCCCTGGATAAAGCGGGCAATATCTATTTCTTTTTCGTAGGGCTCGGCCCGGGAGAGAATGACCTCTCCGAAATCTACAAGGTAGAGTTCAGTGCCTGGATCGTCCTGATGAAAGATGGTTTGATTCTGCTTAAACTGAAGGAATTCGCTGTTTTCAGCTATTATCCTCAACTCCTCCTCTGAGAGAGGGGAAAAGATTGCCGCTTTTTTGAGAAGGGCGATAGTTTTAAGGACTTCAGTTTCATCCATGTATACCTTGAAGTGTATATGCCAAGGGATGATAACACAACAGCTATTGGAAAAATTGTGAAGATAGAGGCCCAAAGCTTGCTAGAGGTTTTTATTGGATTTTCCAGCACTCTTCGGGCCACAAGTCAGCGTTTACGAAAGTGAAAGATACCCCAGGAGAGATGACCCTTCTTGCCGCCTTCTATCCAATGTCGGAGTCCCTTTTTCATGTTCTGAAGATACTCTTTGCTAACCTCGCCATGTAAATCCTCCTCGCGCTCCTCCGTCTCTGCCAAAACTCGCCCATAATGCCGGGCAAGATGATGGGTATGCTCTTCGAAGGAGACCTCTTCGCACCCAAGGGCTTTTAGGGTATCCCTATAGAAAGAGGGACAGGCTAGTGTCTCTAGATGGATCCGGTCGAGTATAGGCTGAAGCACATCCTCGGGACAGGTATCGGACATCATGGGATCGGTGAATACAAACTCGCTGCCGGGTTTTAGTACCCGAACGACCTCTTCCAATACCTGTTTTCGCTTTCCGCTGTGCAGGATTGCGTCTTGGGACCACACAACATCAAAACTGGAATCTTCGAAGGGGAGGGACTCAAAACTGCCGTCTACGGCTTCTACAAGATCTTCGAGTCCCTGCTCTTTGCTCATTTGCCGGTTCCGTTCATTTTCCACCTCGCTGAGGTTAAGAGCGGTAACACTGCATTCGTAGGTTTTGGCGAGATACCTGGCCGCTCCTCCGTATCCCGCGCCTATATCCAGCACCCTTGTGTTTTTGTCTATGCTGGACACTCGTTCAGCCATTTTTTCCACGGTGAGTCGGCTCGCCTCTCTAATCGGCTGTTTATCCGATTGATACAAACCAATGTGAATGTCCTCCCCTCCCCAAACGCTAAAGTAGAAATTGTCCGCGTCGGACGAATTGTAGTATTTCCTGGAAACGGAAACTGGATCTGTAGTGGTAGTGCTGCTCATTTTTCCTCCTCTATTTCGCAATGTTCATCGTGGGGTATAAAGTGCTTCTCCGCCACGTGAATAAAAAAGTCCGGATCATCCTCCCGATAGGTCTCCTGAAAATCCCCGTAGGTCTCTACCTTCTGAAAACCAACCTCTTCGGTAAGGCGTTTAAGATAGTTTTTCCGTAGGGGAAACATGTTGAGGTAGTACTCCGCCCCGTCTTGGAATTTGTAACGGAAACGGGCCAATCCGTCGTCCATGTGGATAGGTTCCGCCGAAACCCCGTCGCCGCAGTAATAGTAGGTGTGTTTGCTGGAAAACCCATTATCCAAAATTGCATCGTAATTTCGCTGGTCTATAATAAGTACTCCGTCATGCTTCAGCATGGCGTAGAACTCCGCTAAAGCCTTCCGTCTGTCCTTTTCACAGAAAAGATGCGTAAAGGAATTTCCCAGACATACGATGGCGTCGTACTCTCCGTGAACGTCCCTGTTAAGACAGCGCCAGTCCGCCTGAACGGTCCTAAGAATAAACCCTTCCTTCCTTGCGTTCTCAAATGCCCGAGCGAGCATCTCCGCGCTGCCATCGGCGCTGACAACTTCGAAACCGGCTTTTAAAAGGCTTACCGAATGGAAGCCCGTTCCCGTGGCCACATCCAAAACGGATGTAGCACCGTATTCTTTAAGGATGTCTATAAAAAACGTTCCTTCCCCTTCGGTACGAGTTTCCCAATCGATCAACTCGTCCCATTTTTCCACAAAGGTTTTTATGTACTCCTCCTGATAGTGGTCAGACTCTCTGACTTTAACCGGGTTAGAACCGAATTCCTGTTTTTCTACTATTTCTTTTTTCTTAATTACTGTAGACATACTCTTTCTCCTTCTCTGCCTTGATTAGTTATAGATTAGTTACACCTTTCTCCAATGACGGTATCTTCATACCCTCATACTTTTCCTCTTCTAGTACTTATAGTGTTCCGGTTTAAAAGGGCCCTCTACGGGTACACCGATGTAATCGGCCTGTTCCTTAGAAAGGGTGGTTATATGGGCGTTTAATTTTTTTAGGTGCAGCCGAGCGACTTCTTCATCCAACTCCTTTGGAAGCCGGTACACTCCGATATCCCTGGAGGTCTTCCAAAGATCAATCTGAGCCAAAGTCTGATTAGTAAAAGAATTAGACATGACAAAGCTTGGATGACCTGTGGCGCAGCCAAGATTAACAAGACGACCCTCGGCAAGAAGATAGATACTGTGACCGTCTTCAAAGGTGTACTTATCGGTTTGCGGTTTTATCGTCTGTTTTTGTATTCCGGGATGATTGTTTAACGCATCCACCTGTATTTCATTATCGAAGTGACCAATATTGCAGACAATGGCCTGGTCTTTCATATTTTTCATATGTTCCAGGGTTATTACATCCTTATTCCCCGTAGTAGTAACGAAAATGTCCCCCTCCTTCAGTGCTTCTTCCAGTGTAACTATCCTGTATCCTGCCATAGCAGCCTGGAGAGCGCAGATGGGATCGATTTCTGTTATCAGCACATTTGCCTTTAGAGAAGAGAGCGCCTCGGCGGAGCCTTTCCCCACATCGCCGTATCCGCAGACTACCGCTGTTTTCCCCGCGATCATTACGTCGGTGGCTCTCTTTATGCCGTCCACCAGGGATTCACGGCAACCGTAGACATTATCGAATTTAGATTTTGTAACTGAATCGTTCACATTTACGGCGGGTACTAAAAGCTTTCCTTCTTTCTCCATCTGATAGAGTCTATGTACCCCAGTGGTTGTCTCCTCGGAAACACCCCTCCACTCCTCTACAATACGGTGCCAAAACTTAGGATCTTCGGCCTGGGTTTTTTTTAGGAGTTCCTTTACTATTCTAAGTTCCTTGTTATCCGTTTCTTCCTCTAGAGTTTGGGGGTTTTTCTCTCCTTCATATCCTAAGTGGATTAGCAGGGTGGCATCGCCGCCGTCATCCACCACAAGGTTCGGCCCCGAACCATCAGGCCAGGTTAAAGCCTGTTTTGTGCACCACCAGTACTCTTCCAATGTTTCGCCCTTCCAGGCGTACACGGGAATGCCCCTCTGGGCACAGGCTGCGGCGGCGTGGTCCTGAGTTGAAAAAATGTTGCAGGAAGCCCACCGCACATCAGCACCTAAAATCGTTAATGTCTCGATAAGCACCGCTGTCTGCACCGTCATGTGGAGGCTCCCGGATATCCTTGCCCCGGCGAGGGGCCTCTCGGCAGCGTATTTCTCCCGGGTTGCTATGAGTCCGGGCATTTCTTTTTCTGCAACCTCGATCTCCATCCGCCCTAAGTCGGATAGGCTCATATCCTTTACCCGATAGGGGATTTGTTCTTTAACATGTGTAATAGTTGACATATGTGCTACTCTCCTTATGTATGTAGTATTGCTTCTTTTGGTTCAAAAGAAGTTCTGTAAGAGGACGATTTCCCATCTATGAAAGCTTTAATGTTTGCCACATCATTTTTACCTAATCGTGCCCCCGTTTGGCCGATAATCCTGGTCGCTGCATAAGAGGCAATTGTTCCCGCCTCCAGGGGCGACAACCCTTTACAGAGGGCATGAAGAAATCCCGCGGCGTAGATATCCCCCGCTCCGGTCGTGTCTACTACCTGTTCCGCTTTAATCGCTTCGATACGTGAGATCTCGCCGTCTCCTGTAACAACAAGGGAACCCGAAGCTCCGTCTTTAATTACCCCCAGTTGGACCAAACTGGAAAGAGCCTGAGCACTCTCCTCCGCTCTACTGCAACCGAAAAGCAGCTCCCCTTCCCTGCGGTTAGCAAAAGCAATATCCACATGGTTCTCCAAGAGAAAGAGAAAGTCATCCCTGTTCCGCTCTACCGCCAGAGGGTCCGCCGCGTCAAAAACGACTTTTGTATCACTTTCACGGGCATGAATCAGTGCCTTCTTAATAGCCGCCTTTTGGCTTTCCCGGTCCCACATATACCCGGTGAAATAGAAATATTCCGCTTCTTCTATCTTACAGAAATGGACATGGGGAACTCCGAAACTTCCACAGACCCCCAAGTGGGTGTTCATAGTCCGTTCAGCGTCGGGAGTGATCATAATAAGACTTGTACCGGTAGGTCCGGGATGGGTGGAAACACAGGATACTACCTGATGATCTATAAGCTGCTGTTCATATCGCTTTCCCAGTTTATCCGATCCTAGGGCCCCGGAAAAAGCAGTCTTCGTTCCCAGCCCCGCCATAGCGATCATAGTATTCGGACAGGAGCCGCCGGATGAATAAAAAAACTCCCGCTGTTTTAAAAGAGAAAGCAATTCTTCCACTCGGGAAGGCTCTACTAAATTCATTGTTCCTTTTTCCAAAGCGAAGCCTTTTAACTCTTCATCACAGCAATCCACAATGACATCTATAAGGGGATTGCCGATTCCATATACTTGTATTTTCCTCATACAGGTTCTCCTACCTTTGCCTCTGTGCTTCTTCCTACTTTACTGAGGAGTTCTTTCACTTTATCCGTCCGCTCCCAAGTAAAATCGGGGAGCTCTCTACCAAAATGACCGTAGGTAGAAGTTTCTCGGAAAATTGGTCGGGTAAGTTGTAAGGTCGATACTATTCCCCCCGGAGTAAGATCGAAGACTTCTGAAGCTGCCGCTTCAATCTCCGGCTCGGGGACTTTGCCTGTTCCAAAGGTGTCCACCCGAATGGATACGGGAAAAGGCACCCCGATAGCGTAGGCTAGACCGACTTCTGCCCGATCAGCCAATTCCGCACCGACAATATTCTTTGCCACATACCGGGCCATGTAAGCAGCGGAACGGTCGACTTTGCTCGAGTCTTTCCCCGAAAAGGCCCCACCTCCGTGGCGGCCCATTCCGCCGTAGGTATCGACAATAATCTTTCTTCCCGTTAATCCGGTATCTCCATGAGGACCTCCCACCACAAATCTTCCAGTTGGGTTGACATAGAAATCGGTACCCTTGTGAAGAAGTTCCGTCTCTTCAAGTACCGGTTTTATTATCTCCGAGATTATGGTGTCCCTAATTGTTTTGTGAGAAACATCCTGGTCATGTTGATGGCTTATCACCACGGTTTCCAGGGCCGTAGGGCGGTCATTTTCATATTTCACCGTTACCTGACTCTTTGAATCCGGCCGCAACCAAGGGATTTCTCCGCTCTTTCTAAGCTCCGCCGCTTTAAGCAGTAATGTATGGGCATACATAATGGGAGCGGGCATCAACTCAGGGGTTTCGTTACAGGCATATCCAAACATCATTCCCTGATCTCCTGCCCCCTGCTCCTTGAATAAGCCTTCTCCATCGGACACTCCCTGCGAAATATCAGGGCTTTGGGAATGTACGGTGTTCATCACCGCCATACTATCCGCATCAAGTCCGAACTGCGGGTCCGTATAGCCAGCCTCCCGGGTGACTTCCCGGGCTATTTCCTGATAGTCCGGCGCTCCCAAAGTGGTTATTTCCCCTCCTATAAGCACCATACCAGTGGTGGTAAAGGTCTCGCAGGCCACTCTCGAAGATGGGTCCGCGGTTAAACAGGCATCTAAAACGGTATCAGAAATCTGGTCCGCCAATTTATCCGGATGACCTTCGCTTACTGATTCCGAAGTAAATAGATATTCCTTTGACATGTGTAACTCCTCTCTCCAAATTTTTATATATTCCCCAGGACAGCCTCTTAACACCTCGCAAAGCCTTCCCGGGTATGTAATGCATTATAAAGACGACCACATGAAGCTCTAAAATGGTACTGGCGAAAGAGCCCCAAATGGTAGAAGCAGGTAATTTTTCTGTGCGTTCTTTATGTATTGATATATTTTCAGTACGAAATATATCAAAGACTGAATAACTATGCAAGGGTTATATGAGATTTTTTTATTTCTTTCCTATAGGCCCAAAGAATGCTAGAGCTGAAGCAAGAGAAGGATTTGAGGTGTATATAGGTATGGAAGACTCTATCTTATAGGAGGAATCATATGTATAAATACCCAGAATTCTGTCCAAACCCACACTGTGCCCTTCATCTACCCAATCATGTGAAGGATTATCAGTGGTATACTGCAGCAGGAAGTTACATGACAAAGGCATTCGGGAAAGTGAAGCGATTCTATTGTACCCACTGTGGCAAGTATTTCTCAGAGCAAAGCTTCTCCATCGACTACTACGCCAAGCGGACCCTCTCCTATCCAACCCTTTTCGAGATGGTGTTTACCACTTCCAGTGTCCGCGATATGGCCCGGGCATTCCACGTAAAGAAAGACACCATTCTCAATAAACTCTCCCGCCTCGCCCGTAATGCCATTATCGCATTGAACATCATCTATGAAGAGGTCCATCTCCAAGAGGACATGGTTGCCGATGGATTCGAGACTTTTACCGTCTCGCAGTACTTCCCCGCTGTCATCAATCTTCTTGTAGGAAAAAAATCACAGATGGTCTACTGGTTCGATTATGTCACCATAAAAAGGAAGGGAAGAATGACGGAGGAACAAAAACGCACGCGAGAAGCACTGGAAAAGCTCTTTCGTGCTCCGAAAAACGGGGTTTTCCAGTCGTTTTTCTCATTATCGGACCATATGGCCCGATTGATCTGCCATGGGAAACAAAAATCCATCGGCTTCTACACTGATGAACACCCCACCTACACACGAGTGTTACAAACTTCCTTGGCAATGAAAGTCCTTTTCTTTCAGGAACGGATCACCCACATTCAGGTTCCCTCAACGAAACCTCGTACAGTTTCTAACCATCTCTTTTCGGTCAACTATATTGATCGACAGCTTAGAAAAGATATCTCCTCTTGTGTACGGGAGACCGTCTGTTTTGCTCGGAATGTCTGTCGGAGTATGGATCGGCTGATTATCTATTTCTTGTATCACAATCTCTATAAACCTTACCGGGAACAGCAGGGTGATTTCCGTTCTCATGCCGAGGTCGCGGGGGTGTCTGAGAAAAAAGTCGAGGACTCGAAGAAAAGAATATTCACAAAAAGAGCTTTCCTAAGTCACACTAATTTGAGTGGACCTTTGCTCCATGCCTGGAAGCGTCTCTTTATTACCCCTTTGAAAGAGAACAGAGAATATCTCCCCAGGTACGCTTATGCTTCTTGACATACCCTTTCTAGCATTCTTCGGGCCTGTAATAAAGTATTTGACTATGTGCGACACTTTGGATAATACTATTAATATACGTAACGGTAATGCAGATGGCAAAGGATAACGAAAACACTAAAGAAGACCAAATGATTGATCCCCTTTTCATACATATAACGAAGGGGCTTCGGCAGATAACCCATGAACTTAATAAGTACTCGAAATACCTGCAGGAACGGCACGGTATAACTATTCCCCAGGTTATTACCCTTAGGGAAATATACGAACACGGTCCACTCTCTTTCAGCGAATTAACAAAAATAGTAAGTCTAAATAACAGTACGGTAACCGGTATCGTAGACAGATTAGAAAAACAACAGTTCGTTCAGCGCACCCGGACATCCTCAGACCGTAGAAGAATAGACATTGTTATAACGGAAAAGGGAATCAATTTCCTTACCAATGTACCCCCTCCCATCCAACCGGGACTAATCGAAGGCCTGGAGAATATGAAAAAGAAAGAGGTCGACACCATTCTCTGGTCCATTGAGACCCTTCTTACCCTTCTTCGCAGGCCTTCAGGTGCAGATTCTATAATGGCTGAAATCGACGATACTGCTACTTTAACGTAATAACATATCTGAAGACGTACTTTTTTTAGATATATCCTTACTATATTCCTTCGAATTCAGCGATATTTCGGATTTTTTCCCGGTATTCAGGAGCCAAAACTTCTTTTACAATCCTGTTTTTTTCCAGAATACCTATATCAGTACGGCGCAGGTTTACGTGCGCGGATTTTTCGAAATCCAGAATGTACCGGCAGGCACGGACCACCTTGCCCCACCCTTCCTTGGGCAATACTATTACCCCATCGCCGTCACCATGAAGGATATCTCCGGTGGAAATAGTGAGACCTCCCACAGTTACGGGATCTCCCAATCCGCTCCAATGAAGAGAGTAGTGGTTGGGCACCCTGCCCCCGCCGAAGGTTTTTAACCCGGCCTTTATTACATCATCTAAGTCTCGGATGGCACCATCGGTAATAAGTCCCCTCGCTCCGACTGCAAGAAAGGTCTTTGCCATGCCGTCACCGGCAACGGCAGCACTGGACTTCTCCCCCAGTGACTGTATTACCACCACCTGGGGGATATCGGTTTTCTCCATGCGGACAAGCATTTCGGTGTAGAGATCCTTGGAGCCGCCTTCCGCTCCTTTTCGTTCATCATCCGGGGTGCTGCAGTCCAGTGTAATGGTAATTGCCTCGCCTACCATAGGAGGTAAACCGGGGGTCATATCAAGAACAGTCCAATCGGCACAGGGCACGTGAAGCCCCATAAAATCGTAGGCCATGCAAATCAAGGCGGACGGAGAATCCGCGAGTCTTTCAATAAGCTTCTTTTTTTCTACCATAGTATTTTCAGAAATATTTTCCCCCTTCGTGGATACTCTCCACTTATTATTATTTGTGAAAAAGCTGCTCCTGTTGAAGCGGCCAGAATAGAATAGATAATCAACGACCACCCGGAGAAAAGTTACTCCTTGTACTTGTCGGGAACATGGATAAGCTCTCTGGGTTTCGAACCGTTTTGGGGACCGACAATCCCTCTTGCCTCCAGGTCCTCCACCAGACGAGCCGCCCGGTTATACCCTATTTTCAACCGTCGCTGCAGGTAAGAAGCTGAGGCCTTCCCCGCCTTTACCACTACATCCAGGGCCTTGTCCGTAAGAGGATCCTCCCCTCCATCGTCCCGGAAATAATCGCCCTCATCGTCGTCATCGAAGAAGATGTCCTCGTCTATGTAATCCGGCTCGCCTAAGGTCTTCACATGCTCGACAATGTTGCCCACTTCCTCTTCAGAGAGAAAGGCCCCCTGCATCCGGACAGGAAAGGCGTCCCACGCGGGGGCAAAGAGCATATCTCCCTGACCGAGGAGCTTTTCAGCCCCTACGGAATCAATAATAATTCGAGAATCGAACTTACCGGCAACCATAAAGGCAATTCTCGAAGGGATGTTGGCCTTTATAAGACCGGTTATGACATCTATGGAGGGACGCTGTGTAGCCATTACCAAATGCAATCCCACCGCCCGCGACATGGCTGCAAGACGGGCCAGAGTAGCCTCCAGTTCCTTTCCGGTAGTCGCCATAAGGTCGGCAAACTCATCCACTACAATGACAATGTAGGGAAGGGGTTCGGTGGCAAGCTTCTTTGCTTTAATCTTCCGGTTGTAGGACTTAACATCCCTTACCCCCAGGGAGTCTAAGAGGGAGTAGCGCCGTTCCATTTCGTAAATACAGTACTGGAGGGCCTGGAAGGCCTTCTTGGCCTCCGTTATTACCGGCGTTAAAAGATGGGGAATATCGTTGTATAACTTCAGTTCGACGATCTTCGGGTCGATAAGCATCAGCTTTACCTGCCGCGGGGTCCTGCTGTAGAGGATGGAGGAGATGAGTGAGTTAACACAGACGGACTTCCCCGAGCCGGTGGCCCCGGCAATGAGGAGATGAGGTGTCTGTGTAAGGTCGACAATCTGCGCACCCCCGGTGATGTCCTTTCCTAAGATTACCGGGATCTCCATGTCCTCACTCTCCAGGGGGTTCTCCGAAATGATTTCCCGAAAGGAGACGATGGCCCGTTTCCTGTTGGGCACCTCTATTCCCACAGCGTGCTTCCCCGGTATGGGGGCCACAATTCTTACACTGGAGGCGGCAAGCCGGAGTGCAATATTGTCCGCTAAATTAACGATCTTCGAGAGCTTCACCCCCGGGGCGGGGAGAATCTCGAACATGGTAATGACGGGGCCCTTTCGTATCCCTGTGACCTCAGCGGAAATCTTGAATTCCTCCAGGGTGGTACGAAGGACCTCAGCAGCTGCTTGGGTCTCCTCATCGATTTCCCAATACTGACCGTCGGGATATTCGTGGAGGAGCTCATTTACCGGCACTTTGTAGAGACCGGATTTCGCCTTTCGCGCTCTTACTGGAGTTTTTGTCGCTATTCCCACAGAAGCACCTGCTGTTTTCTCCACAATCACCTGTTCCGCTGTTTCCGCTGCCGCGGATCCAAGTTCTTCCTCTTCTGTCTCCTCTCCCTCCGGGTGCTCATCGAGGTCTACAAATCCGGGGGCTTCCGGAACTTCATCATTATCGATTTCTTGATCATCCTCTTCATCATCCTCGTCATCAGGATCGTACTGAAGATCTTCCTCAAGTTCATCCTCGGGCGCCGCGTCGGAAAGAGCAGCCGGTTCCTCGGGGATATCCGGAAGATTAAGGGTGAAGGGTTTGGAATCCGGACTTTCGTCCGCCTTCTCCCCTGTGGAGGAGCGTCGGGAGGAGAAAAGGGAAAGCCGCCGGACATCTGACAGAGGCTGCCTCTCCTCCGTCTTAGCCTCGGTAGAATCATTATCCTCAGGCGATTCATCTTCGTTGTTACTCTCTTCCTTAAGTGTATTCCTTTTCTCCTTCGCTCTTTTCTCCTTCTCTATTTTCTCCTTTCCTAAAGAAGAAAAGAAGTAGTTCCGAGACCATACCAGCGCAAGGACCTCCAGCGGGAGGAGGAGAAAGAGGATAAGTTCCGCTCCCTTCCTTCCGAAAGAATCCACCATTGCCGCCGCTACAGGGGTAAGGGGACTACCTACAAAAAGGCGAAAAAGGAGGGCCAGAGTAATAAAGGGGACTACCGATAGGGTCAAAATATAGAGATAGTCTTTCCTGAATCCCTTTAACCAAAGGAACACACTGCTTAAAAAAAGGTAGAGGGGGACATAGAAGGCAGCAAAGAGAAAACTCCTGTAGAGGAACTGCCCGGGAAAGCTTAAAACGGAGATTAGACCGCCCTGGGGGGCCCGCAGCCAGAGGAGAAGGGAGGTAAGGACCAAGATGCCCAAGGCAAAGAAGGCCCAAGCAAGAGGAGTTTTCATTTTTTCCGCATCCAAACCCAAAGAATATGCCTCCGTGTATTAGTATGAATCTACGATGAGCAGCTCCCGAAACCCCTCGGACAGCTCCGGTTTCTTAATCCGGGCAAAGAGACTTGAGATAACATGCTCTGGTATGGGATCATGACGTTTTCGGTTTCTCTCGAAACAGTGGTCCAGGAGAGTGTCCAGAAAGATGACCCCGATGCTCTTACGCATCTGTTTTGCAATGTCTATGTACATCCGCCGGGAGGAGGTGGAAATAGATGTATTATCGATGACCACCCGCTGATTGTGATGGAGGATGTTCTCTATCATCTTTCTCTCCGTATGTTTCACCAGATGTTCATCCTCCTCGTCGTAGAGGGATTTGTCCCAGGGCTCCCCGAAATTTGTCATGGTGTAGAGGGCCCCGCGAATTTCCGCCCGGTTAATCCTCTTTCTTCCGGTATCCTTAAAGTAAGACCGGGCAAAATGGGATTTCCCCGCCCCGGGTAATCCGCAGATGACAATAATATCCAATGTATGAAAACGAGTAAGGTCCATATCTTCTCTTATTATCGATAGAAAGGAGGGCAATATTTAGAAGAACAAGAAACCGAAAATTCCCAGGGGAATCAGATAGACGGCAAAAAAGTGGAGTTTCCCCTCCTTCACCAATCGGAGCAAAAGGAGAAGGGAAATTAAACCGACAAAAAAGGAGGCAATTGCCCCTCCAGCTATCCCCCAGCTGCTTACCGAACGGGTCAACTCCCCGGTTTCATCCAGCTTCAGTACTAATGCCCCGATAATAGCGGGAATGGAAAGAAGAAAAGAGTACTCCCCGGCCTTTTCCCTGTCCATTCCGGAGAGAAGCGATGCGGAAATGGTTATTCCTGAGCGGGAAATACCCGGGAAAACCCCCAGCCCCTGGGCTATTCCGGTAATAATCCCGGTCTTCGGTCCTATCTCAGAGTATCCTCTCTCTCCTCTTCCGAATCTATGGGCAGCTATTAGAATACCCCCGGTAGCAATAAATAAAAGAGAAACCACCCGGGGATGTTCCTCCACCCCCAGGGTATTCACCGCATATCCGACACCGGCGGTAAAAATGGACCCGATAATAATGACCAGGACCAGTTTTAGATTCTCCATATCCTCTGGACGGCTATTTCTTCTAAAAAACCGTACCATGGAGACTATAATGGAGCCTATTCGTTTTCGAAATACCAACACCACCACCAGCATGGTAGCAATGTGGAGGATGACATCGAAGATGACAGGCACTCCGCTTATACTCATGAATTCCCTAAATACAACGAGATGTCCAGAACTGGAAACGGGTAAAAACTCCGTCAATCCCTGAAGCACTCCTAATAAAACCGCCTGAAGTTCAGTCATATACCGCTTTCTCTCCTCACTTTGCCTCTCCCCAGTAGTGGACCAGAAAATCCTCTACCGTCATAGTTCCATAAAGATACCCGTAAAAAAGGGCGGATACAAGGATCTTTCTTCCGTGGTTTCTCGTCTCGTCGAAAGGTACCGCTTCCAACCGAAGCTCTTCGGGCAGTTCCGACAAATCCTCTTCCCAGCGGCGCATCCTGGTGGGACCCGCGTTATAGGCCAATACTGCTTCCTGACCGCTTTTAAAACGCCGGTACATTTCCCCTAAATACCAGGCGCCGAAGCGGAGATTGTCTTTAGGGCTGGTAAGGACATAGGGACCGTAGCGAAGTCTTTGGGCGATATTCTCAGCTGTGGAAGGCATAAGCTGTGCCAACCCTACCGCCCCGGAGGAGGATATGGCCATTTCATCAAAATAACTCTCCTCCCTGACCAGGGCTTGAAGAAGAGGCAGGGGAAGTCCTTCCTTTTCAGCTTCCTCGATCAATCTGGTCAGATAGGCCTCCGGATAGAGGAGTTCTAAGGTGCCGCGGTCGTAGTAGCCGTCTCGGTTTCTGAGGTAATCCCGGACCAGGCCGATGGATTTTCTAAACATACCCCGCTCTTTCAGTTCTTTCGCCAAGAGAATAATAAATTGTCTGGAGAGAAGTCCTGAATCTTCAGGGGGGTAGTAAAAAGCCTCGGAAAAGGCCTCTTCGTAAAGTCCGAACCGCAGCAACCCGCTTATAAAGCCCTCCGATTCTCCCCGTCTTAAGGCTTCCTCTCCCTCGCCCTCCTCGTACTTCCTCTCCGGATACTCCTTCTTGTACGCCCACGGCCCATCTGCCTCTTTCCGGGTCTTCTCCGGAAGAGAGAGAAAAAAACCATCGATTTTACCTAAATACCGAGCGGAGAGGAGACTGTAGTAGGTCCACCCATTTTCCGAAACCACCATGTTAAGGATTTCTTGAGACTGCGGGGCCTTTTCGGAAAACGCTCCTTCTTCTCTTCCTTCGGAAAGGGTAAGCAATCCGTGGTCTAGAGCACGGGCAAGAAGAAATCCCCCCCTCGCCTTTATGGAAGGAGATGCCCACCGGGAAACCGTTGGCCAGAGCCGAAGGAGGAGGGGCCAATCCCTTCCTGCTACAACGGAGGTGTAGAGGTCCTCCAACATATCGTCAAAGTAAGCGGGATCATTCCATTCAGGGGCAGTACGTTCCAGTTCCGCGAGAAACTCTTGGGTGTTCCACTGACGCAGAGAGGTGAGGTAGTACCAGAGGGCCCGTTTTCTCTCTTCCGGTTTAGGGGCCGACTCCACGGCATTCTTAAAGGAGGAGCCGGCTTCGCTGTATGCCCTCCTGGCCCGGTTTAAGATGCCCACAGCCATAGCGGCAGTATACACCACTTCCGAAGGACCCTTTCTTTCCGCGTAGGGGGCCAAGGCTTCGACCCCCTTAGTAAAAAACCCTGAGCGCCTAAAAGCGAGAGAGGCGTCCTCCAGAGAGGCGGAGTGCGCCATATGTCTGTTTTCTTTCTTAAGGAGGGTAAGAAAGACTTCGGCGGCAATCCTGTACTCCCCTCGTGCCGCCAAGTTCTTCCCGTAGAAGAAGAAGAGTTCATCCTTAGAAAAGGAGGCTTTTAAGTCTTCATTCAGAAGAAGGAAGGTATAGGCACGGAAGTGATACTCACCGGCCCTCACCTTCGTGAAAAGGTGGATAAATTCCTCCTTCCACCCCTCTTTCGTAAGCCTTGCCATAGCAGCGGCCTTAAAGAGGAGAAGTTCATCATCCTCCTGTAACTTTCTCCAAGCAGCAATAGTTCTTGGGTCCCTAGCCGCTCCGCCGGAAGCAATAAAGGCGAGGGCTTTAAGCACCTCCTCGTCCTTCTCCTGCCAATAGACTGCCTCCAGCCAGCGGCGATAGGCAAGGGGGTCATGAGGAAACCTGCGCAGATACTCCTTACCAAGGGCTTCGGCTTCCTCGTACTCTTCTCCGCGAAGATACTCCTTTAGAAGAAAAAGCCCCGCCTCCTTAGGATAATCGGCTTCCTCTCTCTCCCATTCAAAACGGGCCAGATCTTCAACCTGCTGCTCCATGTCCAGGTCTTCAAAAACTAAAGCCATGAAGTATCCGGCTCCGGCACCTAGTGCCCGCACTTCTTCCAGGTCCGTTCTTTTATAGTCTACATGTCGAAGGAAATCGGTATCTCCAGATTGGAGTTTTATAAGAAAGTCTCTTTTCGCGACTCCCCACACCTGTTCCTCCGCTCGACAGGTCGAAAACAGGGGAAAGAAAAAGAATGTAAGGCAAAGAAAAATAACTATGGGAGGAAAATTACTGTTCAGGGATGAAAATTTTATTTCCTGCAAATATTAGGTCCGGATCCTTGATGTTGTTCTCTTTTGCAATCTTTCCGTAAAGCCATGGGGTACGGTAGAAGGCAGCGGAGAGGTCCCAGAGGGTGTCTCCGCGACGGATACGGTACCACACCCCTCCGATTTCGTCATCCCCCTCTTTCTCGGCTTCTTCTGAAGCCGATGTAGAGGCCGAGGTATCGGCAGGGGCTGCCTCGGCATCAGCGGCTGTATCCGCCTCATCAGAGGCCTCTTCAGGAGCATCCGAGCTTGCCTCTGTCGTCTCCGCGTCCTTTTCAAGGTCTTTCTCAGTAGAGGTTTCCGCTGCCTGTTCCGTTTTTTGCCCATTCCCCGCTTTCAGAGGAGGAATTTCCGGCCCTTGAAAGAGGCGAAACAACAAGATTGCCAAGAGTACAATGGCCGCCAATCCCAGAGCTACGAAACCGATGAGGAGGAAGGGATGTACTCGGGACCTTTCTTCCTCAATTTCGCCTTCCTCAATCTGCTCTTCTGTATCACCTAATTGACTGGAAAGATCGTCCTCTCCCAGAATGTTTTCCTCCAGATCTTCCAAATCTGAACTTACCGAAAAATCGGTGGGTCCTTCTTCTAAAGGTCCCTCTTCCAGGGGTTCCTCCAGATCAAAATCCGGAATTTCATAGTTCTCCCCCGCTTCGAGGGCTTCCAAATTAAGAGAGAGGGACTGCCTTTCTCCGGTAGCAGATTCAATGGCTTCAGCGTGGAAATCTCCCTTCTCATCAAGCTGCATTTTCAACTCAATTTCCGGACCGCCTTCCGCCGCGGCGGAAACCTCTTCCACCAGAAGGCTCCCGAGATAGTTGCCCTCCACTACACTCTTCCCATCCTTACCACCGCGATAAAAATCGATTTGAACACTCTGCTGATTGTCTTTTACAGTAGTAAGAATGAGGCGTTTCGCGGTCCCCTCCCCTTCTGTAACCACCGGATAGTATGTCCCATCGGCTAATTTAATTCCTATGGTGGGTTCTTCCACAATTCCTCCTTCCAAGCCCTTAAAATCCTATTCCCGGCTGGACTCTTTGTCAACTCAGCCGCTTTCAAAAGTAACCGAACCAATGTAAAAATTGGTTGATTTGAAAGAGCCTCAACTAAAGGATTTCGGTCCGTTTCAACCTGATCCTACCCTGATCCTAATTATTCTTTCTTGACAAATACCTTACTACCTCATCATAATGAGGTTATGTCAGGTATATTAATAGTTTTCCCTATTGTTATAATCGGCTTGTTTGGGGTGACTTTATTAATTATTTTCGCCAAAAAATCAGGAAAAAATGGAAAATCCGATAATCCAAAATCCAAAGACAGGAACGCCATCTTAAAAGAGGCCAATAAAAGGCTTGCTCAGAACCCAAAAGACGCGGAAGCTCTACTTTCCTTAGCGGACCTCTACTACAGCGAGAATAACTTCGAAAAGTCCATGAAAACCTACGGTATCCTCATAGACCTCTGCGCGACCAACCCGGAATTGGATGAATTGGATATAACTGTAAAATATGCCATGTCGGCAATGAAAATGAAACAGTACGAGGAAGCCTACAAGAGTTTTCTCATTGCCAGAAGTATTAATCAGGATGTTTTCGAGGTAAACTACAATCTAGGATACCTGGAATACAAGAAAAAATCCTATGAAAAAGCAGCCTCCCTCCTTAACAAAGCAAAAGAGGCCCAACCGGAGCATGTGCTTGCCTTAAAATATTTGGGGTACAGCCTCAATAAAATAAAAAAATACCGGGAAGCTGCCTCGGCCCTGAGGAAATCTCTAGATCTGCAGCCGGACGACAAAGAGGCCCTATTCGTGCTGGGGCAATGCTACCACGAAATCGGGCAAAACGATCAGGCAATCCAAATTTTTTCCCATCTGCGAACTGACCCGGAAATCGGCCCGAATGCTTCCCTCTTCTCCGGAACTATCAACCTCAACAATCGCCAGTACGATAAGGCTATTATGGATTTTGAAATAGGATTAAAGCATGAGAGTATAAAGAAGACCACCGCCTTAGAAATGAAGTATCGGCTTGCCTCAGCATATATCAAAAAACAGGACATCGGCGCCGCGGTAAAGATATTAAATGAAATTCAGGACAGCTCTCCCGCCTACAAGGATGTACCTCAAAAATTAAAACAGTATGGAGAACTCCACTCGAACCAGAACCTCCAACGGTACCTTATGTCCACCCCGTCGGAATTTACCAGCCTCTGTCGGAAAATAGCCGAATCGTTCTTTCCCAATGCCCGCGTAAAGGTAGTGGACCTTTCCATGCAGAAAAGCGAATACGCGGATATCCTGGCAGAGGTAAGCACGCCGAAATGGGAAGACACCATACTCTACCGGTTTATCCGGACTACCAATCAGGTGGGTGAATTGATCCTGAGGGACCTCTATGGACGAATAAAGGAGGTAAAAGCAGGAAGGGGGTTTTGTCTCTCCGCGGGCAAATTCTCCGAGGGTGCCCATCAGTTCGTGGAGGCACGTCTGATTGACCTGGTGGAGCGGGAACAGCTGATGAAAACCCTAAAAAAACTCAACCGTTCCTGATGTTATCGGACCTTTTAATCAGCACAAGAGAACGTTCTTCCTCAAGAAAGGGAACCTTAAGAGAGAGAAGCTCCGGGGTAAGCTCCTCCGCCTCTGTAAGCTTTTCCACTTCTGTAAGCTCCTTAAGCTCTTCTCGGGCCTTCGCGGTCCTTCCCTTGTAGGCGAAAATAGCGCCCCCCGGTTTGGTTATCCTCAGGGCCCGAAAGACAAAGTTGGAGAGGGACGAAAAGGCCTTGCACACCACTCCGTGATAGAGTCCCTCTTCCGTTTCCAACTCACCCTCTTTAACACCGGCATTGGAAAGTCCCGCAAGGGCGAGGACATTCCTTAAAAAAGCCGCCTTTTTCGCTGAACGTTCCAGGAGCGTGACAGCTGTTTCGGGGAGAAAGGCAGCGAGAATAACTCCGGGAAGCCCGGAACCGGAACCTATGTCCACCAAGGCCCCTCCCTTAGGGGGGAAGTGGGAGCGTATAACAGCAAGAGGGGTAATAGAATCGAGAAAATGGACCTCCAAAGAGGAGAGGACCTTTGGGCCAACCAGGGCAACCCGGGGGTTCCATAGTACCAATTCCTCAGCGTAGACCCTTAAGCTCCTAAGCTGCTCCTCTCCCGGAGAAATATTCAAAATGAGGCAGCCCTCGATAAAGCGGGACTCATTATAGCTCATCGTAACTCATTGTATCTCCTTTACTCCCCGTTTGAGATACATCATTAGTACTGCAACATCGGAGGAACGTACGCCGGAAATTCGAGAGGCCTGACCCACGGAAATGGGGCGGATCTCCTCGAGCTTCTCCTTAGCCTCCCGAGAAATGCCCTCCAGGCTCTGATACGGATAGTCCGTGGGGATGGAAATAGTTTCCATTTTCCTGAATCTCTTCACCTGGCGTTCCTGCCGTTCCAGGTATCCCTCGTACTTTATATCTACCGCTGCCATGGTGTACCAGAGCGCGGGGAGACTGCTGAGACGGGGTTCCAGTTTGAAAAGCTCCTCCGGGGACGCATCGGGGTCCTTTAGCACCTGGGCAAAGGTCTTTCCCCGATGTTTTTCAAGCAGCCCGTATGCTCTTGCATCCTCCTCAGTGCATTTTCGCTGACGGAGAAGTTCCTTTATTTCATCCACCTTTCGCTGCTTCTCCAAACGCGCATCCTTCACCTCCGGAGAAAGAAGTCCGGCCAAGTCCGCCTTGGGAAGGAGCCTTAGGTCGGCGTTGTCGTGGCGAAGGTTGAGACGGTACTCCGCCCGGGAGGTGAACATCCGGTAGGGCTCTTTGGTCCCCAGGGTGACCAGGTCATCGATGAGGACTCCGGTGTAGGCCTCGTCCCTGGAAAGAATGAGAGGTCCTTCCCCAGTAAGTCTCCGGGAGGCATTTATTCCCGCCATAAGCCCCTGGCAGGCCGCTTCTTCATATCCGGAGGTCCCGTTGGTCTGTCCCGCGACAAAAAGTCCCCGCACTCTTTTCGTTTCCAGAGAGGGGTAAAGCTGCCGGGGGTCCAGGTAGTCGTACTCGACAGCGTATCCTGGGCGGCAGATAACCAGTTCCTCCAAGCCGGGAACTGTCCTTAAAAACTCCTCCTGCACCTCCTCCGGAAGGGACGAAGATATGCCGTTAAGGTACATTTCCTCTGTGGAGAGTCCCTCGGGCTCTACAAATATCTGGTGTCTCTCCCGGTCGGGGAAGCGCGTCACCTTGTCCTCTATGGAGGGGCAGTAGCGTGGACCGGTCCCGACGATCTTTCCCCCGTAGAGGGGTGAACGGTGGATGTTCTTTTTTATAATGTCGTGGGTCCTGGGGGTGGTGTAGGTTATGTGGCAGGGTACCTGTGGACGGTCCTTTAGGTCTTTCGTCATTTCGTTAGAAAAAGAGAAGGGAAGAGCAATGGGGTCACCTTCCTGGACCTCCGTTTTGCTGAAATCGATGGAACTTCTGAATACCCTGGCGGGGGTGCCCGTCTTAAGCCTTCCCAGGGTAAAGCCCATCTTTCTTAAGCTTACCCCCAACCCCCGGGCTGCCGGCTCCCCCAACCTCCCCGAAGCAGCGGAATACTCTCCAATGAAAATCTTCCCCTCCATGAAGGTCCCGGTAGTGAGGACCACCGTCCGAGCGGAGATCCGCCGCCCCCGTTCGGTAACTACTCCGGTTATCCGGGCCCCTTTTCCGGGGTCTCCTTCCACCATAAAGTCGGTAACAGTGTCCTGAAAGACCGCGAGGTTTTTCTCCCGCTCTACCGTCCACTTTGCCAGCATGCTGTACTCGAACTTGTCCGCCTGTGCCCTGGGGGCCTGTACGGCGGGACCCCGGCTGCGATTCAAAATCCTGAACTGGATCATGGTCCTGTCGATAAGCTTTCCCATCTCCCCGCCCAAAGCATCGATTTCCCGAACGATATTCCCCTTGGAGAGTCCTCCCACCGCGGGATTACAGGAAAGCCTTCCAATAGTATCGGGGGATTGGGTTATAAGGAGGGTGGACCAGCCCAGCCTGGCCAGGGCCAGAGAGGCCTCAATACCGGCGTGACCTCCTCCAATAACTACTGCTTGATAATCCATAGTCTTATTCTATCACCGGGGCCGGGATTCCGGCTACTTCCCCACACAAAAGCGGGAAAACATGGCGGATAGGATGTCCTCGGTAGTGACCTCACCGAGAATTTGCCCCAGGAGATCCAAAGCTTCCCGCATATCCAGGGCAATGAGGTCGAGCGGCTGGTTCTCCGCCGCTCCTTCTTCCGCGTGGAGGATGGCGCGCCTCGCTTCTTCGAGGAGGTCCTTTTGCCGCTCTGAATCAATTACCACCTGACCGGCTGGCGCACTCTCGTTCCCGAAAATTCTCTCTAGTATCTTCCCCTCAAGCTCCTTAAACCCCTCGCCCTGGGTTACGCTGACAGGAAGGGACCCCTTGGGCGCGGCATGTTCACCAATGTCCGTTTTGTTCCAGAGAAAGATCCATTTAGGGTCCTCCCGCTTTTCCATAAACTGTGCTTCCTCCTCCGGAGAGAAACCGATGGAAGCATCTACAAGATAGAGAACCAAGAAAACCTGATGTAAAAGCTCCTCCGTTCTTCGGATCCCCTCCTTTTCCACCTGATCTTCCGAGGCCCTTAACCCAGCAGTGTCGTAGAGGTGGACCGGAACTCCCCGGATACTTATCCAGGAATCGAGGTAGTCTCGAGTAGTCCCGTGGTACTCGGAAACGATGGACCGGTCTTCCCTTAAGAAAAGATTGAAGAGGGAGCTTTTCCCCGCGTTGGTCCTTCCGGCTATGGCCACGGGCACTCCCTCCTGGTAGATTTTTCCCACCCTAAAGCTTGAGAGGAGCTGCTCTAGATTGTTTCGGATCTTCTTTAGGTCCTCCCCCTTAAGAGGAGCTTCACCGCTCTCGTTACCATCGCGGAGTTCGTCCTCAGGATAGTCCAAATACACCTCGATTTTAGCGGTAATCTCGACAAGACTATTCAAGATTTCTTGGATCTTCTTTTCCACAGCGCCTGACAAGCGATTTAGCGCCAGGTTCTGGGCCTCCTTGGATTTCGCGGTTATCAGCTCGTGGACCGCTTCAGCCCGGGTAAGGTCCATCTTTTTATGCAGATAGGCCCGGAAGGTAAACTCCCCCGGAGAGGCCTGTCGAAATCCCTGTCTCCTAAAGACATCGAGGATCCTCTGGATCCCCGGCAGACTTCCATGGACAAAGAGTTCCATCGCCTCCTCTCCGGTGTATCCGCGCCCTCCGGTGTAGGCGGCCAGAGTAATCTCATCGATCTTTTCTCCTGTATTGGGATGAACGATCCAGTTGTGGATGATCCGTCCCCCCTCCCCCTTTTGCTTCTCAGTTATAAGTGCCTGGGGGTCCAGAAACAGCGGGGCCGCTACATCAATACAACCTTCTCCACTTATCCGTATTACCGCCAGAGCGCTCATGGCAAGGGGTGTGGCCAGGGCAATTATGCAGTCATCTGTGTTGTAGTCCAGGTCCTCCATAAGGGAATCCTACCCCAGGCCCGCGAAATTGGGAAGTCCGGCTTCAAAAATGATATGAATCATATGGCTGATATGGATAAAATCCGGCATACCCTGTACAATTCTTAATAAGAGTATTGCAGTGGGAGGTTTACGAAATGGCCGATTACGCTGAGAGACAGTACATTATTGATATAATCGTTTCATTGAAACATGTCCGCAAGAAAAAATGGGAGGTGGCGGAGGAACTCAAGCTCTGGACGGACCGGATGAACCTTGCAGAGGAGAAAGACAGACCGGACCTTGCTGCCCAGGCTGCCCGGAAGCGTGCCCGGGCGGAGGAGGACCTCTCCCGGCTTCAGGCAGAGGAGATGGATATCCTTCAAGAACTGCGGACCGCAAAGGCCGAGATGGAATCCGCAGAGGTCTCCGCGCGGATGACAGTTGACACGGACCGCCTTTTGGCCCAGCTGGAGATGGTAGTCGGTAAGAAAGATGAAACAAAGGAGGCCTTTCAGGACCTGGAATTGGACAGCACCCTGGAGGAGATGAAAAGATCCATGGATATAGGAGAGGATAATTGAGATCAGGAGAGTTTGCCTTCTTCTCCCGCTATTCCACTCCTCTCCTCTTCGCCCATAGGGGGTATTCCTCCCGGGCACCGGAAAACACCATGGCTGCCTTCGATTTGGCCGCGAAAGAGAACATCCCGGGAATAGAACTGGATGTACATATCTGCCGCTCGGGAGAACTAATAGTCCACCATGATTTCTCTCTGAAGAGGACCGCCGGTGTGGAAAGCATGGTGGAGGATACAACACTGAAGGACCTTAGGAGTATGGATGCAGGCTCCCACTTCAGTCCGGCTTTTACCGGAGAAAAAATTCCCCTCCTAAGTGAAGTTTTTGAGAAATTCCACTCTACCCCGCTCTACTTCGATGTGGAGATAAAAGAAAAAACGATGGCCGGAAATCTCCTTACGCGCGCGCTGGCTTCTGCTATTCGAGAAGCCGGCATGGAGGAACGCTGCATCGTGAGCTCCTTTAACCCCTTCTCCCTGGCCGGTTTCCGACGTCTTGCCCCCGAAATTCCCACCGCCCTCATCTACTCCCGACATCGGGAAGTACCCTTCCTCTTCCGCCGCGGTGGAGGCCGCCTCCTCTGCGGGGCCGCCCTCCTCAAACCCCACCACTCCCTGGTGACCCCTCTGAGTCTCTTCTTAGACAGGGATATCCAACGGTACGGTGTTCTCCCCTGGACGGTAGACGACCCTGATAGAGCCCGAGTCCTCCTTGATATGGGGGTTAACGGAATCATCTCCAACGATCCCGGCCTCGTTCGAAGGGGTTCAAAAGATATGTGGAAGCACTATTCCCAATAATACCAGTATCCACCCGCGCTAAGGAAGACGGAGGACCAGCTCTTCACCAAATCCTCTTCCCAATCCCCGAAAAGCAGCGGAAATGGTGCTCATGGGACTACTGCCTCGGGAACGTTTAAACTGGGAATCAGTAAAGAGTATGGCTCCGCTTTCCACATCGGCCACCTTTATGCTCCCGGCCACCTTTACCAGATAATTCTCGTCGAGCTCGGTAAATTCCTCTATCTCGCATACACCGAAAATCACCCGTTCCACCTCTACCCCGGAGGATGCAACCAATTTAAGAAACTCATCCTCAGTCTTTCCCATGAGCTCGGCTGGAGAAACTGAAAGAACGGTAAATCGAAACCCCGCCTCGGAGAGTTCATCGCTTATTCCCGCGGCGGTGTTAGAACGGTCCATAGGGTTCTCCGCCCTTCCCACATCGAGAATGAGAATCCCCGTAGGAATGGAGGCGGCCCTGGAAACTACCGTATAGTTGAATACTACTCGTTTATCGTTTATTACCCGCTCCAGCCCGGATAGATCATCCTGGTATTTTCCGGGAAGTCCGTAGAGCGGTTCGAGCCATCCCTCCAGATCGAGAAGAACGGTAAGACGGTCCCTTCCGGCAATTTCCGGAGGGGGCATGGTGTACCTGACAATACCATTCTCATCGGTGGTCATAGAGAAGCTCCGGATACCTGTTTTCCCCCCTCCGGCAAGGACCTTATGGACCAATCTAAGGGGAACATCCTTAAGTCCTTCCGTTTCCTTATCAGGTTTCTTGGTAACCTTAATGGTGAAAGGACTGTCAAAGGGGTCGGCTACGAAGGTCTCGTTACCGTCCACCATTTTAAAGAGGTGGATCCGGGAAAAGGCATCCTTCGCCTTTTGGATGTTTCTTCGAAAACGAATGTCGGTGTTTTCCAAGTCCCCCTTCACCGCGGCCGTGGCGGCCTCTACATAGTTAACACCGGCCTGGAAGTACTTCTCCTCCTTAACCAGTGCGTCTCCCTCCCGTTCAGGACCGAACACCGCCTCCTGCTGTTCCTCAAAGACTGCTGCAATACGTTCCTTCTCCTCCTCTAGGGCGCTCCGGTCGTAGCTGCCGAGGATATGGACGGAGACCTTTCCGCTGTCCTGGTTTACCCACTTGTCCTCTACGCGAAAATCGGATACCCGGGCACTGGAAGTCTGGGTAATGCTCTCGGTAATGGATTGGGTGTACTCCTCAAGGGTGTCTTTGGCCTCCACGGTGGTCTCGGAACTGACACGCACCCCGATGTACCTGGTAATCTCAGCTATTAGGCTGTTTACCGCATCGGCCTCCGCCTGGGGGAGGTCACCCGCCTCGTTGGTGGCGGAACCGAGGAAGTACACCTTCTCCGCGGTGTCCTTAGGCGGGTTTGTGACCCACTCGGGGGGTGCTTTCTCGGGCTCTTCTTCCCGCTGTACCGGCTCCGGGGCGGAGGAACAGGCCACAAGAAAGAAGGAGGCCAAAGCCAGAACGAGGAGGAGAGAGAAGAGGATAATCCGGGTTATTACTTTTTGAAATGATTCGGACATTCTATAGTCCCGTATCGAATGTTATGGATTTCCCCCTGAAATAGACCCGCTCCATTCCCTCCAGCCCGGGAATGGATTCGGCAATGGTGTACACCATGTCCTCCAAGTCGGTAATGCTTCCGAGAAAACGAACCTCAAAGAGGGTCTCCCGGTCCGAAGAGGAGAGTGTGCGCAGGAATTTCACCCGATTTTTCAGCTTCCTTCGGAAGGTGCTCATCAGTTTCGGGTCCGGAGTATTCTGCACCACCAGATCGTACTGCAGTCCCCGTGCCAAGGCCCGCTTCATGTAGACCTCCGACTGGTTTAAGGCCATAGGGAGGGCCTTGTAAATGGAGGATTGAAGAGCGTTGTTCACAGCGTCATCAATCGATGCATTGGAGACGGTCCGGGGGCTGCTGTAGGGGACCGAGCCTAAAAGCTTTCCCGTGGAGGCATCGAAGAGTTTCAGGGTTATATTCGCCTGCCCGTAGTACTTGTTTCCCTCCTGTCGTCCCGAGGTTCCGGCATCGATTTCGATATAGACATCGGCATTAAGCTTTCTCGCGATCCACTGAATAATACCCACTGCTTGGCCGGTCTGCTCCTCATAGACGAGTTCCTGGTCCTTCTTTATTTTCTCTATCTGGTCCATGTCGATAAGCGATTTTGCTCGCTCCGCCAGATAGCTGTTTGCCATGGTAACGGCAGCCTTCATAAGAAAGGAGTCCTCTACGGTGTCCTCATCGAAGTAGACCATGTAGGTCATGTTCTCTACATACTGATCGATAAATTCCCGTTCCTCGGGACTGGCCTCCTTTAGAGCTTCCTGATACTCCTCCTCCTGCTTATCCTTTAGGGCGGCCTCTTCCTCCTTTTCCGCTTCGGCTTCAGCTACACTGGTCATCCTTCCGCCGGCAGGTATGTCGGAGCCCTTGGCCCCCACCGCGCCGGAACCCAGAGGAGAACCGGGAGTGATCTTTCCGCCGAAAATACCATTGGCCCGAAGGGTCTTTTCAATGGCCTCCAGGTTGGCTTCAACGGCGATTTCTACAAGCCACTTCTCCCCTCCTCCCTGTTTATTGAGGATTTCCAGAGTCTCGTTTTTTACATAGACATTGGCGTTTTTTACCCCGTACAGGCTATCTTCTAAAACAGAGGCTTTAGCAGCTGCCGCGGCTTTCCCGATCATTTCCTCCACAGCCGCCTTCACCGCGGCCATTTTTGCCTCGTTCAGGGCGCCCGTCATGCTTGCGGCGGTACCCATGCCGTAGTAACGGGGTACCCCCGGGGCAGCCGCACCTCCGCCGGAAGAAGTTCCTCCGCCGCTGCTCTGGGTCCCGCCCCTGCTTCCTCCTTTACCACCTCCCGGAGCGCTTGCACAACTGAGAAGCAGTCCTGTAACGAGAAGTGCGGCAAGAAAGAGGAGACCTATACTCTTTAGCATTTGCTCTGTAGTACCCTTTACTATCATCATACTTTCGACTCCAAATCAGTAGAGAAAATTAATACTTAATCCGGCTGTTATACCGCCGTAATCTTTCCAGCTATTCGGGAAAAGAGAAAACCAGTAGGAGTAGCCGCCGTCCAGAGACAGCCTGACACTTTTTCCCAAGAGGTAGTTCAGACTAACCATGGCCTTAAACCCCGCGTGGGTAAGGTGGAAGACCTCCTCCTCTTCGCCTGCGTACTCATCCACCACGGTGTAGAATGAGCCTACCAACCCTCCTACAGCCATGGGGACCAGCTGAAATCGACCGAAGTAGATATCGTAGCGGGCGCCCAGCATTATATTCAGCGGTATCCCGTTGATTCCCGTCCAAATAAGGGGGATCTCCAATCCAAATACAGGACGGAGACCGTAAAACCCACGGGTAACGGAAAACATCAAGCCAGGCGTAATAACCATAGGGCTGGGAGTAATGGGGTTGATAATGGCATGCACGTAGAGGTCCGTTTCAATTCCGGCTTTGGGGATCTCCTTGAGCTGGTCTCCCACCATGGGGGGATTATTAGCGTATATTACCTGGGCTACGGAGACCTCTCTTCGGACCTGTTTCACAATAAGGAGTCCCGTTTCTTCGGAGACCTGATGCCCCGAAGAGAGGACACCGCTTTCGATAATGGCGTACTCGTCTCCCGGCTTAACCCCCATATTGGACCCAAACTCCAGAACCACGTCCCATCCGAGGACATCCACAATGCCTGTCTTCAGTTGGAACTCCGGAATGGTCCGTATTCGGTA
>CAYXSD010000013.1:0-39884 GCA_964466335.1 uncultured Spirochaetales bacterium
GGAAAAGGGCGAGTTTGTCCTGGTTGCGGGAAAGAACGGTTCAGGGAAGACGGTCCTCATGAAACATCTCAATGGTCTGCTTCAGCCTACCGAGGGGGAGATCCTTCTTAAGGGTAAACCGGTGCGGAGTCTTAACAGGGAGATTGCGGGAATCGTAGGCCTGGTATTCGAAAATCCGGAGCGGCAGTTTGTGGGTCCGACGGTAGAGGAGGACATCGCCTTCGGTCCGGAGAACCTAGGCCTCTCTAAAGAGGAGGTGAACACCCGGGTTAAAGAGAGCATGGAGATGGTTGGTCTCTCCGGTTTTTCCAGCAGGAACCCCAGGGGCCTCTCCGGGGGAGAGAAGCGGCGAGTCGCTATTGCCGGGGTGCTGGCCATGGGTGCGGAAATCATCATCCTGGATGAGCCCTTCGCGGGACTCGATTTTCCGGGGATTCGACAGACCTTGAAGACCCTGGCAGCACTCCATGACAGGGGCAGGACCATCATTCTCATAAGCCACGACGTGGGGAAGGCCGCCGCTCACGCTGACCGGCTCATTATTATGGAAAATGGGAACATCGCTGAAGACGGTCGGCCGGCGGAGGTCCTTCCTCGAGTGGAAGAATACGGGGTGCGGCTTCCAGGGAAGTTCGATCCTAAGGACCCTGAAAGCCTTAAGAGGGTAACATGGCTCTAACAGGACCTTTTCACTACAGAGAGGGAGCATCGATCCTCCATCGGCTTACACCGGAGATAAAAATCATCTTTATGGTCCTCATAAGTGTTTTTATAACTTTTTTAGGGCCATGGGGATTGCTCGGGGTTTTACTCTTTCTTTCAGGAGCACTTGCTTTGGGAGGAGCTCCGGTTGTACGCGGATTCCGCCGGAGATGGGGGTTTCTTTTTTTTCCGGGGGCCGTTTTTGTCCTCTCATGGTTAAGCGGCCCCTTCAATGCCGCCATCCTTCTTGCAAGCCGGCTCGCTCTTCTCCTAATAACGGCCAATATGTTTACCAGTTGCACCAGTCCCGGCGGAATAGCCGAAGGAGTAAAGACCCTCCTCTCCCCTCTTCCCGGCGGAGCGGGAGAGAAACTCGGCGCCCATCTGAGGCTTTTCTTTATCCTTTTACCCATAGTCTTCGACGAAGCGGAAGAGGTGTCCCTTGCCCAACGGGCCCGCGGGGTGACCTTTCGAAGGCGCCCATTAAGGAGAATGGTCCTTTTCGCCACGACCTTTTTAATCGGGGTATTTTCCTCGGCGCAGGCCCTATCGGAGGCCCTTGATTCCAGAGGCTGGAGGGGCTTAGTCTCTTCGGAACATCCTTTTGCAGAGGGAAGGGTTTCCAACGGAGGCCCCGAAGACAAATTGAAAAAACCAAATTTTTGACAAACAAATTTGGACTGATTGATTCTTTTACTCATTTCTGGTTACATTGCATTTACTGTACAAAAATGAATTCTTTGTATTGCTTAATACAATCCCAATAGGAGGAACTTTCGCTATGGATTCCCAACACCCTGTCGAAACGGAAAGAGGTCGTAAACTTTCCCTTTCTGTAAAAGTCATTATTATTATTACCGTTATACTTTTTACGATTTTAACTATTCTCGGAGCAATCGTTTCGAGGACCATTGCCAGGGGAGTCTATGAAAGTCAGATGCACAATATTATGCGAAACGCGGAGTCTCTTAACTCTGTTGTCGAACTTTCTCTCTCCTTTAACACAAGGACTGTTGAAATTATGGCGGCGGATAAACGCCTCGATTCCTCTTTCATAGCGAGTTCCGCGAAGGACTTGAGGCCCGTTCTCTACCAGATTATGAACTCTTCAGAATTTTTTACAAGCGCTGCCATCTACAATGCTGCTGGACAAACGGAGAGCATTGTTCCCACCGATTCAAACATTAGTATTGATAAGACCTCCGCCTTTTTTTCGACCATTATTGGGGGTAATGTTACTTCAACAACAAAAATCATTAAACAGGAAGCGGGTACGCCTGAGGTCACCCTGCTCATCGGGGCCCCCATCCGTTCCATGGGGCGGGTAATCGGCGCGCTGGTTGCTTCTTTCGACCTTTTGGCCTTTGAACAGGAGTACGTCCTCTCTAAGACCTTCGGAGAACAGGGCTATCCCTTCATTTTGGATGAAACGGGTTATGTCTTAGGCCATCCCGTGGAAAAACAGTTGAACCGGGATATAAGCGGAGAGGATTTTACCCAGGAGATGCTTCAATCCACCTGGAGCGAGGGAATTATCCACTACGATTGGGAAGGAAAGGAAAAGGTCCTCGCCTTCCGCACCATGGAATCAACCGGCTGGTACGTGGCAGTGAGCATCTATGCGAATGATCTTATGAAGCTGTCTCGCAGAATAATTACCATAACCATCATTATAAGCATCGCTGCATTGATGCTTACCATTCTTCTTATGTACTTTGCCATGCGGGGACTCTTCATTTCCAGAATTAGGAATCTTGCGAAAGTTATTAATACAGCCTCCACGGGAGACCTTACCTTGGAGATGAAGTCGCATTCCGGGACAGAGGACGAACTGACCGATTTAGGTCGAAGCTTCACCAAACTTATTACTAACTTCAGGGGCCTTATAAAAAACTCTTTGGAGAAGATGAACTACCTAAACAACACGGGACTCGACCTGTCCACGAACAGCCAGGAAACGGCAGCTTCGGTGAACGAAATAAACGCCACCATAGAAAGCACCAAAAATCAAATAGAAAACCAGTCCGCCAGCGTTACCCAAACATCGGCCACCCTGGAAGAGATGACTCAGAACATAAACGCCCTTAACAACGCCATAGATTCTCAGGCTTCCAGCGTTACCCAATCCTCCAGCGCTATCGAAGAGATGATTGCCAACATCAGATCCATAACCCGTCTTACCGAACGGGGCGATGAGAGTGTCCAGACCCTTATTTCCTCTTCCGAGTCGGGCAAGGAAAAGATCAATACCATTGCTCAGAGAATTACCACCATCTCTGAACGCTCCGAAAGCCTAATGGAAGCAAACAACCTTATAGCTAACATTGCCAGCCAAACCAATCTCCTCTCCATGAACGCCGCAATAGAAGCCGCCCACGCGGGGGAATCCGGCCGGGGATTCGCCGTGGTCGCCGATGAAATAAGAAAACTGGCAGAGCTTTCCACGGAGCAATCTAAATCGGTGCGACAAAACATTCTGGAAATCCGGGGTTCCATCGGTGAAGCAGTATCCATGTCCGAAGAGACCAGCTCCGCCTTCGAAAAGGTGATGGAAATGGTGGATACGGTAAATAATCTCTTTAAAGAGATCAAGGAATCCATGATCGAGCAGAGCAGCGGGAGTCAGGAGGTATTAAATGCCTTAACCTCTATGAAGAACATAACCATGGAGGTACAGTCGGGATCTAAAGAGATGAATCAGGCGAATTCTCAGATCCTAGAGGCAACCACAAAACTCATGGAAATAACCGAACAGATCAGAAACGCCATGGAAGAAATCGCGGCGGGAACAACTCAGATAAACGACGCGGTCACCAATATTTCCGACTTAAGCAGGAAGAACAAGGAGGAGATCGACAACGTTATTGAGTCCGCGTCCTATTTCACTGTTGACAAAGAAGATGAAAAGGAGAGTTAAGGCGCTTCGAGCATAAAGATTTTTACAGCCTCTTTCTTTAGGGTCTCTTATGGTTAGCTGCTCTGTTTGGTCTGCGATTCCAAATACTGGTCTATCGCCGCGTCATCGATAAAACCCCTTTCCAGGGCAATCTCCCCGAAGAGGACATTTGGTTTTTTCTTCTGTTCCTCCAGTACCTGAGCGCACTGCTCCTCGGAAATAGCCCCGATTCGGACCAAAAATTCACCGATCTTTTCACCTTTTTGTAATTCAGTACTTTTTCCCATACTATTTTCCAACCTTTGGTTTTAAATATTTATAGTTCTTCACTCATCACTCATTCTGTTGAATATTCCCGGATACATCGATATAAACGCAATCGCCTTTTCCCGCTCCGGTAATATCTAAATTTCCCTTTAAGGCCTCTACAAAGATGTTTCCCTTGGTATCTTCAATGGCGATATTCCCGCTCACGGAAACCGCCTTTATGTTACCCCCTCTATCGGAAATCTTTATTTCACCCTGAATGTCCTTCACACTCAGATCGCCACCTTCGTTAAGGACAGTAATATCTCCGTTAATTGAAGTAAGACTAAGATCCCCCTTCTTATTTTCGATATGAATAGGGCCGTTTAGTCCGTCCACAAAGACATTGCCGCCCTTGTTCCTTAGACGGACGGGATTCTGTAGGTTGGCTATATGCACTTCCCCACCACTGTTTACAGCAATGACCTCCATCCCCCGGGGCACCCGGAGATCAAGGTGCACCGCCCTACCCTGATGTATTCCGATGAAAGAGAAGATACCGTGGAAACCGCTCTCCAACACACCCCGCTTACCCTTTCTTTTCAAGGACAGGAGGAGTTCCTTCTTCATCCTCTCCTTTGCTGAAGATTCATCGTTAACCCCGGTCTCCACCTCGGCATACAGAATAATCTCATCCGCATTATCCACAGGCGTAATATCCAGAGAACCCGGTCCCGAGGTTATCTCTATAGAGTCGAGTTCCTCTGCCGAGAGAGTCAGCTCGCGGGTCTCCCTGTAGGAGTCGACCCCGCCGGAGCAGGAAACAATCAGAAAGGTGAATAGCGCGATACAGGATCCTGATAAGACCTTTTTCATAATATGGCCCTCACTTTACTTCAATAATAATGTGTTTTTACAATAATTTACAGACCTTTTTCAAATTTTATCAGTATAGGAACGCCAATCTGTGGACTTCTTTACATTGTACGGAATATGGGATAGGTTCTTTTCGGACTAACCCATTTTTCGGATTAAAAAAATGAAAAGCGAACCCATTCCAAGAATCGACGGAAATTTAGAACTCAGAGAAAAACTTCTCCCCCTCTGCAGGATTGTCCCCGGGGAAGTATGGGAAGACCCCGTCTCCGGGCACCGTTTAGGGGTTTTAGACGCTGAATCTAAAGAAGAAGTGGAAAAATGTATGAACGGCGAGAAAGCCGTGCTGGGAATACACGATCCGCCCTACAATATCCGGGTGGGAAAAAAGAGATCAGCGGAGCTCTTCCAGGGCGATCCGGAAAAATACATCCGCTTCTCTCGGAACTGGGTCACTAACGCTCTCGCCGCCTCCGCTCAAAACAGCAGTATATACATCTGGCTGGGGGCGGACCAGAAACATCACTTCCAACCCCTTCCGGAGTTTATGATGATGATGCGGGAGTTCTCCGATCTTAACTCCCGCAGTTACATTACCCTGCGAAATCAGCGGGGCTATGGTACCCAAAAAAACTGGATGTGCGTCCGTCAGGAACTCCTTATGTACACCCGGGGAGACTCCCCCTTTACCGTGGGATACACGGAAATTCCCAAGGTCCTGAAAGGTTACTATAAAACGGTAGGAGGAAGACGGACGGAAAACCTGGAGAGGAGCCGGTCCGATACCATCCGCCCGGGAAATGTTTGGCTCGACATTCAACAAGTCTTCTACCGAATGCAAGAGAACGTTCCCGGCGCCTACGCCCAGAAGCCGCTCCTAGGGATCGAACGAATCTTGAAGGCCTCCTCGAGACCCGGCGACCTGGTAGCTGATTTTTTCTGCCACTCCGGAACCACACTTCTAGCGGCGGAGGCCCTGGGAAGACGCTGCTGCACCCTGGACAAGGACCCAATTTTCGTTGAGCTCAGTCTGCGACGGCTGGAGCACTTTAGAAAGACCGGAAAACGGGGATGGCAGACCGAAAATCCCTTCCCGGAGTTAGAACACTAGATACCCGAAGATCGATAGAAGGGTCCTAGTTCCCGTCACTTAGGACATACTCGCGGACTAGAAAGGTGGTCATGCTTTTCATGTCGATGAAGGTCTTCACGTCCTTTAATACCTGGACCATCCTAAACGGAAACAGAAGAGGACCGCCAAAGAAACGAACAGGATTGAGAAGGTCCTTCTCCTCCCTCATCTGTTCCTCCACGATCCCTCGAATCCGGCCTTCCCCTTTTTCCTGCTCCGGCTGAATGGGAGGAATAACTTCACTTCTTGCGTAATTCCAGAGGGGATGGATGTCGAGAGAAAGGGGGGTGTGGCTTCCGTACCAGCGCTGAAAGAATTCTTCTTCCGTAATTCCCTCCTTCTTTCCAAACAGCGTAAGGAGTCCCGCGCCGGGGGTCCTCTCCCCCAGGTCCCAGCTCCGTTCGTACCGGACCGGATAGGCGGTTTTTACGCTGTACCTTGTAAGAACGCAGTCCTCCGGGGAAAAGGGGAGCTCTATCTCTGTCGATACGGTAAGTGCCGCGATTTTCCTCTTTGAGAAGGGGACCACGCTGACGGCAGGGGGTTTTTCTTCGGTAATGGTGCATGAACAGAACCGAGGTTCCCGATGCAGTACCTTCTCTAAAATAAAGTGGAAGATCTTCTTCTTAAAATCCGCGTAGGAGTCGAGGCTTTCTTTTTTCGCGTTGTTTTTCGAGTCTTCCTCAATGAGGTAGATCTGTCGTTCGATACACTCTTCCATCCTAAGAGTATTGAACATTATCATTGATTATTCAAGAATATTATTCAATAATATCGACATGAATATTGATGTACTTACCGTAACCGGCGGTGCTGGATTTCTTGGCCGTGCCGTCCTCTCTGAACTCGTAAACAGAGAAAGTGAAATTAAAGCGAAGGAAATTCGGGTTTTAGACTGGCTGGAGGAGGAACCTGTACAAGACCCCTCTATTACCTACCTAAAAGGTGACATCCGGGACCCGAAAGATGTGGACAGAGCATTGGAGGGAGCTCAGGCGGTCCTTCATTTGGCTGCTCTGGTAGATTGGGGTACCCACTCAAAACAGGAGGTATTCGATATCAATCTCGGTGGGACGGAGGAAATCGTAAAAGGATGTAAAAGGCATGGGGTAAAAGCCCTCGTTGCCACAAGCTCCTTGGACGCTATCTACACCGGAAAGGCAATGGTAAACGGCAACGAGGACCTGCCCTACCCAAAGCGGTTCCCCAATGCCTACTGCCAAAGCAAGGCGGAGGCGGAACAGCGCGTCTTGGAGGCGGACTCGGCAGAATTAAAAACAGTGGTCCTCCGCCCGGGAGGAATTTACGGGGAAGCGGATCCTTATCATATTACGGCTCTGGTCAATCTTTCTATTAAGGGACCTTACATGCGGATGGGAAACCCCGAGAGGAAGTGTATGCACGTCTACGTGGGAAACGTCGCGCATGGGCATATTATGGCAAGCAAGGCACTCTTAGAGGGAAAGCAAGCCCTCCGGGGTAAACCCTACTTTCTCCTCGACAGCCCTCCGGCCAATTTCTTTACCTTCCTTGACGATATCGTAAAAAAGGCGGGCTATTCTATTAATCCGGAGGGTTTTTATCTTCCCGGAGGCCTTATGTATGTCTTAGGAAGCATAAATGAGGGAATTGCCTTTCTTCTGCGTCCTTTCTATCGATACACACCGAAATTAAGTCGTTTTGCCGTTACCTACACCTGTAACGACTTTATCCTTAACGGAGAGCGGGCGAAAACCGATTTCGGGTATCGACCTAAGTATAGTACTGAAGAAGCAGTGGAACGAACAGCAGCCTATTTTAGGGAGAAAGGGCCGGTGGCGCGGTAACAGTGCCGCACCGCCCGGATCATCTATGGAAAACGTTAGGGTAACGTACTAATGGACGTAGTACTCTCTCATGCCCTCTGAGTAGTTCTTAAGTTTTTCAATGGCCCGTTTTTCAATCTGCCGGACCGTTTCGGGAGAAATACCGAGTCTGTCGCCCACGGTTTTAAGGGTATACTTTTTTCCCCCGTAGAAGGAGAAACGGTAGAGCAGCACCTCCTTCTCTCTCTCTAAAAGGTGTTCCAGCATCTTCATGGTGTCCTCTCTAAGACTCTGCTGCATGAGCTCCTTATCCGGGCTGTATGTATCGTCTTCTATCAGTTCCTGAAGCATAGACGCTTCGTCGTTAATCTCCGCTTCCAGGGAGACGATCTCATTGGTACTCTCCATAATGGCCACTACATCCGGTTCTTTCATATCCAGCTCTTCCGCCACCTCTGCTACCGAGGGTGTTCTCTGAAATCGCTGGGTAAGAATATTGTAGGTCCTCTGGATCCGTTTCAGGGCTTCTTCCTTCCTGTGGGGCACTCGAATGGTCCTGCGTTTATTTGAAATGGCCCTGGAAATAGCCTGCCGTATCCACCATCCCGCGTAGGTACTAAAGCGGACCTTCTTTTTGTAGTCGTAGCGGGAGGCGGCCTTCATGAGTCCCATATTGCCCTCTTGAATGAGGTCCAAAAAGCCCATACCCGATGATAGGTACGACTTTGCAATTTTCACTACCAGACGAAGGTTTGCCTTTATGAGCCGCTCTCGGGCTAGCTCATCTCCCTGCTGTATTTTCCTGGAAAGGTCAAGTTCTTCATCGAAGCTGAGCAGGGGGGTTTTTTTGATCTGATCAAAATACTGTTTTAACACATCCTCTGAAAAATTCTTTTTCATCTCCACTACTCCTGTATAAACATAAGCAATATTCATGCCAATTATACTTTGTTCGACAGGTAGCCATAATTCCATATAATATAAAGAATTAGCAAATCAGCATCCTTTTGCACCCACAGGTCTGCCTTTTTTGTATAAAAAAGTAGACATTTTAGACCTCTAAGGTTTTCACGTTTTACTACATGCGATATCAAATATGTCCATTTTTAGAGGCTCCTAAGAGATACTCATAGCTGAGTTATTCCACAACGTATCCACCTGCATAAATCCCCGTGCATAATAGACAGGTCTGAAATTTCATGCCACTATTCTTCCATGGATATAGCCTCACACGCGCGTCTCTTTAATTCCATAGCCTTTGCCTACAGATTTTTCTTTTCCTGGCAGGTTAAGGGATATACAAAACTACTGGACACCTATCTGCCCCTTCTTACTATCCCCGAAGGTTCAAAGGTATTGGATATTGGGTGCGGGACCGGGGCCTTTGCCTATTCCTTTTTGCAAAGAGGATTTACCGTTACCGGGGTGGATATTGCTGAAAACATGGTAAAGCAGGGGAAAAAAGCGGGATTAGACTGCAGGAAGGGAAACGTAGAGCAAGGTCTCCCCTTCCCTGACAACTCCTTCGATTTGGTAACGGCAGCCTATGTTGCCCATGGCCTTACAAGCAGTCTGAGAAAAAGTCTTTTTTTAGAAGCGGGAAGATTAGCAAAAAGCAAAATCCTTTTCCATGATTACCTTACCCTGGGAGGCCCTTTGGTGCAGTTTGTGGAAAGGCTGGAGGGCGGGGACTACTACGGCTTTCTCGAAAAAGGCCGAGAAGAGATGGAGGCCCATTTCTCAAAAGTGACGGTCCAACCGCTAAAGAGCGGGGCCGGCTGGTATATCTGTAATCCTTAACGCGGAATGAAAAGCGCAATAAAAAAGGAAAAAATCATTTTAGGTATTGACAACGATAATGATACGTATTATCATTACGCTCATGAAACGGCAAGTCCTCTGCCGTTTATACAATACTCTCTCCCTTTGCTGCCTCGGATTTTCCGCTTTTCCTTATCCCCCGGGGCAGCATTTTTTTTGTTTACCCTTTCTCTCTTTCTGATGTAAAATAAAACTAATGAAAGGAAAAACCATAATCCTCCACATCTGCTGTGCCCCATGCGGGACATCTTCCATCGAGAGGCTGATGGAAGACCAGTGGGAAATTACCCTCTACTTCAGTAACAGCAACATTTTTCCTAAAGAAGAGTACCAGAGGCGTCTGGATGAGGCAAAGCGCCTTGCGGAAATACTTTCTCTCCCGATTATTGTGGATGAATACGACCACGGAAAATGGCTTAATGCGGTCTCCTCAGCTGATCATCTATCGCCCTTACGAAAAGAACCTGAAGGGGGAAATCGCTGTGCTAAATGCTTTCGTTATGCCCTCAATCGGACAATGCGGGAAGCCCAAGAACGCAAGGTCCCGTGTTTTACTACCACTCTTACCATCAGTCCGCATAAATCATCCCCTCAGATATTTTCAATTGCAAAAGATTTTCCGGGATTCGAGTATTACAACTTTAAAAAAAGAGGGGGATTTCAGCGCAGCACGGTTTTAAGCAGTAAGCACAACCTCTACAGACAGGAGTACTGCGGCTGTGAATTCAGCATAAGCAAGAAGGACAGTGAAAAGCCGAATTAATTGCGAAGCTCTGAGAGGCTCTTTCAAAATGCTATTTTTCAGAGCCTCAATTATCCACTGCCTCCACCCACTTGAACCATCTTTCCTCCAAGGAGATAGGGATGTCCTTTGGATAATGAAACTCTTCAACAACAGGGTTCTCTTCATCTACTTGTTCTAACAGGACCTGTATTTCCTCTCTTTCGTTCATCCTTTTTTTTCTCCTTGGACCAAAACGAGTTGTTCTACATAAACAATACACCATATCGTATAGAATTTCTAAAAAAAAGAAAGCTTTTTGTTTCCATCGTATAGTACAGAAGAATTCTCTCAGAAGGTCGGCGCGAGGTCGGGGTCAATGGATATGTGACAAATTCTTACATACTGCTCGTTATGCGCACAGTGTGAGCGTACATAATCTTCGGAAACCGATCAATACGTATATTTTCGTGAAAGAAGTCCATTAATACAAATAAATATCTCTTTTATCTCTATTTATCAGGGTCAAATTAACCCAATAATTCATTCTTCAGGTATGCATTTTGGCATGTATATTGCATTAACGTAAGTCACAGCGGGGGTCATTGGCTTTTCTGTCTACACGTATTACACTCTATGACGTGAAAAGTTCAGAAAAAAAAGCCCTGGAACAGATGCCCAAGGAAGGCTTTATAAAGACGGGGGAGATTGAACGGCCCCGTCTTTCCAGCGATCAGCGAACGGCTTTAATTCGTAAGGGTAACGAGTTATTTAATAACGGAGACTACGAGAAAGCAAAACGGGTTTTTATTACAGCAGCTTACTCCGACGGATTATCGCGAATGGGGGATTATTACTGTGAGAAGAATCTTCCCTTCGAGGCCCTTCAGATGTATATAATCGCCCCCGCTCCAGACAAAAAAGAAAAACTGATTGAACGGATGGCTTTGACCATTCGCTATTGGTTACATGGAGGGGAAGGTAAAAATGATGAATGAAATGTTAATTGAAGACACCTGCACAGAAGCAACAGAGGCACCATCCACCGAGGATGACTCCTTAAAGGAAAGATTGTCGAAGCTCTCAAGAGAGGGATACCAATTTTTAAAAGAACATTCTCTCAAGGAGGCACAAAACTGTTTTCAGGAGATCCTGGAGTACGATTCGGAAAACAATTACGCACTGGTCGGTTTAGGAGATACCGAGCGGAAGCGAAGTAAACCGGCCATAGCAATACGATACTACCAGGAATGTTTAAAATATCATCCCGGTAATAACTACGCCCTATTTGGGTTAGCAGACTGTTTTAAGTCATTAAAACAATTCGACCGGGCAATTGAAATTTGGGAACAGTATCTCAAACACGATGACACCAATGTAACAGTCCTCACCAGGGTCGCGGACGCGTATCGTAAGGTGAAAAATTTCAAACGTTCCAAAGAACTCTACGAAAAAGTGTTGGAAATAGAGGAAAACAACGCATACGCCCTTATCGGTTTAGGACATCTCCACTACGATTTTAAGGACTATCAGAACGCCCTTTACTACTGGGAACAGATCCTTAAAACCGAAGACCGACGCATCGATATCCGGGTCCTTACCTCTCTTGGAAACTGCCATCGGAAGCTAAAGACCTTTGAGGACGGGATCCCCTATTTTCAGCGGGCCTTAGACCAAGACCCATACAATTTCTATGCCCTCTTCGGCATGGCCGACTGTTACAGAGGAATGAACGTTCCTGAAAAGGCACTAGAGTACTGGAAAAAGATCCTCGACCAGCAGCCCCGAAACAAGGTAATCCTCACCAGGGCCGGAGATGCTTATAGGAACATGAATGATTTTGAAAAAGCAATCGAGTACTACAACCATGCTTTGAATATCGAATTCGATGCCTATGCAATCCTGGGCCTCGCCCTTATATATAAGGAACAAGGAAATTACCGGGAGGCAATTGAATCCCTTAAGGGATTAAAGAAGAACGACCCGAAAAACCAGCGCCTCTACACGGAACTGGCGGAATGTTACATGCAATTGGGAGAGCAGAGATCGGCCATGGAAGTCTTAAGAGAGCTTCAGAAATTGGGTTTGAGAAATCACCATGCCCAGGAGCTGCTTAAAGAACTTCAGAAGTAATATCAGTCTCAAGTAATATCAGTCTCATTTATTTACAAAACCTCTCATCTGTGTTCTAATTTCTCCATGATCCATCTCTCCGGTCTGCTTCCGGAAGAAATAAACGAAAGATTGGTTTTTTCTAAAGCCTTTAGAGGAACCCAGCTCTTTGAAGCTCTTCACAGTGGTGTTTCGACTATCGATGCAATAACCACCCTGCCCAAGGAGCTTCGCCGGTCGCTCAAGGAAAGGGCCCTCATCTTCTCCACAATACTTCATAAACGAATTCTTGACAGCGACGGTTCGGCAAAATATCAGATAGCTCTTCCGGATGGATTTATTGTTGAATCAGTGTTATTACAGGACAACAAAAACCGGAAGACAGCCTGCCTATCCACCCAGGCAGGCTGTGCTGTCGGCTGCGCCTTCTGCAAAACAGGTACCCTGGGTCTTCATAGGAACCTCAGCACCGGCGAAATGGTGGAACAATTGCTTCATATGAACAACCAGGACGGGCCTGTTTCCAATATTGTTTTTATGGGGATGGGAGAACCCCTTCTAAATCTGGAAAGACTAATAAAGACTATAGAGGTACTCCTTCATCCGAAAGGACAGGGACTGTCTCCCAGAAGAATTACCATATCCACTGTTGGGATACCCAAACGGATAAGAGAACTCGCCGATACAGGACTTAATCCGGGCCTTGCCCTCTCCCTCCAATCGGCAATTCAGGAGAAGCGGGAAGAGCTTATCCCCCTTGCTTCCAACTACCCCCTTGCGGATGTAAAAAAAGCACTTACCTACTACCAAGAGAAAACAGGAAACCGGATAACCCTGGAGTACGTTCTTCTAAAGGGAATAAACGACAGCGAGAAAGATATAGCGGCATTGAAGAAGTTTTTACCGGACCTTCCGGCGATGGTAAACCTCATTCCCTGGAACCCGGTGGAAGAACTGCCCTTTAAAGAAGCGGGAGAGAAAGATATTCAAGACTTTATGGCGACCTGCAGGAAACAGGGGATACCTCTGGTTCGGAGGTACCGCCGGGGAAGGGGTGTAAAGGGGGCCTGCGGGCAACTCGGCGGTTATGCAAAAGGGGAAAAGTGTGGTTAGATGCAAGCGGCTCTCTTTGGTATTTCTTATATTCCTGGGCATGACCATCCTCTTTCCATCCTCTGTCTTTTCCCTGGAAGGAGTGAATACCTATTACAGCGAGGATGGGTACTACATTACCGAGGGGTCGGTGGTTGTTTCGGTACCGGTCTTTCTTGCAAACAGAATCATTGGCGACTACAGGCACTACAACCGGTGGGCCTTAAAGGGGCTGGACGGAAGAGACCCAATCTCCAAGAAATTCATCGGAATACTGAAGGATGTTCGCTATCTTCCTTCGGAGACCCTGGAGGTCTACTACGATGTGAATCTCCCCTGGCCTTTCGGCATGAAAGATAAGTCAGTGCGTTTTGCTATTGACAGCTCTATCTATTCCGGGATGGACTATATAAAAATGTCCTTTACCATGGACCAGGAAGCAGCTGCTCTGGAGGATTCATACCTACAATTTGAAGTGGTGGGGAATGAAAGGGAAAGCGAGATCCTCTTCACCTTCGGCCTGAAGTTCACCCCCCTGGTGAACCTCTTCTTCAGTCTGCCCGCGTATAAGAAAAACATTGAGTGGCGAATTATCAGAGTGCTTAAGAATTTCAACGCCTACGCTGTGAGTAAAAACTAACCTGTGGGATTACTCTGTGACCGCTCGGATACGTCTTACGCCGGCCGAGGAGGACTGCTCCTTGGTTATCTTGAATGAACCCAGTTCGCCGGTATGTTCCACGTGGGGGCCTCCGCACACTTCTATGGAGAAATCACCAATAGAGTAGACCTTCACCTGGTCTTCGTACTTGTCGCCAAAGAGAGCAGCGGCCCCGTCCTTTCTAGCCTCTTCCAGCGAACGGATGTTCATTTGCACAGGAAGGTCCCGTTTTATTTGTTCGTTAACGATTTCCTCCACCCGTTTAATCTCTTCCGGGCTCATTTTATCGGGATGGGAAAAATCAAACCTGAGACGTTCGCTGGTTATATTACTCCCCTTTTGCTGAACGTGATCTCCTAAGACCATACGCAACGCCTGATGCAGCAGATGGGTTGCCGTGTGCAACGCGGTGGTCCGGTCCGAGTTGTCGGCAAGACCGCCTTTGAAGACCTTTTCCGCCCCCATTTTGGAGAGGGCCTGGTGCTTTTCAAAGGCCTTGTTAAAACCCTCCCTGTCCACAGTTAACCCGTGTTCCGCCGCTAACTCCTCGGTGATTTCCAAAGGAAATCCGTAGGTATCGTAAAGTCGGAAAGCAACCCTGCCGGGGATGACTTTTTTGGGGTTCATAAGAAGGTTGGGAAGGAGTTTATCGAACTCGTGTTCTCCATTCTTCAGGGTCTGGAAAAACCTGTCTTCCTCCCGGGTAAGTTCATCCAGAATGAAATCCAGTTTTTCTTTCATCCCCGGATATACATCGGCATATACTTCCACAACCCGGCGAGCAGGTTCTTTTAAGAATTCCTTTTCGATGGAGAGCTTCCTTCCATGCCGTATAGCCCTTCTTATGAGTCTCCTAAGGATATATCCCTGGCCGAGGTTTGAGGGCACAACTCCTTTTTCGTCTCCGAGAATAAAAGTGGCTGTTTTCACGTGGTCCGCGATAATACGAATAGAGATGTCAGTCTCCACGGATTCTCCATAGGACACTCCTGAAACCTCTTCGATTGCCCGAAGAAGGGGTTGAAACATCTCGATGTCGTAGACGGACTTCTTACCCTGAAGGATAGCCGCGGTCCTCTCTATTCCCATACCCGTGTCTACGCATGCCCTTTCCAGAGGAAGGTAGGTGCCATCAGCCTGTTTGTTGTACTGCATAAACACATCATTCCAAATTTCAAAGTACTTGCCACACCCGCATCCGGGTATACACTCGGGACCACAGGGGTCCTTTCCCGTATCGATAAACATCTCCGAGTCGGGCCCGCATGGTCCGGTCTCTCCCGCCGGCCCCCACCAATTGTCCCCCCGGGGCAGAAAGTAGATCCTTTCCTCGGGAATACCTAAACTTCGCCAGACCGCTGCCGATTCCTCATCCGGCGGGACCTCGTCGTCCCCGGCAAATACGGTAATAGAGAGATCATCCGGGTTTAGCCCGAGCCATTCTTCCGAGGTGAGGAACTCGTAGCTCATGGTAATTGCTTCTTTCTTAAAGTAATCCCCTAAAGACCAATTCCCCAGCATTTCAAAAAAGGTAAGATGACTAGCATCGCCCACCTCTTCTATATCCCCGGTACGGATGCACTTCTGGTAGTTCACCAGGCGCTTTCCCGCGGGATGGGGCTCCCCTAGAATATAGGGCACCAAGGGATGCATTCCCGCGGTGGTAAATAGGACGGTCGGATCATTTTCGGGAATAAGACTCTTCCCGGCGATTTCCTTATGGTTTTTGGAAATAAAAAACTGAATGTATTTTTCTCTGAGTTGCTGTGCTGTCATGGTACAAGATACTAAGTAGGGAGGTGGTAATTGTCAAGAAGGAGAAGCATCTTCAAGCGGAAGGAATTAGAATTCTTCAAAATCCATCTTCTCCCGGTCCATGGCAAACTCCGGAAAAACATAGATCAGGACCCCGGACTTTGAAACCTTCAGTTCAGCGTAGCCTTCGGAGGCCATTCGCTCCAGTTCTTTTTTCGCGTCATCGAGGGAAATATCTCCCTCCAGGGCCACCTCTGACGGAGTTACGTAACCTTTGTTGCTCTTGGCCAAACGAAGGACGGTTTTTTCTAGGCTCGCCTTTCCCCGAGGGCGGATGTTTCCACTGGTGTACTGGTCCCGAGCGTCCCGTACCGGCCGCGTGGACTGCCCCATAGGAGGATAGCCGTATCGGTAGGGAGGAAGATATCCGTCACGAATGTTTGCGTCCCGGACCTGCTGGGAGAGGGTGAAAAAATCGTAAATGGCCCCGATCATTCCCAATCCTCCGGTCATAATCCAGAGCAGGCCGGTGGGTATTTTTTTTAGGTAAAATCTATGGAAACCCAGCGCTCCGAAGCCTGAAAGGAGCCAGAGCAGATAGGCTATTCCTACTGAATACACTGCGGTTATCCTCCGATCCCATGGATGATTTCTCTAGGTAACATAGTCATTTTCTCGAAAAATAACAAGGGAACCTTCCTCTTCTTTGTCTCTCAAGTATTCAATAAATTCCTTCACCACCTTTCCGACCTCGCTCTTTCTCATATATCCGAGATGAACGCTCTCCTCCCGCACGAGGATCCTCCTTCTTTCGGAGAGGTTAGAGAGAAATTTTTCTCTAATCCTCTCCTCCTGTCCTTTCATGATGGTGGCAATTTCACTATCGGAGAAGTCCCTTAAGAGCTTCTGAAAGGTCTTGTCATCGATATCGAGAACGATGTCGATAGTGTAGAGCCGTTCCTTAACTTCCTCGGAAAGGTCCGGATCCGCTTGGCCCAGATCTTTGAGAATGGCTTCCTCGGTAAAAGGATCCGAATGGCGGAGGATCTGCGCCAAAGCGCTTTTGCCGTCCAGCTCCCGGGTAACGACCTTTCCCTGCTGCTTCATCCGTTCCCGGAGGCTGTTCTGTACCGCGGAAAGGACCTGGGGATCTATCTTTTTTAAAAGAGCAATTCTTTTCACCACTTCCTTTGCCCGTTGCGGGTCCAGCTGGTCCAAGACTTGTGAAGCCTTCTTAGGGTCCAGATACACTAAGACCATACTAAGCACGTGGTCGGGTTCCTCTTTCAGGAGGAGCAAGAGCTGATGGACTTCCAAATCATCCAAAAAAGCAAAAGGTTTCTCCCCGCCATGAGGAACGGCCTTGTTAATGATGGCATCACTCCGTTCCTTCCCAAAAGCCCTGTTGAGAATTGCTCTGGCCGTTTCCACCCCTCCGGTAACCCCGGCGTTCCCGTCTTTAATGATACCGAATTCATCCAAAAGGGCCTTCGCCTCTTCCCCGTCGATCTGCTGTATTCGGGCGATCTCTCGGGCAATACCCTCGATCTCGTTCTCCCCGAGATGGTTGAAGACCTTGGAGGCCTCCTCTTTGCCTAAGAGAAGAAAAAACTTGGCCGCCTTTTCCCAGCCCTTTACCCCGCCCCCTTCTGTTTTTAATAGGCCCGGAGGAATGGCTGTTCCCGAAGCTTTTTTTTCCTTCGCTTGTTTCCCCTCTTTTTTTTCCGGAGTTTCCCCTGTTTTCTCCCCGGAAGGAGAGACCTTCTTATAGGCATCGGAAGCCTTTTTCCACCTGTTCATATCGATATCATACCAGAGGTTTTGTGGGGGATCAATGAAAGGATTCGGTTCAGAGGGGATTCTTTGAAAAGAGATGCCGAAGGGTATTGACATTTTTTTTAGGAATTTTATATAGTAACGAGCAACGCCGCTGTAGCTCAGTCGGTAGAGCAGGGGACTGAAAATCCCCGTGTCAACAGTTCGATTCTGTTCGGCGGCACCTAAGGGCCATTCCATTAAGGAATGGCCCGCTTTTTTGGGGTAGAAACCCGAAGATTGCGAGAACTACAGCAAAAGTCTTTTCTTTCCCCTTTAGCCTTTTACAAAATTGGTTAATTTTAAAAGTAGCTTATTTATTCGGTTATTATTTCATAGAGGGCCTGCTCCAAGGGAAAGAGCCTCTCGTCTCCTAATCTCCGCTCTTCCCGGGGAACATCGTTTAGAAAATGCTTCTTTACTCTTGCGGGAAGGGGCGAAAAAAGAAAAACATTGTCCCCTAAGAGGAGGGCCTCCTGAATGTTGTGAGTAACAAAAACGGTCGTCCGTTTCATCTCTTTCCAAATATGGTTGAAGGCTTCTAGAAGTTTGAGCTTCAACCTGATATCCAGGGCCTGGAATGGTTCATCCATAAGGAGAACATCCGAAGGGTAGGCAAAGGCCCTCGCCATAGCTGTCCGCTGACGCATTCCTCCACTGAGCTGTCGCGGGTAGTACTCCGTGAAATCCCTTAGCCCGACAACTTCTAACACATGACTGATTCGGTCCTTCCTCTCTCCTTTCCCCATATCAGCCGGCAGTACAAAGGAGCAGTTGTCCCAGACGGTCATCCACGGGATCAGGCGGGGCTCCTGAAAGATGTAAGAAATTTTCATCCCTTCCAAACCGCGGAGAATACCCTTATCTGCTTTCGTTGTTCCCGAGAGGATGTGCAGCAGCGTGGTCTTTCCACACCCGGAGGGACCGAGGATGACGGAGATTCCCCGAGAGGGGAGACTCATGGAGATAGAGTCTAAAACGTTGAGGTCTCCGAAGGCTTTTTCGAGATTTTCAATATCAATTCCCATGATATCGTCCCCAGGGTACGAGGTTATGTGCCGCTTTCAACAACCCTTCGCTGGCAGCGCTTAAAAGGATCGCTACCAAGGTCCAGGCAAACATCTTTCCCGTTTCCAGGTAGTTTTTTGCCTCCTGAAGGCCCGTCCCTACAGCGAAGAGGGGTTGGCTTAGAACTTCGGCGGTAATGATAACCTTCCAGGTAATACCCATCGCCGTAATCAGCCCCGCGTAGAAGTAGGAATAAAGTGAGGGAATCCGAATACCCCGCACCACCTCCTTTCCGGAAACTCCGAATACCTCGGCCATTTCCAAAAGATGAGGATCCACAGATTTCATTCCCTGGAGAACATTTCCGTAAACAATAGGAAAAGCAACAAGAAAGGAGGCAAACACCGGCACCATTCCCGTCTTAAACCAGATAAGGGCAAGAAGAATGATGCTCATAACCGGAGTACTGCGAATAACAAGGAGAAAGGGATGAAAGGCGTATTCTACTTTTCTGTTCAACCCGGCGAGAACTCCCACAATAAGACCAAGAGCGGAAGAGAGAATAAACCCAAGGGACCCACGGATTACCGTATACAGAAGGGTAGTCCAAAATTTCCCGGAAGAGAGAAAAGCGATAAACTCCTTTACCACTTGCTCCGGCGGGGGGAGAAGGATGTCCGCATTTACAATAAGGGAGAGGAGCTTCCACACTAGGAGCAGTCCAATGACTGCCCCTGTGCTCATTATTCTATTTTCCGCCGTAGAATGTATCATCCGGTAATGATCCGCCTATAGATTTCGGCGCGAAGGAGAGAAAAACATCCAAATATGGTTCCACCATGGGTTTGGCTGCTGCTGCTTTGATAAACCGTAGATTCAAATTCGGTATCGCCTTCGCAACTACCGGCGCGGGCATTTCCATATATTTCTTGGTTAATCTTCCTGCCTCCTCGGGATTTTCATTCACCCATAAAATTGACCTCTCATAGGCCGCAAGAAACCGATCTACCACATCGGGATGGGAACGAAGAAGTTCCTCTTTTATAACGAAACAGGAGATAGGATAGGATTCATCGCCACCATGGATATCCTTCCATTCTTCCTGAATATCCACTGCTACTTTAAGCTCAGGCTTCTTGGTACGGACAATTGTTACATAGGGCTCAGGAAGCAGGGCCAAGTCTACCTTACCTGCAATAATGTTCGGCGCGATTTCCACATGGTTAAACGTGAAATCGATGGTCAAGTCCTCCTCAGGGTCCAATCCGTTTTCCAGAAGAAGATGCTTCAGCATAAAATCCGGAGTAGATCCTTTTGCTATATTGTACATTGTTTTTCCCTTAAGGTCCTTCACCGAATTAACATCATCCCTGGTTGTCACGATGTAGAGATTCCCAAACCCGGTAATTCCTCCCATAACGTATGGTGCCCCCTTATTGTAGAGGTTTGCCGCCAAGTTTGTCGGTAAAGAGGCTATATCGATTTCTTTAGAGAGCAGTTTCGATACCATATTATCCGGAGTGGGAACAACGGAAAACTCTAGATCCACTCCATCGCCCAGGGAAGGGGGATCTTCGAACATCTTCATCATTCCAATGGAAGTAGGTCCCTTTAATCCGGCTACCTCTAGATCAAGAGGGAGGGGTGCCTTTTCGGTCATTTTAGCAGATTTTTCTTCAGATTCAGCCTTTTGCCCTTCTTCGCCCTGCCCTGCCGCAAAAAGAGACAGATTCATAATAAAAAAAATGGATAGTATTCCGACAAACACTCGATGTACTTTCATTTCTTCCTCCGAAATTTTCTTTGTATATAATAATACAGCCACTTTCAACATTGACCAATTTTGAAAGTGGCCCTACCTTTAGATTTTTCTAATTCATTAATGCATAATAAATTAGAAAAATCGACCCAATATTGAGGCTCTGAAAAATAGCATTTTGAAAGAGCCTCAATAAGAGAGATTTTAAAAGAAAAGCTTAGAGACCCAATCAACGGGTTTGACAAAGAGCTGCCCCATGTATATTATAATTTTATTATGGGGAGAGCTAAACAGTTTTATTATGTGGTGGACAAATTAAACAAGGACAGCGCCGAGACTATTAGGGCCTCCTTGAATGTTGTCCCCGAAATTGAGAAGGTCTTCGTAAGTGTAACAGACGGAGTTATTGAGGTCTATGCCAAGAAAAACGTAGAAAAACAGGTAGAAATGGCCTGTGATGTGGCTGGAGCGCTTTTCAGGACCTCGGTGAAGAAAAAGTCCCTTTTATAACCTCGCTCATAGACACTTACGGAGATTGAACTACCTCTCTTACTCTACCTCTCTTACTCTGCTTATACTCTCCGCTTTACCTTTTAGCACTATACAGCAATTCAGAATGCAGACAAACTGCTCTAATTTCTCCCATTGAATTTCAGTGTTGCTGGAATTCCTGTATGCTACTGAGGAATCAACCGGAAATAACGCTTCTTCCCCGCTCTAAGAAGGATTTCTCCCTCTTTTAGGGCTTCCGGGCCGATTACCGCGTCAATGTCCTTAATCTGCTTCTCCCCCACCCGAGCTCCACCCTGGGATACGAGGCGCCGGGCTTCGCTCTTGGAAGTACAGAGGGAAGTCATTGAAAAAACATCCAGAATATGTATCCCCGCTTCCAAGTCAGCTTTGGAAATTGTCTTTGAGGGAATGGCCGAGCGGTCCTCCGCGCCGGCGCTGCTTCCTCCGCCGGCGAAGGCTGATCGGGCGGCATCCCCGGCCTTTTCAGCCTCTTCTTTACCGTGGACGATTTTCGTTATTTCATAGGCGAGGCGTTCCTTGGCCCTGTTAATCTCCTGGCCCTTTAAGGCCCCTAATTCCCTTACCTCCTCGGCGGGAAGAAAGGTGTAGAGAAAGAGAAATTTCTCCGTGTCCGCGTCGGGAACATTCCTCCAGTACTGGAAGAACTCGTAGGGGCTTACCATGGAGGGATCTAAGAAGAGGGCACCCTTCTCGGTTTTTCCCATCTTTTTTCCGTCCGCCCGGGTTACCAGGGGAAAAGTAAGACCTATGGCCTCTCTTCCCTCGATTCTACGAATAAGGTCCGCTCCTGCAACGATGTTTCCCCACTGATCATCTCCGCCAATCTGAAGGGTGCAGCCGTATTCACGGTTAAGGACCAAGAAGTCGTAGGACTGCAAAAGCTGATAGTTGAATTCAATAAAGGAAAGACCCGTCTCTAAACGCATCTTGTAGGTCTCGAAGGACAGCATTCTATTCACGGAGAAGTGCCTTCCAATGTCCCTAAGGAACTCGATGTAGTTAAGGTCGGCAAGCCAATCGGCATTATCGACCATGAGAGCATGTTCTCCGTCAAACTTCATGAACCGGGACATCTGCTCCTTTAAAGCTAAGGCATTCTCCCCGATCTGCTCCACGCTGAGCATCCTCCGCATCTCCGTCTTTCCCGAAGGATCTCCGATCCGGGCGGTGCCGCCTCCAACTAATGCTATGGCTTTATGTCCGGCCTGATAAAGATGGGCCATAGCAAAGAGAGGAATCATATGACCGGCATGAAGACTCGGCCCTGTAGGATCGAAACCGGCGTAAAAGGTCACAGGGCCGGCATCCATAAATTCTTCCAGTTTCTTTTCATCTGTACACTGTTTTATAAAACCCCGTTCCCGTAAAACATCCAATCCACTCATTAGGTTCTCCTGTACTCCCTGGTAGCTTTTCTTATGGTATCCGCGATTTCCTCAACGGGAACACGAATCTGCTCCATGCTGTCTCTGTAACGAAGGGTCACCGTGTTGTCGTCTTTGGTCTGATAGTCCACGGTTATACAGTAGGGAGTGCCTATTTCATCCTGTCTGCGGTAGCGTCGTCCGATGGCCCCTCCTTGGTCGTAGAAGGTCGCGAAATCGGATCGAAGGCCCTTTTCTATGTTGTATGCAAGCTCCGCTAGTCCGTCTTTCTTTACCAGGGGAAAAACCGCGACAGTGACCGGAGCGATATTCGGGTGAAAATGAAGGACCGTGCGGGTCTCTTTCTCGTCCACGGTCTCCTCCTCGTAAGCATCGGCTAAAACGGTGAGGACCGTACGGGTCAATCCGGCGGAGGTTTCTATAACGTAGGGAATGTATCGCTCTCGAGTGGCATCGTCGAGGTACTGAAGGTCTTTCTTGGCGTACTCCGCATGCTGGGATAAATCAAAATCGGTGCGGTTATGGATCCCCTCCAGCTCCTTCCATCCGAAGGGAAACTCGTATTCGATGTCGTAGGCATCCTTGGCGTAGTGGGCCATCTCATCAGGCCCGTGCTGATGGAATTGGAGTTTGGATTCCCTTATCCCGAGCTTCTTGTAGTAGTCCCATCGCTCTTTCTTCCAGTACTCGAACCACTTCTCATCCTCTTTCGGGTTAATAAAGAACTGCATCTCCATTTGTTCGAACTCGCAGGTCCGAAAGATGAAATTCTTTGTGGTAATCTCGTTTCTGAAGGCCTTTCCCACTTGGGCTATGCCGAAGGGGACTTTGACCCTTCCCGTCTGAACAACGTTTTTAAAGTTAACGAAAATTCCCTGGGCGGTTTCCGGCCGGAGATAGACAAGAGAGCCGTCGTCCGCCACCGAACCAAGATGTGTCGAAAACATAAGGTTAAACTGTCTTGGGTCGGTGAGCTCCCCACCGCACTCGGGGCAGGTCTTTGTGTTTTGGTTCTCTTCCGGCAGCTGGTCCTCCCGAAAGCGGTTCTTGCACTTCTTACAGTCCACTAAGGGATCGGAGAAATTGTCCACATGCCCGGAGGCTTTCCAGACCGTGGGATGCATCATAATTGCGGCATCCAATCCCACGATATTATCGTGGAGTTGGGTCATTTCTTTCCACCAGAAATCCCGGATATTGTTTTTTAATTCCACCCCCATGGGGCCGTAATCCCAGGCGGAACTTAAGCCGCCGTATATCTCACTGGATTGAAAGATAAAGCCTCTTCTCTTACATAGGGACACCAGGGTGTCCATGGTTGCCTGATTTGTTTCAGCCATTTTTTTCCTCGCCTTTTTACGATTTTTTGCAGTTCTTTACTAATACGGATAACTCGGCTCTTTAAGTCGCCGGGTCGTATTCCTTAAGCGCGGCAATTGCCCGATCCAGCCGTTTTAAAGTCTCCTCTACACCGATGAGCCGGATGGAACCCAAGATGGGAGGAGAAACGGAACTTGCCGTAACGGCAATCCTTAAGGGCATGAGCATGGCCCCCAGTTTAATTCCCAATTCCTCTGCCTTCTCCCTAAAGAGTTCCTCAATCTTCTCGTCATTTTTAGCAGGAAACTCGCTTACAATCTCCTTTGCAGCGTTAAGGACCTCCAGGGTCTTCTTTTTGTCCGTCTTCTTCGGAATGAGTGCTGAGGGGTCTTCAAGTTCCACATCCTGAAAGAGAAACCGGGTCATCTCCGCTACATCGGAGAGGTACTTCAACCGCTCTTTCACCAGAGGAAGCATACCGGATATGATCTTCTCTTCCTCTTCAGCGGGAGGGGATCCTACCAGGCCCGCCTCCTCTAAATACGGCAGAAGAAGTGTCCGTAGTTCCTCGTCGCTTTTTTTGCGAATATACTGGCCGTTAAACCATTCGAGCTTTTTATAGTCGAAGACCCCCGGCGCCTTGTTAAGCTTTTCCAGTTCGAAGAGCTCCTCCAATTCCTCTCGGGTAAAAAACTCACGCTCATCGTCGTAGGACCATCCGAGAAGGGAAACATAGTTAAGTACCGCCTCCGGAAGATACCCCTGTTTCCTGAAATCCCTTACCGCCGTGGAACCATGCCGTTTAGAGAGTTTCTGGCCGTCCTTTCCCATTACCATGGGAAGATGACAGTATTCAGGAGTTTCCCACTGAAAGGCCCTGTAGAGGAGAACATGGAGGGCCGCCGAAGGGATCCACTCCTGGGCCCTAAGGATGTGAGAGATCTCCATAAGATGATCGTCCACCACATTGGCCAGATGGTATGTGGGATACCCGTCCGATTTCAGCATAACAGGATCAGGATTTATATCCTTGTTCTTTCTTTTTACATCTCCTAAAAGAACATCCCGGAATTTTGTCTCTCCCTCCAGAGGGACTTTGAATCGAATAACCGGTTTTCTACCCTCATTTTCGTAGCGAATTTTTTCCTCCGGCGGGAGATTGCGACAATGCCTGTCATATCCCTGGAAGGACTGTTTCTTTCCGCTCTGCTCTTTCCGCACCGATTCAAGCCGCTCCTGCGTACAGTAGCAGTAGTAGGCTTGACCTCCCTCAATAAGTCGCAGGGCGTACTCCTTGTAGAGCTCTACCCGCTCGGACTGTATATAGGGACCGAAAGGGCCGCCCTTATCGGGGCCTTCATCGTACTCTATTTTAAGCCATCGAAAAGTCTCATAGAGGTCCTCTAGTGCCTCGGGATTAAAGCGCTCCCGGTCGGTGTCTTCCACCCGAAGGATAAACTTACCCTTCTGAGAGCGGGCAAAGAAATAGTTGAAAAGGGCAGTCCTTACTCCGCCGATATGTTGAAACCCCGTGGGTGATGGGGCGTAACGAACTCTAACACTCATGGTACTATCCCCGCGATTTGCGATTAGTTTTTGTGGACCTTTAACACTCTCTTGTGTATGTAATTCTATGATATCAGAAATGGATAATTACATATAGAGAAACTGCTCAGGTCCCCAAGTCTTGCGACGCCATATCTAAAAACGTGTATTTTTAGATATGGCGTTAGGGGATTATACCCCTAAGAAACAGGTGGGGTCAAGAAAGCCGCTTTTTCTGCTTTTTTCTGCTTTAAGCATCAACGTTGGTTCATTTTAAGGCTTCTATGTCTGTTCAACGCGCAGGCGACTTCAATTCCCCGCACATAGGCAAGGTCCCCGGGTACCCGAGGACATAATTCGCGAAAGAAATCCTCCCCTCTTTTACTGTAGATTTCCTCGAGAATTTCTTGAACAGTTCTTCTTCCATCTGCAAGGGTACGTATTCGGAGGAGGACCTCTCCGATGGTCCTTGTTTGGCTCTGGTCCAATAGCTGCTCCACCAGGGAGAGATCGATGGAATTGCTGCCAAACTCCAGTTCTCTCACCCCATGGGATGTAAGCTTTTTATCTCTCTTGCCCTTACTCGGATCGAGGCTTTCTGGAATAGGCGCCCGGTGTCGGAAGGGGCCGAAACTCACCCCACCCTCCTGCTTTCGTTCCGCTTTGTACTTCTCCGCAATGGCCCGGGCACGATGGGTAACGTCCTCGGGAATGTACTCATTCATGGCTATAACCCGGTCCGCTACATCGAAGTAGTCACCGGATCCCCCGATTACTAAAATCGTGGAGATATTCCATTCAGCGGCGAGCTGCTGCACCTTATCTATAAAAGGGGTTATAGGTTCTCTCTCCGGGGAAATGAGTTCCTGCATCCGGTGGTCGCGGATCATGAAGTTGGTGGCTGAGGTATCTTCATCCACTAAGAGTACCCTTGCTCCTGCTTCCAGGGCCTCTATAATATTCGCCGCCTGGGAGGTGGAACCGGAAGCATCTTTAGAAGAGAAGGCCTCCGTGTCCCTCCCGCCGGGGAGGTTGGAGATAAAGGGGGTAATGGTGGTCTTCTCAATGCTGCGCCCGTCTTCCGCCCGGACTTTAAAGGAGGTATCGGAAGAAAGGACAAACTCTCTGCCGTCACCTGGAATATGATTGTAAATGCCCCGCTCAATTGCCTTAAGCAGTGTGGATTTCCCATGGTAGCCCCCTCCTACAATCAAGGTTACTCCCTTGGGAAATCCCATACCGGTTATCTCCCCCCGGTTGGGGAGGGTAAGAGTCATCCGCAGGCTCTCGGGAGATGAGAAGGGTACCGCCTGGTCCTGTTCCATGGGTCGGTCATCTATTCCGCTCCTCCTGGGAAGCACCGCCCCTTCTGCCACGAAAGCAACCAGATTATGTTCATCTAAAAGGGCCCTTAGCGCATCGGCATCCTCGTTGACCTCCACATGAACCTTAAGCGCTGAAAGCTCTCCCTCATCAAAATAGAGGGCGTGATCCACAATATTGGGAAGCTCCTTAAAAAACATTATCTTAGCTTCCCTTCCGGCGATTTTACGACCAAAAGCAGGAAGGCCCAGGAAAAACCGCACCTCTATCCCTCTTTCTTTTCGCGTATCTATCAGCATTACCGAAGTCCTGTCCAAGACCTCCTGTCCCGGAGTATCGATGCTTATCCGCCCGCCTTTGCCGCTCCCCCGTCTTCCCTTGCTCAGACGGTAAGCGGCTTTGGAAAATTCCCGGGTCAGGTAGTCTCTAAAGGCGGTGCGCCGGCTGTCGCTTTGGATACTCCAGTCTGGGAATCCCGCCTCCTTCCAGTCAATCCTAATCCGTAGTTTGCTCGGAGCGGCAAAGGGATCGCCCTGTACATGGTCTACAAAGAGCTGGTACCTGCCAAAATCGTAGGCCCCGGCGATGTCTTTGTAAGCCTTATAGCCCCTTCCGTCAATTCTTCCTAATTCTTTTTCTAACTTCTTATCTGATTCCATAAAATGAGTATGAAGATTCAGGGGGAAAAGGACAAGAGAGGGGTACATTCTTAACGCGCGGTATTGATTTACTCAAAGATGTTGACTATCCTTATATTTATATGAGTGATCCCGTCCTTCTCCTCATAGATATAGATCCTCCCGTGGAAGAAAAGCTTAGAGAATATATAGGCCAAAATTACAAGAATTACACTATTCAAGTCCCTAACTCTAAGGAGGACCTGGAATCGCTCCTTCCCGAACTCTCCCCCGAAACCTTAATGATCTGTCAATTAAAAAGTAATAATGAGATGTCCAACTACCTTCTTACCTTTTTTCGACGAATAAGCTCCATCCTCCTTATCGGGGAGGGAGAAGAACAACGAGAGCTAACTGAACGGGCAGTGCATGCCGGTGTAGAGGAGGTCCTTCTCCTGGATTCGGAGGAGAGATACCTCTCCCTTCTCCCGATCCTTATAAGAAAGATTTTTACCTTTAAAGACATAACCGGTACCCAGAAGGATATTATCTGGACCAGTGAGAAACGATACGAACAGCTCCTTCAGGCTATTCCGGATATTGTATATAAACTCGATCCCTCCGGTCATTTCACCTTTGTCAACAACTCCATCCGGGCTTTGGGATACACTCCCTCCTCCCTGATAGGCAAGCATTTCAGTGTACTCTTCGATCAAAAAGAGGTGGAAAGAATAAGCCGAAAACATGTGGTGCAAAAACTAAAAGGGATATCCACCGGCGCGGATATGGCGCCGAAACTCTTCGATGAGAGAAGAAGAGGAGAAAGGAAGACCTCCGCCTTGGAGGTAAAGCTTAAACACGGTAAAGAGAAAGAGTTCTATGGTTCCATCCTATCATATGGAGAGGTAAGTGCCGTGGGACAGTATCTGAGCAAAGAGGGGGAGAGCTTCTTCACGGGAACGGTGGGATTAATAAGGGACATTACGGAACGCAAGAAGACCGAGGCTATGCTCCAAAAACTCTACCAGACAATAGACCAGAGTAGTTTTTCTCTCGTTATTGCAGACGCTGAGGGGACTATCGAATATGTAAATCCCTATTTCTTCAGACACATAAGCGCGGACCCGGGGAAACTCTTGGGAAAACCCTTAGAAGATCTCTCCCAATTCGGTTACCCCTCCACATTTTTTTCGAAATTTAGGGAAACCCTCTCAACGGCCCTCTCTTGGCACGGGGAAATAACAGTTCATCCTCCGGGAAAGGAGACGTACTGGGGATGGTGTACAGTGAACCCTATCCTAGACCAGGAGGGAGAGATTACCCATGGCGTTATTATGGTGGAAAATAGTACGCCCCGAAAGAAGGCGGAATTGTCCCTTCAAGCAAGTGAAGAGAAGTACAGAAAAATCATCGAATCCATGAAGGAGGGCGTGGTAGTTGCCGATAGTCGGGGCATGGTTGTTCTCTGGAGTCGCGGAGTGGAAAGAATTCTTGGAACGAAAAACAATGAAGTGATAAACACTCCCATTTGGGAGATTCCCTATAACCTCTTCGATCTAGAACGGAGGACCGAAGAGGGATACCGAAATCAATGCGCCTACATGGAGAAGCTCTATCAGGGCTCAAGCTCCACCATTGTGAACATCCGTGAACAAAAAATAGAGAAAAGAAACGGTGAAGTCATTTTTATCCAGAACGAGATATTCCCTATTATCACAGCTGAAGGTCTTATGCTTGCCGCCCTTATGCGGGATATCCACGAAGATTAACAGAACGCGCCTTTTTTGCCCTTATTGAAGAAATCTGAGGATTATAAAAAAAAGCAAGAGATGGAGGAGTTCTCCTGTCTCCACGGCGGCTCCGAGGGTGTCCCCTGTGTAGCCTTCGGCCCTTCGCTCGTAGAGCCGTCCCCAAAAGAGAAGGGTCAGGAGTGCCGAAACCAAAGAGAGAAGAGCCAAAGAGAGAAAGACCGGGGTATTCACTCCGGAGGCAATGATAAGTCCAACAATAAGAGGGAGCAGGACCACAATAAATACAGCAGATAGGGCCTTAAGCCTCCTAAAATCCTTTAGCAGCACCCCCAAACCGGAGCTTCTGGCATTTCGCAAGAAAAGGGGAATTAATGTAGCAGCAATACGACCGGCTGCCGGATAGGTGAAGAGGAAAACGAAGTATGCTCCCTTCTCAAGTGTCAGAGGAACCAGGATTGTCAGGTTTGATTGCAATAAGATGACCTTAAGGACAATATACATAATCCCCGCGAAGAGGCCAAAAGCCCCCACATGTACGTCTTTTAGAATCGCCAACACCTTCTCCTTATCTCCCATGGTGGAAAAAGCATCCGCGGAATCAATAAGCCCGTCGAAGTGAAAAAGATTGAAGAGATAGTACTGCACAATCAGAGTGACAACCGCTGTAATCCATAGATTCAAAAAGAGCCTATACCCAAAAAAGAAAAAGAGAAAAGAGAGTCCCCCCACAAGAAGCCCGATTATAGGCAGAGAAAATCCGATCCAGGTGAAGTCCGGAGTTTTGGTCTGTCTTACTTTGAAGCGGCTGACAAGAGAAAGGCATGTAAAAAATCCATTTATAATACCTTTCATAAGGAGATCCCCTCAATCGCGTTCTCCCCCAAGAGGTTATAGTATTCCAAGGTGTCCAAAATACGCTGTACATCCGGATTGTTGAATACTTCCAGATGAAGGGCCCCTTTATAGGTAGAGAGAAAGGGAAGTAATTCTTCGAACCACGTCTCTCCGGGACCGAATCCTCGGTGGTCCCATCCGTCTTCCACACCGTGTAGATGGATCTCGCCTACTCTCTCTCCCCAATGCTCTAAAAACTCCACTGGTTTTCCTCCTTCCAGAAGAATGTGACCGGTGTCACAACAGATCCCTATATTCCCTAATTGAGGAAGGAGGGACCCAAAGCTCCGTCCGATAACATTCTCCAAAAAGAAGATTTCGCCATAGTTCTCTCTAAAGGAGTTTACCAGACGGATAAACTCAACCTCCCTCTCTGTCGGGGGATGGAGGATGTACCTGGAAGAGAGGGACTCGGTGCACCGAATAAGGTCCTCGTCCTGTATTTTCAGATCATCCGGCATATGTACTGAGAAATCCAAGCGTCCCCGGTAGGATTCTATCTGCTCTTTCTCTTTCTCGTAGAGCTTCTTGGTATCATCGTCGAAGAGGAAGAAGAGGAGCTCCACTCCCTGCACCGCGGGAATGGTGGAAATAAATGTGACGTTCTCCGCGTAGGTCCCGCGGATGATGTAGGAAGGCACGGTTATGGTCATTGTTCTCCCTTAACCATAAGAGGAATCCCGCTTACCATGAGATAAACCCGATCAACGGCGGAGGCAAGCATACCGTTCGCCAATCCCAAAAGTCGATTGTACCGTCTTACCTGGGGGTCCATGGGAATATTCCCCATTCCGGTTTCGTTGGTCACCAGAATAATGTCCTCTATATCCCCGTTCATCCTGTTCATGAGCCCTTTAAGGATTTCCTCCATCTCTCCATCTCTCGTGTGATAGATGAGGTTGCTGATCCATACGGTAATATCATCGAGAATGCATCGGTTTTTAAGGGGTTTGTGGATGTTTATGGGCTCTTCTATGGTTATAAATGAACTGTCACGGTCCTCTTTGTGGATTCTAATCCTCTCTTTCATTTCATCATCGAAGGGGGTGCCGGTGGCTAAAAAGTATCTCTTTTCCGCCCCTTCTCTCTTAGGCCAAAGTTCCTCCGCCAGTGTAAGGGCGTATTTGCTTTTCCCGGATTTTACCCCGCCTGTAATAAGGACCCTCATGAATCGTCTCCTCCTACTTGTTTTCTATCGTACCACCCCCGGGCTATGTAGATAAGGGGGGTGTCCAATCCTGCTACAAGGAGTTTCATAATGTAGGTGGACCAGAGGATCTGAACTACCACAGGAAAGGGAAAAGTCCCGAGAAAAGCAAGGAAGGTGAAGACTATCGTATCTATAAGTTGACTCACAAAGGTACTTGCGTTGTTTCTAATCCATATATACTTTTTATCGTTGAACCGCTTCTTCCAAAAGTGATAGGCCCAGATATCGTGGAGCTGGCTTAACAAATAGGCGGCAAGACTTGCGCCGGCGATACGGGGCATTACGGAAAAAATCGTTTTTAAAGCTTCATGAGCAAAATCCTCAGCAGAAGGAGTAAAAAGAATGGCAGCATTCATTATAAGAGTCATAGCGATGAGAGAGATAAACCCTAGACCTACCGCTCTTCTCGCGTCTTTTTTTCCGTAGTTCTCGGAGAGGATGTCGGTAACTAAAAAGGAAGTGGCGTAAACTATGTTTCCCAAAGTTGTAGTTATTCCGAAGAGTTCCACCGTTTTTAGTACTTGAATGTTTGCAAGAATCACCGAGATCGGCACCCACACAAAGAGACCTGTCCTCCCGAAAAACCGATAGAGGAGGAGTATAGCAGCGAAGTTTATTAGCACCATGAGGACCCAGAAAAGCTCGTTCATATTCTGCCTTCCAGAAGGGCCTTAAGTCGGCGAATCCGCTCCCCCAGTGTAGGATGGCTATAGTGAAAAAACGCGTACCACCTATGGGGCACCAAGTTGCTCAGATTTTCTCTTGCCAGAGTAAAAAAAGCGTTTATTAATCCTTTCCCGGTTTCCGCCTCTATAGCGGCAAACCTATCGGCTTCGAATTCCCGTTTTCTCGACCAGGCGGTAAAAGCGGGTTGGAGAAAAAAGGTAAAGGGTCCGGCACAGAAGGCCAGTATAATAAAAACCCTATAGGGGGCCGGTCCTGTAAACCCAAAAGCCTCGTAGAGGGGAGGATAGTTCATTAGAAGATGTATAACAAAAAACCCAACCAAACCCAAAGCCGAAGAGAGAACAAAGCCTTTTATTAGGTGCTTTTTTTTGGCGTGTCCGATCTCATGAGATAGAACACCTAAGACTTCCTCATGGGAGAATTTCTCCAACAAGGTATCGAAGAGGACTATCCTCTTTGCTCTGCCGAAACCGGTGAAGTACGCATTGGAGTGCTTCGATCTTTTACTACCGTCCATGACAAACACTCCCCGGATAGGAAAATCAAGCCGCCGGCAGAGTTTCTGAATTTTTTCTTTAAGTTCATCATCCTCCAGGGGGGTAAATTTGTTGAAAAGAGGCGCGATGAGCACCGGGTACAGAACCGATAGAAGGAGCTGTACCACTGTAAAAAGAATAAAACCCAGAAGCCACCAGTACTTTCCCGTGTTGTTTACAAACCAGAAAAGTCCCAGGAGAAGAGGAAAAAAAATGATTCCGGAAATAAGAAGTCCCTTTATTGTATCAGCTATAAACAGCCCCGGTGTGGTTGTGTTAAACCCAAATCGTTCCTCCACAACAAATTGCTGATAGATACCGAAGGGAAGGGAGATAAGGGAAAAAAAGAGAGAAACCAAAAAAATAAAGACTATCCCGTGGAGTAGTCCCGGCAGGGGGAGGCCCTCAAGAAGGCTGTCCGCCCATCCCAAAGAACCCGATAAAACTATTCCCAGCACTACAAGAGATGAAAAAATGTGAGAGACAGTCCCCACCTTGCTATGGGCCAAGGTATAATCGATGGACCTTCGGAAGGTCTCTCCATCGATTCTCTTCTCAAAAACCCGGGGTATACTGTTCCTCTTAACCCTCGCGTGACGGGCGTTAAGTAAGCTCAATCCCTGAAGTACGAGGAATTCCAGAACGAAAAAAATTATGTAGAGTAATAAGATTTGATTAGGGGACATGGTCCTTCTCGAACCTAGGTATTAGCCCTCACTTGCCGGTCTATTATCTCTAAACCGGCACGGGCTTTGGGATTACAGGGCAGCAAGTTCTTCTTGCTTCTTTCCGTGAGCAAGGGCGGCCCGACATTGTTTGCAGATCTTTATGGTCTTATCGTTAACCTCGTGTTCGTAACTCAGTTTTATTCCCGTCCTCTTACAAATAGGACAGGTCCCTCGGGTTTTGTTTTCCTGGTCCCGAATTCCGCTCCCTCTATGCGCTTTTGACATATTTCTATCTCCTTTTAGTTCGTCTTAGTTTCTCATGCTGTCTTATAAAAAAACCCCTGTTTTCTACCTAGGGGACTATACAGTAGTAAGGCCTAAGAAAAAAGTCAAGACTGCAGCTGTCAAGTGTCAATGCTTTTCGCTCCTCCTTGTTCCCTACCCTTGTTCCCTAATCTTTCAATCTTCGAATCATATGAATTACAAACTCAGCGCTAAGAAAGGAGGCTTTATTGAGGAATTTCTTTAGTCCTCCGGGAATTCTCCCTTCTCCTCTGTCCGAGATCACTCGAAAGAGAAGAAAGGGTACTTCATTCACCTCCGCTACTAATGCCGCTGAGGCGCCCTCCATATCCACCGCGTCGCCTTTTAAGGAGGTAAAGATCTTGTCCCCAGGGAGTAAGCCCCCCTTGGAATGAACGAAGGTATCTCCCGTTAGTATTCTCCCCTTCTTAACCTGCCCTTCCCTTTCGGGATGATGAAAGGATCCGGCGAGCTCCAGCAATGTCAAAGACGATGCTAAAAATCTGTATTTAGTAAGAGGGACCTGCCCCCGTTTTATGTTCCACTTTCCTACATAGAGATCATACTGCCCGCAGTCCTCTGCTATTAGGATGTCTCCTCGTCTAAGGTCCGGATGCAAAGCACCGGCAATTCCCGTGTAAAAGAGTGTTTTTACAGAGTACATATCCAGAATATGCTGTGTTACCATGGCAGCCATGGATTTGCCCACACCGGTATGTCCCACCACGGTCTTAGCGCCTTCCAGCTCTCCCTCCCAAAAGGTAAAGCCATTCCAAGATACCGGCCTCGTTTCCTTCATACGGAAGAGAATCTCCTGAACTTCCCCCTCCATTGCTCCGAGCACACAAAACCTTGGGGGCGAACTCTCCTGTTGAAACCCTTCTTCCCCTTGACCACCCATGGAGAGGATGGTACACCAGAGGCAAAATGATTTCAATAAACCAGTTTATCCGGACCATTAAAGAGTTTTACCAAAAGGAGGGACGCCGCTTCTCCTGGCGGGAACCTGAGCATACCTCGGACCCCTATAAAGTAGTAGTTTCTGAGATCATGCTTCAGCAGACCCAGACCTCCAGGGTGGTCCCGAAGTATCTTCAGTTCATTCATGAACTTCCGGACTTTCAAAGCTTAGCTCAAGTCTCTACGGAGACCCTCCTCTCCCTCTGGAGAGGAATGGGATATAATCGCCGCGCCTTTGCCTTAAAAAACATCGCTCTCAAGGTAATGGAAGAATATGAAGGACACCTTCCCCGGGAAGTTTCCACACTTGAGCAGTTTCCCATGGTGGGAAAGGCAACAGCCCGGTCCATAGCCGCCTTTGCCTTTAACGAACCGGTGGTGTTTTTGGAAACCAATATCCGCAGGGTGTTTCTTCATTTTTTCTTCCAAAATGAAAACAGAGTGGATGATAGAGAAATTCTTCCTCTGATAGAAGAGACACTGGATAAGGATAATCCCAGAGAATGGTACTATGCTCTCACCGATTACGGCGTTATGCTCAAATCTGTTCGGCCCGATCCGAATACACGAAGCAAACACTACAAAAAGCAGGCCCCCTTCAAAGGCTCCCGGCGAGAAGTCCGCGGAAAAATCCTCGCTCATCTGGCTGGAAACAAGGAACTCACCTACCATACTCTTACTGCTCTCTACGGGTTCCCCGAGGAGAGAATTACCGCTGCAGCGGAAAGTCTGGAAAAAGAAGGATTAATAGTTCGGGAGAATAATAGCCTTTACTTGGCCTAAAACCTCCGTGACCGTGGAAAGCAGGCCCTAAACGAAGATCCAAATGAAGGTCCAAACGAAAAGCTAAAAAAGGCGCTTTACGATTTTACTTCTTCGGTGTATTGTACCAAAAACAAGTACATAAGCTTATCCTTGGGAGGTTTCTCACGTGAAGACCATTAGTAACAAAGTAGTTATTCTCTTGTGCGCAGTATTGCTCATTCTCAGTTTCATCACTCTAAGCAGCTGTGGAGGAAAAGAGGAGCGCGGTAAAGAGACGAAAGCATCATCGGAAAAAACTGAAACGGCAGAAGACAAGGCCGAAGAACCCGCAAAGACCTATGAATTCAGCTACAGTATCTTCTTTCCCCCCACTCATGTTCAGACGAAGCGGGCGGAAGAGTGGGCCGCGGAGATAGAAAAGCGCACCGACGGCGCGGTTACAATAACCATGTATCCCGGCGGGACCCTTACCAAAGCTACCCAGTGCTACGACGGGGTGGTAAACGGGATTTCCGACATTGGAATGAGCTGTTTCGCCTACACCCCGGGACGCTTTCCACTGCTTGAAGGCCTGGACCTCCCCTTAGGATATCCAAACGGATTAACAGCAAGCACGATTGCTACCGAAATGGTGAAAAAATACTCCCCCCAGGAGGTGGCGGACGTGAAAGTCCTCTATGTTCACGGCCATGGACCGGGGATTGTGGCCTCCAAGAAACCCGTCCGCGGCCTGGAGGACATGCAGGGCCTCCAAACCCGGGCAACCGGCCTCTCCGCGAAGATTGTAAGCAGCTTAGGTGGAAATCCCGTAGCAATGAGCCAGTCCGAGACCTACGAGGCCCTTCAAAAGGGCGTGGTGGAAGCCACCCTCTGTCCCATAGAAACCCTTAAGGGATGGAAACAGGGAGAGGTAATCGACTACGTTACCGATAGCTCTGTCATCGGCTATACCACTTCCATGTACGTTGTAATGAACCGGAGCAAATGGAGTGCCCTACCTGAGGACATCAAAGAGGTGTTTACCCAGGTAAGCGAAGAATGGGTCAAAAAACATGGTGAGGCCTGGGATGCGGCGGACCAGGAAGGCATAGAGTATGTTCAATCATTGAACAAAGAGATCATCTCCCTTTCCGAATCAGAACAGGAACGCTGGAAAGAGGCAGTACAGCCGGTAATAGACGAATACATCTCCCAGGCCGAAGAGAATGGTCTTCCCGGCTCCGATCTGGTGAAGGATATCCGAAAGAGGATCGGGGAACTCTCCGATTAGCTTTCATGGAGTTTTCCCTTCCTAATTTGCCAAAACCCCTTCAGGAGGGGATATACCTCTACCACCGGCTGCTTAAGGGGCTGGTTTACCTCTTGGCCGCCCTGGCAGCAGGGAGTATCCTGGTGTTGATGCTCATTACGGCAGTGGATGTAGTTTTCAGGGCCCTCAACCAACCGATAAAGGGCGCTTACGACCTGGTACAGATCGCTGTGGTAGTGGCCATTACCGGCGCCCTCCCCTACACCACCGCTGTTAAAGGACACGTTGCAATCGAGGTCTTCTACCATAAACTGGGTCGGCGGGGGAGGGTCATTATGGATTCCTTTATCCGAATTCTGGCCATGGTACTCTTTGCTGTGTTGGCGCTCCAGTCCTTCTTCTACGGTAACCAGCTAAAGGCCACCGGTCAGGTGTCAATGACCCTTCAGATCCCCCTTTTCTGGGTACCATACCTCATCACCTTTTCCTCGGTAGTGGTGGTACTGGTCATCTTCGACAACCTCCTCCATCCGGGCAAGGAGATGATAAAACCATGACACCTCTGGATATCGGTATTATCGGGATTCTGGTCCTCTTCATTCTCCTGGCAACAAGTATGCCTGTCGGCTTCGTAATGGCCGCCGTGGGGACTGCTGGGTTTGCCCTTATCGTGAATCCCTCTGCTGCAATGAGCATGCTTTCCACCGACATCTTCGATACCTTCTCCTCCTACTCCTTAACGGTAATACCCCTCTTCGTATTCATGGGACAGATCGCCTTTCACAGCGGGATAAGCGGAAGGCTCTTCAATGCAGCCTACCACTGGTTCGGGCCGCTCCCCGGCGGGCTGGCAATGTCCACCGTGGGCGCCTGCGCCGCCTTTGGGGCGATCTGCGGCTCCGGGCCCGCCACCGCTGCGACGATGGCCTCCGTGGCCCTGCCGGAGATGAAGAAATACAAGTACAGCATGGAGCTGGCCACGGGTACCGTTGCCGCCGGTGGCGGATTGGGCATGCTTATTCCCCCGTCGGTGGTGTTTATTGTCTATGCCATTATGACGGAACAATCGGTGGGAAAGCTCTTCCTTGCGGGAATACTCCCCGGCATTATCATCGCCCTCCTCTTCGGCGGGGTCATCTACCTTCAGTGCAGGCGGCATCCCGAAAAGGGGCCTAAGGCGCCTTCCTTTCCCCTTTTGCAGAGGCTTGCTTCCTTAAAGGGTGTTATTGAAACCTTGCTCCTCTTTATCGTGGTAATCGGAGGAATGTTCGCGGGCTTTTTCACCCCTACCGAGGCTGCGGCCATCGGCGCCTCGGGGGCCCTCATCATCGCCTTAGTCCGTAAAAAACTCAGCTTCCACATGCTGAAGCGGGCCCTCTTCGAAACCCTCCGCACATCCTGTATGGTCCTGGTAATAGTCGCCGGCGCGGTGGTCTTAGGGCATTTCCTGGCGGTGAGCCGGATACCTTTTGAGCTGGCAAATTTCTTGAGCAATCTCCCCGTGCCTACCTGGATCACCATTGGTATCATCATCCTCTTCTTCCTTATTATGGGATGTTTCATCGACGCTTTGGCATTGATCCTCCTAACCATCCCCATTTTCTATCCTGTGGTCCTCCAACTCGGCTACGATCCGATTTGGTTCGGGGTAATGATTGTGGTGGTCACCCAAATGGGGGTCATCTCTCCGCCGGTGGGAGTGAATGTCTATATCGTAAGCGGTATCGAACGGGAGGTACCCCTGCAGACGATCTTCAAAGGCGCCCTGCCCTTCTTGGCGGCCCTGGTAGCTGCGGCGGGACTTCTTGTTGTCTTTCCAGAGATACCCCTGATTCTACCAAACCTATTGGGAGGTTGATCTATGAATATGGAAGACTTTTCCGGCATGGGAGCATTCAAACGGATACTCTTCTGCACAGATTTTTCCGAAAACGCCAATTTCGCCTTTTCCTTCGCCTTGGACATTGCCGAAAGAAACGAGAACAGCGAGCTCCATCTTCTCCACATCGTCCCGGAAACGGAGGCCCAGTTCTGGAAATCCTACATGTACGAGGTGGAAAACGTTGACGATAAGGCCAAACGGGACATAGATGATTTTATGGAACGGACCTACTACTCCAAGGTACCCAAGACCCAGACCTTCGTAGTGGAACACCGGGTGGGAAATGTCAGCCAGGAGATCCTGGAATACGCCAAGGAGAAAACAGCGGACCTCATAATAATAGGTCGGGAGGGCCAGAGCAGTTTTGGAACGGCCCTCTTCGGGAAAATCACCGAGAAGATAAGCCGTCACGCCGATTGCGCCGTTCTTATTATTCCCCTAAGTTTTCAACGCCGGTTTTCGGGGGAATAATCCTTAAAGACTTATGTAGTGGCCCGAAGAATGACGGAGGGAAAAACCAGAGCACTTATAGGGAATTGGGCATTACGGAATCCAGTCTAGCAATCTTCGGGCCAGTATCAACTTTTAAGAAAACTCTTTAAGGGTCCCTGCTTTGTAGGCGTCGTAGGCCTCTTTTACCGTCATTTCCCCGGCACCGATATAGATTGTTAGATTACCCCGCTTAAGGACCGACGCGGCGTTTCCGCCGGGACCGTTTCCGGTTATAAGGACCTCCGGCGCTAAATCGAAGAGTTTCTGTGCAGTCTGGGGGCCTGCCCCGTGGGCCACCTCAGCGATTTGTTTGTTATCCACACTGGTCAGTTCGTCCGCATCCTCATTGTAGAGAAGAAGATAGTCGGTCCTTCCGAATCTTGGGTCCATTTTAGCGTCCCAGTTGTCGCCTGTTGCTGTAAATGCAATTTTCATGTGCTGCTCCTGTTGGTTTTTAGTATTTTCAATATTTTTTCCCAACTCTGAGTTATAATTGGCTCGAGCCGGTTTTCTTCATAATCGATAACTGTTTTTCCTTCCGTCATGGCCCGGGTAAAGGTCTCATCGTAATTAATGCTGGAGATCTTCTCCACCCCCTCTTCCCGGCAGAGTCTTTCAATTTCTCTGGTTACCCCGGGATTGAGGTCCGCCTTGTTTATGATGCATCCCGCGGGGATATGGAATTGCTTGACCACTTGGTATACCCTTTTAAGATCGTGAAGCCCCGAAGCGGTAGGCTCAGTGACCAATACCACGTAATCCGCTCCGGAAAGGGAAGAGACAACCGGGCATCCGATACCGGGAGAGCCGTCCACCAGAACAAACTCCTTCCCCTCTTCCTCGGCTATACGCTTTGCCTCCTTTTTTACTCGGGCAACCAGCTTACCGGAGTTTTCCGCACCGATACCGAGTCTGGCATGGACCATGGTATTTCCCGCTTTTGTACTGGAGATGTAGAGCTTTCCCACATTCATCGGCTCCATGGTGATCGCTTCCTCAGGACATACCCTGGCACAGTAACCGCAGCCCTCGCAATTCAGAGAAGATATCTGATAGGCGGCTTTCGATCCTTCCGGCCTTCCGGGGCCCGAAACTTCAACAGCCTTGAACCGGCAGACTTCGGCGCACCTCCCGCAGGCATTGCACCTTTCAGGATCTATTACTGCCAGCTCACCGCTGTAAAAATCTTCCGCTTCCGCGAAATCCGGCTTAAGCAGGAGGTGCATGTCCGCCGCGTCCACATCGCAGTCGGCGGCAACGATCTTTTCTCCGGCCAACTCAGCGAAGGAGGCGGTAATGGAGGTTTTGCCCGTTCCGCCCTTACCGGAAATTACTACAATTTCTTTCACTGTCTCTCTCCTA